>DWYN01000119.1 GCA_019118645.1 Candidatus Blautia excrementipullorum | reverse complement strand
CCAGGAAGCAGACGGGATCACTTTCTCGGCACAGGGAAAAGCAACTGTAAGTATTGAGAAATACAACCTTTCTTTTGAATAAAATATTCGGTAGACAAATGCGGCTCTTTCAGGGGCCGCATTTGTCTGTCTTCCCGCAGAAATCTCCTGACCGGGGAGTCATTTTCCGGGAAATCTGTTCATGACGGAAAAGCTGTGTTATACTGAAAATAAGCAGAGCTTCAGCAGAAGGGAAAATAAGATCTGCCGGGGCCTACGTTTATGATCGATTACAGGAGAAAGAAGGCGGCTGAAAGTGACAGAGACAAAAAGATTATATTATGAAGACGTATACACAAGAGAGTTCCACGGGGAAGTCAGAGAATGCAGGAAGGCGGAGAAGGGATATCAGATCCTTCTTGATCAAAGCGCCTTTTATCCGGAAGGAGGCGGACAGCCCTGCGACCTGGGAACGCTGAATGGCATAGCGGTTACAGATGTCCAGGAAGAAGGCGGGGAGCTGATCCACTATACAGCGGAACCTCTGGAACCGGGAACGGCAGTGGAAGGACAGATTGACTGGGAGCGCAGGTTTGATCTGATGCAGCAGCACTCGGGAGAGCATATGGTAAGCGGGCTTGTTCACCAGGCTTACGGTTATCAAAATGTCGGATTTCACATGGGAAGCGATGTAATCACAATCGATTTCAGCGGCGTGCTCACAAAGGATCAGCTTGCGGAGATAGAAGAAAAAACAAATGAAAAAATATGGGAAAACAGTGCAGTGAAGATTTTCTATCCCTCGGAGGAGGAACGGAAAAGCCTTCCTTACAGAAGCAAAAAGGATCTGGAAGGAAAGATACGGCTGGTGGAATTTCCAGGGGCGGATCTGTGCGCCTGCTGCGGAACCCATGTTGCGCATACAGGAGAGATCGGCATGGTAAAGATCCTGGGAGTGGAAAATTTCCGGGAAGGCGTCCGCGTGACCATGATCAGCGGAAAAAGAGTGCTGGATTATCTGAACGGGATCAATGAACAGAACCGCCGGATTTCCGTAAAGCTCTCCGCCAAAACAGAAGAGACGGCCCAGGCGGTAGAAAGACTCTGGGAAGAAAATTACCGTCTGAAAGGGCAGCTTCTCCATCTGGAGCAGGAGCTGTGCCGGACAGAGGCGGACAGATGGGAAGGAGCAGGAAGCGTGCTTTTGTTCCACGAAGGTCTTGACGCGGACAGCGTGCGGAGGATGGCCGACGCAGTGATGCAGAAATGCGCCGGGTGCTGTGCGGTCTTTTCCAAAAACCCGGACGGAACATATAAATATGCTATTGGCGAAAAAGACGGGGATCTCCGTCAGTTTGTAAGAGAAATGAACCAGGCGCTGAACGGACGGGGCGGCGGAAAACCCTTCTTTGCCCAGGGGTCGGTAAAAGCCACAGAGGAAGAAATCCGGAGATTTTTCCGCCAGTAAAATATCTCTGGCGGAGCTGCGGGTTTTGGCGGAAAATCTTTTCAGGAAGAAAAACTCAGAAATCAGACGGAAGACAAAAGATATATGAGGTGACAAAAAATGTTCGGGGAATGCCATGCCCATGTAATTATGGACGGAATCAATTATCAGGCAGCGGTAAAAAGGCACGAACATGGGCCGGATGAACAGCTTGTGCGAAAGTGCCTGGAGACTTATCAGAAGGCGGGAGTCTCTTTTGTAAGGGACGGCGGAGATGCGCGGGGGGTATCGGCCCTGGCAAAAAAGCTTGCCCCGGAATACGGAATTGATTACCGCACTCCCGTTTTCGCGATACATAAAGAGGGGCATTACGGCGGAATTGTGGGGAGAGGATTCTCCAGCCTGAAGGAATTTCACCAGCTAGTGCTGGAAGCAAAAAAACAGGGCGCTGATTTTATAAAAATTATGACAACAGGACTTCTTGATTTCGAAAATCACGGAAAGATTACAGGCGTGCCGCTGGAAGGAGCGGAAGTGCGGGAAATGGTACATATTGCCCACGAAGAAGGATTTGCCGTGATGAGCCACACCAATGGCGTCTGCGGAGTCCGGGCCGCTGTTGAAGCCGGAGTGGACAGTCTGGAGCATGGAAATTATATGGATGATGAAACGCTTTCCATGCTGGCAGACAGCCATACTGTCTGGGTTCCTACTCTTGTGACAGTAAGAAATCTTTTGGGCTGCGGGAGATATCAGGACGAGGTGCTGAGGCCGATTATCAGAAGCGGTGAGGAAAATCTGAAGAAGGCTTATGACAAGGGAGTAAAAGCAGCTCTGGGAAGCGACGCCGGAGCCTACCGGGTAATGCACGGCGCCGGAATTCAGGAAGAGTACAGGGCTTTTCTGGATACTCTGGGAGATTCCCCGGAGGTAAAACAATGGATCAGGCAGGGCCAGGAAGAGATAGAAAAAAGATTCCGCCGGAACTGAGAAAAGGAAGAAGAAAAAAGTTTTTAAGGAGGCAGACAAAGGGGCGGATTCCGCTCTTTTTGTCTGCCTCCTTAAAAAATAGAAAATTTCAGGCGTCCTCAATTTTCAGACAGGTATATATGTTGGATTCTCTGGAATCCGCCGGATTGAAAGTAACTTTGACAGAGCTTCCGGTCAGCAGTCCGCCGGTGGAAGTGTTATCGGCTCCGTCTGTACGGCAGGTGACGCTTATGCCGTCGGTGGTCAGCAGAGTAATGGTATTGGCCGTGGAGGCGGTGATTTCTCCTGTAACAGAAAAGCCGATCTCACGTTCATTCATATTTTCGGGAATTTCTCCAGTGACGCCTAAAAGAGTGATTCCCTCAAGGTTTTGCCCGTTAAAGTCTCCGGTATAGGTGACTGTCACAGAGGAACCTGAGGAAGCGCCTCCGCTGAAATAGCAGGGAATTCCCGAGAGATTCAGATTCAGGACAGTGCTGGAATTCGCCACGGTCACCTGCAGGGTGTTCAGACGGATGCTCTGAATCACTGCCCGGAATTTTTTCTCCTGTTCCGCAGTCTGCCCTTCCGCCGGCACAGGCGTTGGGGTAGGGGCAGGAACGGCAAGAGGGTCGATATCTGAAACACTGAGCACTTTCAGATGGGAAGCGTTGAGCACCGCAGGGTCGTCGGATTTCGACTGGCCGAAGCTGCCTTTATAATGCAGATAGACCCAGACGCCGGCTCGAATGCCGTTCTGGTAGTATTGTTCTGTTCCTGTAATCGGGTAGGTGGCGACACGGCCGGTGCGGGACTTCAGGGTAATGGTATTTTCTGTCAGATTCTGCACCTGACCGTAGGTGGTTTTCTCTTCCAGCTGTGTTTTCTTATGATATTCATCCACCACCTTTAATACCTGCACCGTGCTGGTGTCCGTACTGGTCAGCTGTCCCTGGTAAATGACGCTGATCTCATCCCCGGTGATCATACCGCCTTCACATTCCAGGGCGGCCTGGGAAATATCAAAAACATAGGTGTCCGGGTCATCCAGCAGAGTCAGCTGGCTTCCGTCAAAATCTTCCAGTGTTCCATGGATTTCATCCATATATACACGCTTACTGTCAGGGGCTGGTTCCTGGACAGCGGAGTTGTCTGTGGAGACGAACTGCTCTATGACAGCCCGGGGACTGCAGCCGGCGAGAAGCAGGGCGCAGGGAAGACAGATACATGCAATGCGTAATTTATTCATCTAATTCCTCCGGCAGGATAAAATTACCGGAATATTGGGCGCGGGCCTTCAGTCCCGGGGTGTTTCTGATTCCGGCGCCTGGGCCGAAAAATCAAAAATTTCACGATATGCTTCCCACTCATCCCGGTTCCGGGCAGCGTTCTGCATAAGACCGGTACATTCTGTACAGGCGTTGGTATCCAGGTAATTTTCATACGAGATATTATAAGGATTTTCTTTTTTCTTGTCTGAATTTTTATTCATCATACATCCTCCATGAAAACAGTCTGTAGTTTGCACTTATGATAGTATATGAAAAAAATTCAAAACAATACAAAGCAGGAAAGAGTTTCTCACCTGCTGAACGTTTTCATTATATCAGAAACCTCTGCAAACTTCCACATACAAACCACAGAAACAGCCGGTTTTCCTTTTAAAAACGCGGTTCGGCGGTGCCGGAAAAGAATGCGGAAAAATTATGTGATTTCTTTAACAAAAGCTATTGAAATATCTGCAGAGTGTGATATACTTAGGGTCAAGTAAATAATAGCGAAGTAGGAATTTATGCGTTAAGTGTTCATTGGCTGGGGAGTCGCCGTGAAACGAAAAGCTGCAGGAAGGAGAAGGCTTACGATATATTTTCCGCACCCGTTGCTACATATGAGAACATCTCATAATGTGGAGGGATTATTATTTATGGTAACTACTCTAATTCTGTGAAAACATTATGGAGGTGTTTTTATTATGCAGAAAAACAAGTACAAAACTTATTGGAATGTGAAGACTCTGGTGTTTATGGCTCTTCTGGTGGCTATGCATCTTGTGCTTACAAGAGTGTTTGTAGTAGAGCTGGGAGCATACCGGATTTCTGTGGGAAGCGTGTGCACGATTCTGGCAGGTCTGTGGATGGGACCGGCAGCAGGCGCTGTCTGCGGCCTGAGCGCTGATATCCTCGGATGCTTCATGAAGGGATACGCCATAGACCCCTTTATTACCGCGGCGGCGATTTGCTGGGGACTTCTTCCCGCTCTGGCAAAGCCTCTGTATGCCAACAGGACTAAGAAAGGCAAGACGGCAGGAATTGTGATTTCTGTTGTTGCTACAGCTGTTCTGAGTTCTCTGGTGCTGACCACCATGGGACTGGTAATTTTTGAGGGATACAATTTTTATACGATTATACCGGGAAGACTGGTTCAGTTCGTTGTTCTGATTCCGATTTACAGTGTGTTGACCTGCCTGATGTATTTCAGTCCTCTTACCTCTCTGGTTGTGGGAACTGTGACTCCGGCAGTCCTGAAGAAAAAGACAGTGTGACTTTTCAGATAAGAAAATCTGACAAAGAAAAAATGTAAAGAAATACGATTCCCCGAAACAGGGCGCAGCCAAAAAGCTGCGCCCTGTAGTAATATCAGGCGTTATTCTGAATTTTGTCCGGGGGCTGTACCCGGAACCAGTAAGTATAAAAATGCCGGAACCCAAGAGAGGAATAGAGCTTCTGTGCGGAGGTATTTCCCTCTACTACCTGAAGGTAGGCGTTCTGCGCTCCCTTTTTCATTCCCTCAGTAAGCAGTCCGGTGCAGATCTGGCGGGCCAGGCCCTGCCGGCGGTACTGTTCTTTTACATGAATGGCATAGATTCCAATGTAGTCGCGGTCCAGAATCCCGAGTCCGGTGGCGATAATCCGCCCGTCTTTCTGAACAGAGGCACAGACGGTTTCTTTGGGAATGGCCCGGTACATGGAAGGAACTACTGTGCGGTGGATGATGCTGGTGGTTCCCTTCAGGTCAAACAGGCTGTAGATCCAGGCGTCCGGAATGGAGGGAGAAAAAGTGACGTCCGGAAAGGGGGCGTTCAGCAGGGCCTCGTCCAGACAGACCGTCATGACGTCCGTAGTATGCTGGATTTCATATCCGCGGTTTTCCAGAGTATAATCAAAGTCCGGGGATACCAGGGGACTGATTTTGAAAATTGCCGGGGTTCCCAGACGTTTGTATTCTCTTTCACAGTAAGGGATTTTTTCCCGCCAGGGAAGGGAGGAGGTTCCGAACTGCTCTACGCTGTTGGTTCTGTGTGTGTAAAAATAGGAGAAGCGCAGAATCCAGCCGTCATAAAGCTCCATTTTATGGGATGGCCATGCATTCAGCGACATGTCCTCGATTTTCTTGATATTTGTTTCCATGCTGTCGTCTCCTCTGTAATTTAGAATCGCCTGCGTCTCTTACACATCTTTCAGTATTATACAGAAAAAAATAGCAGGATGCAATAAAATACTGGTTTGTCCGGAAATGTCAGATCCCGGTGTCGGGATTTGGCGAACGAATTTTCTGGACATTCCATAACCTGTATTCTATAATAAAACTCACCAGAGATCTTCTGGTATTCCTGCCGTCAGGTCAGACGGATAAAATCCCATTTTTTATGAAAATTTCATTATGGAAAGGAGTGTGTAGCCGGATTACGATTGACAGAATGCTGGCGCTTACTGTGGCCGGAGTGTCTGTTATGATGGATCTTTTCTGTATGCGGATCAGCAACAGATGGATCTGCTGCTCCCTTCTTGCCGGTTTTGTTATCAGCCGGATGGAGGCGGGGAGAGGAACAGGAGAATTTGTTCTTGGAGTTGTCCTGCCTGTGTTTCTTCTGGGATGGCTGTTCTATTTTCGCATGCTGGGTCCCGGAGATATCAAGCTGTTCTGCGCTCTTGGAGGCATTATGGGACCAGAGGCTGTTCTGCGCTGCATTGCGGCGGCTTTTGCAGCCGGGGCAGTGATTTCCCTGGGAATTCTGGTGATCTGCGGCGGATTCCGGGAAAGGCTCCGATATCTGCTGGAATATCTGGATCACTGCCGGAGGGCGGGAAGACGCCGGCCCTACTACAGAAAAGGGGAAGCCTGGGAGAACTTTCATTTCACGGTTCCCATCTTTATGAGTGTGCTGTTCTATGCGGGAGGTATGTATTGAAAAAACAAATTTTTGCAGTCTGTGATACAGAGGCGGAATATGCCAGGAATTTCATGGACTATCTGAATCGAAAGAAAAATATGCCCTTTGAGGTTCAGGCGTTTACCAGTGCGGAAAGCCTGATCGCTTTTGCGGGGAAGAATCACATTGAACTTCTTCTGATCTCGGCGGAAGCTATGTGCAGAGAGATTCAGGAGATGGATATAGGAAAAGTGGTTATTCTCACGGAAGGCGTGCAGCCTCCTGAGCTGAGCGGCTACGCCGGCGTCTACAAGTACCAGGCGTCCTCCCAGGTGGTGAGAGAAGTAATGGCCAGATACGGGGAAGAGAAGGCAGTTCTGCCTCTGCAGTCCCCGGCATTGAAAAAGGAGACAGAGATTCTTGGAATTTATTCTCCCCTGGGGCGGTGTCTCAAGACTTCTTTTGCATTGACTCTGGGGCAGATTCTTGCAAAGGAGAAACCTGTACTGTATCTGAATTTAGAAGAATACTCCGGATTTGAAGAACTGTTCGGGCAGAGCTTTCCGGGAACGCTCAGCGATCTCCTGTATTTTGTGCGGCAGGGCGAAAACAGCCTTTCCGTAAAGATCAGCGGGATAGTGCAGAACGCAGGAACTCTTGATTTTATTCCGCCGGTGCAGTCTCCTCTTGACATCCGGGGAACTCCCTGGCAGGACTGGGCCTGCCTGATACAGGAGATTGTCCTGCATACTTCCTACGAGGTGCTTATTCTTGACATCGGAAACGGAATCGACGAAGTCTTCCAGCTTCTGGATATGTGCCGGATCGTCTATATGCCCGTGCGCTCCGACAAAATGTCTGTATGCAAAATTCTCCAGTTTGAAAAGCTTCTGCAGCTTCTCGATTATTCTCAGATACTTTCCAAAACAGTGAAAATGAAGCTTCCGTTTTACAGCGGGATTCAGCAGGGGGACTTTCGGGCAGAACAGCTTGTGTGGAGTGAACTCGGAGATTATGTACGGGAAATGGTACGGAAAGGACAGGTATGAACAGAGAGACTTTTCAGATGCTCAGAGCATTGCTGATGGAAAAGCTGGACATCTCCAGAGAACTGACAGACAGTGAAATCCTGAAAGAAATCGACGGGCTGATTCTGAACCGCATGCGGGAGTCCTGTATCTCACTCAGGGAAAAAGTGGAACTGCGCCAGGAGCTGTTTTACTCTGTCAGGAAGCTGGATGTGCTCCAGGAGCTGATTGAGGATGAGACAGTGACGGAAATTATGGTGAACGGACCGGATGCGATTTTTATAGAGCGGAACGGAAGTCTGAAAGAGTGGGGGAAGAGCTTTACTTCCCAGGAAAAGCTTGAGGATGTGATCCAGCAGATTGCCGGACGGTGCAACCGGGTGATCAATGAATCCATGCCTATTGTGGACGCCCGTCTGGAAAACGGCGCCAGAGTCAATGCGGTGATTTCGCCAGTTGCGCTGAACGGTCCGATTCTTACAGTCCGGCGTTTTCCGGACAGGCCAATCACCATGGAGAAGCTGATCTCTCTGGGCAGTCTGCCCCGCTCGTGTGCGGAGTTTCTGGCGGCGCTGGTGAGGGCAAGATATTCCATTGTCATAGGCGGAGGCACCGGAAGCGGGAAAACGACTTTCCTGGGCGCCCTTTCCGATTATATTCCCAGGGATGAACGTCTGATTACCATTGAGGACAACGCTGAGCTGAAGATTCAGGGAGTGAAGAATCTGGTAAGACTGGAGGCAAAGACCGCCAATATGGAAGGCGGATCTGCCATTACAATCCGGGATTTAATCCGTACAGCGCTTCGGATGAGGCCGGACAGGATTATCGTAGGAGAAGTCCGGGGAGAGGAAGCGGTGGATATGCTGCAGGCGCTGAATACAGGGCATGAGGGCAGTCTGAGCACAGCCCATGCCAACTCTGCGGGAGATATGCTGAGCCGCCTGGAGACCATGACGCTGATGGGAATGGATCTGCCTCTGGAGGCAATCCGGAGGCAGATCGCCTCGGGGGTGGATATACTGATACATCTGGGAAGACTTCGGGACAAGTCCAGAAAAGTTCTGGAAATCGTGGAGGTGTGCGGATTTGAAAATCATGAAATACAGACCAGAACTCTTTACCGCTGGCAGGAGGACAGCGGGCTGGTAAAGACCGGGGAACTTTATAACAGGGAAAAGCTGAATCGGGCAGGAGTGGAAATATGAAACAGGATTACGAAAACTATCATTATACAAAAAAAGAACTTGTGAAATATATTCTTCAGAGCATTCTGCTCTGCGGAGCTGTGGATTATCTTTTTTACCAGAACTGGTGGGTTATGGCCGGGGCTGTTCCCGTGTCCGTCCTCTTCCTGAAATGGAAAAAGAGGCAGTTTATACGGGAAAGAAAGAAGACGCTGAATTATCAGTTCAAGGACGCCCTGAACGGATTGAGCGCAGCGGTGCAGGCGGGATATTCCGCTGAAAATGCAGTGTCGGCATGTACGCGGGATCTGGAACGGCTCTATCCGGAAGATGCGGATATCGTCCGGGAATTCCGGTACATAGAAAGCCAGCAGAAGGTCAGTGTGCCTGTGGAGGAACTTTTTTTAAACCTTGGCGAGAGATGCCATGTTGAGGATATTGAGAACTTTGCCGCTGTGTTCAGCACAGCCAAACGTTCCGGAGGAGACATGGATAAGATTATACAGACTTCCGCAAGAATGCTGGGGGATAAAATTGACGTAAAGAAAGAGATTGAAGCCACTCTGGCGGCCAAAAAAGCGGAACAGACGATCATGAGCATGATGCCTGCCGGCATTATTCTCTATCTGCAGCTGACATCCCCGGGCTTCCTGGAGGTATTGTACGGGAATCTGTTCGGCGTCTGCGCCATGACGGCCTGTCTGGGGATATACGGTCTGTCCTGCTGGATGGGACGGAGGATCGTAGATATAGAGGTATAGTTCGGAAAATGCGCGAAAGGAGAGAAGATGTGGATACATATTGTGATGTTCGTTCTGGCCTTCGGCTTTGTATTGCTTCACAAAATAGGCTGGATCCGGCTGGAAGTTTTCGGCGGCAAAAACAGTATCCGCTTATTTCTGGCAGTGGCTGTCTGCGGAAATCTGCTGGGAATGGCGGTTACTCTGGCAGGAAACGGTGAAAAGACGGACCCCCGCGGCCTGCGGCTGGAAAAAGAATCATCCGGAATGTATGAGGAAGAATTCCGGGTTTCCGTAGATGGAGAGGCGGAAGAATCCGTCAGAATTCAGATCCCGGGAAAGGAGACGGAAGAAACGGATGCGGAGCCGGAAGAAGAAAAGGAGACGGAGGAAGACAGACGCCAAGAGGAGCTTCAGGAAATGATCGAGCAGTATAATCAGAGCAGACAGGATCCGGATTATTATTATCTTCCTCCTGAATGGAACGGCAGGACTCTGGAGTGGAGCCGGCAGGAGGACCGTTCCGGAGCTCTTCTGGCATCCCTGAGCCTTTTTGCCGCCTTTGCAGTCATGATGAAGAAAACCCGGGAAAAGCAGGAGCAGGAGATAAAAAGAGCAGAACAGCTTCTGATGGATTATCCCGGGATGGTAATGAAGTTTGCTCTTTTGATTCAGGCGGGAATGACAGTAAGAAAGGCATTCCGGAAAATGGCCGCCGATTACCGCAGAAGGACGCCGGATGCCGGGCGGTATGCATATGAGGCAATGGCTGCTGCCTGCTATGAAATGGACAGCGGAATATCGGAAACGGAGGCCTACCGGCGATTTGGAGAGCGATGCGGGCAGATGAAATACAAAACCTTTTCCACACTTCTGATTCAGAATCTCCAGAAGGGAACAAGACGGATGGCGGATATTCTGGAGAAAGAAGCTCTGGAAGCTTGGGATGAGCGGAAAAGAAAAGCGAGAATTCTGGGCGAGGCGGCGGCCACCAAGCTTCTTGTACCTATGGTTCTTATGCTGGCTGTTGTGATGGCCGTCATTATGATACCGGCATTTTTATCTTTTTACGGCTGAATATACGACTGAGGGAGGTGAAAGACAATGAGAAAATTCTGGGAAACTCTGAGAGAATTCGCGATGGAGGAAGAGGCGGTCGGTGTTGTGGAGATTATTCTGATTCTGGTGGTGCTGATCGGACTGGTTATTATTTTTAAGGAGCAGCTTACCAGTCTTGTAAAGAATATTCTTTCAAAGATCACGAAACAGAGCAATTCTATTTAAAATCCTGCGGTAATTCAGAAGGGAGGGTATCTATGGCAAAAAAGGGAAGTATTACGCTGTTTCTGGCTTTGATATTAAGTCTGATTTTGTCCCTTGTATGCACCAGTATAGAATCGGTGAGAATGGCGGCGGCCAGAACCCAGATTCTCAGCAGTCTGGACATAGGGCTGTATTCTCTGTTCGGACAGTACGACAGAGAACTGCTGGAAGATTATGACCTGTTTTTTCTGAATGCCTCCGGTGATTCCGGAAATCTGAATCTCTCGGCGGTATACGACAGTATGGAATCCTATATGAAACCTCTGCTGAGACAGAACAGCCAGAAGCTGGCAGTCATCCAGGGAGGGTTTACCGGATACCGTCTGGCGACAGATGAGGATGGAGAAGTCTTTTACAGGCAGGCAGTGAAATATGTCAGGGATACCCTCGGAAGCAGGGGCGTGGAGATGCTCCTGGACAAATTCCAGGAGAAACGGGAACAGGTGGGAAGAGCAGAGGAAGCGGGAAAACAGGCGGAAGAAGGAAATACGCTGGAAAATTATGACGCGGAAATGAATGAAGCGGCTAAAAACAGCGAGGAGGCGGCCAGGCAGAAGAGCGAGGCCGCAGAAGATGATTTTTCCGGCGGGGAAGTTCCGGCAGAAGACAGCTTTTCCGACGGAAGTGCGGACACTCAGGTGGTAAATCCGATCCCTGTGCTGAAAAGAATCCGTAAAATGGGACTTCTGGATCTGGTTGTTCCTGCGGAAAAGGGCATTTCAGAAAACCAGGTGAGAAAAGAAGAACTGTTATCCGGAAGAAAGATTCAGCAGGGAATGACGATGCCGGGAGACATAAAAAAAGACAGCTCCTACACTTCACGGCTTCTGTTTCAGCAGTATCTTACGGATAAACTGGGAAATTATATGGAACCGGCAGCAGGCGGACTCAGGTACCAGATGGAATACATTCTGAGCGGAAAAAACAGCGACAGAGAAAATCTGAAAGCTGTGGCAGGCAGACTTCTCCTGGTCAGGGAAGGGGTCAATGCGGCATGCCTGATGGCAGATCCGGGGAAGCGGGCGCAGATTCAGGGACTTGCTCTGGCGATTGCCGCAGGCTTCCTGATCCCCCCGGCGGCGGTGATTATTGAAGCGGCGCTGCTGCTCTGCTGGTCCTTTGCAGAAAGCATTCTGGACCTCCGGGAGCTTCTCCATGGAGGGAAAGTCCCCTTGATAAAAGATTCTGCAGACTGGCAGATTTCGCTGGAAAATTTGCCGAATCTTCTGGAAGGGCTGGATTCTCAGAGAAGAAGCAGTGATGACGGCGTATCTTACGAAGATTACCTGCAGATCCTTCTTCTGACACAGTCAAAGGAAGAAAAACTGGAGAGAGGGATGGACATGGTGGAATTATCAGTAAGGAAAAGCGCGGGGAGGGAAGGCTTCCGGCTGGACCACTGCATGGAGGCGGCGGAGATATCCGTGGATGTGAAGGCCAACGGGCGAAATACCTATACGGTGACAAAACAGTACAGCTACACGTGATATATGCGGGAAAGAGGTGCGGAAAGATGCTTTTTCAGAAGGCGGAATACAAAATGGATGGGAAGAAACAAAGGATAGACAGAAAAGAAAGGAAACGCTCTCTGTGGAGCTTCAGAACTCTGCCTGCCCCGATGGGCGGAGGATCTGAAAAGTCTTCTGGAAAAGTGTCTTTCTGCATCTCTTTTTTTCAAAGAGGCAGCCTTGCCGTGGAGACAGCTCTGGTGCTGCCTGTCTTTTTCCTCGGAATGATTACGCTGATTTCTTTTATGGATATTTATAAGCTGCAGACAGAGCGCCTCCAGGCGCTGTGCGAAAAGACAAAGGAGGCAGGAATGTATGCTTATGCGGCAGGGGGCAAAGGACCGGAGAAAATTACTCTTCCGGACGTATACTCGTATACGCCGGCAGGGGGAATGATTCCGCTGCCGAAAGTGTGGATGTACAATACGGTAACGGTTCATGCGTGGACGGGGGCGGAAACACATTCTTTTGCGGCACAGGAAGAGGAAAACGAGGAGATGGTCTATGTCACAGAATCCGGCTCTGTTTATCACAGGGACGCAGGATGCCGTTATCTGAATCTATCGCTGAATCAGGTTTCGGGATCCCGCGTGCCTTACATGAGGAACACATATGGAGAAAAGTATGGGGCCTGCGAAATATGCAGCAAAAATCAGAGCCCTGCCGGGAGCGTATATATTACCGAAAGCGGAAACCGGTATCACAACCTGGAATCCTGCAGCGGTCTGAAAAGAAACGTAAAACTTGTAAAACATTCAGAAGTACATGGAAGAAAAGCCTGCAGTAAGTGCGGATAAGGAGAGGAAAATGGAAATAAAACAAATATGTACGGCAGCCTTCCTTTTGGCAAACGGATGGAAGGACTGGAGAAGACGCCAGATTTCCCTGCCGTTAACGGCAGCTTATGCTCTGGCGGGTATCGTCTTCAGCATTGCCGGACACAGGGAAATCCAGGATTTCCTGATTCCGGCAGGAACCGGAATGATGTTTCTGGCTGTGGGGATTCTCACAGGAGGAGCGCTGGGAATGGGAGACGGCTGGATTCTTCTGGCCCTGGCAATGCTGCTGAGCACAGGAGAATATCTGCAGATGCTTTGCCTGGGGATGGTTCTGGCGGCAGCCTGGTCCGGATTTCTTTTGTTCATCTGTAAAAAAAGCAGAAAGACAGAAATACCGCTGGTGCCTTTTCTGTTTTTCGGATATCTGGGAGGGATATTATGGTGAAAAGAGCAGAAGTATATGCCAGAGGCAGTTTTACGATTGAGTCGGCCTGTGTGATGTCCCTGATCCTTACAGTACTTATAGGGACTCTGTATCTGTGTTTTTTTGTACATAATCGGGCCTGGCTTACGGCGGCGGCCTATGAAGCCGCCCTTGCAGGAAGCATGGAAGGGATCCGCACGGAGGGAAGGATGCAGGAGACTGCCGAGACAAGAAGCAGAGAACTTGGCAATATTGGATTTTTTGGAGCGGAAAATCTCAGCGTCCAGGTAAGTTCGGGAAAAAGTGTAAAAGTTTCTTATTCTGCCGATACCATCTCTGATTTTGGAGGATTTTCCTGGAAACTGAAGACAGAGGGCGCTTCGAAGGTAATTCAGCCGGCGGAATGGATACGAAAGGCGAAGGCACTGAAAGATATTGCAGACAGAGAATAAAGGACAGCGGATCAGAAAAGAAGAACCGGCACAGGCTGGCGGTGGGAGGAAATATGAAAGCGGAATATAGAAGAGATATGTACCATAATTATTTGATACTTGAAGATGAAAAGGAGGCGGACAGAGCCTCCTATCAGGTGCGCATGCTGTTGGGGAATGTGATTCCCTCCATACTTAAATGCCATATAGAGAATCTTGACGGGAAAAATTTTTACTCCTACGAGATTACTTCCAGGCAGTCGGTGGCATCCTACTATGAGGGAAAAAAGTTCCGGTCGGCGGACGTCCGTATGATATTGGAAGGGATTATCCGTGTGATGGAGGATTTTGCGGAGTACCTTATGAACCCTGAGCAGCTTCTGATTCGGCCGGATTATATTTATCTTGATATAGAATCCGGAACTGCTTTTTTCTGCTGCCTTCCGGGACAGGGAGGGGAAGTGCAGAGCCAGCTCAGAGAGCTGGTGGAATATATGCTTCCGAAACTTGACCATGAGGATCAGGAGGCCGTGGTTCTGGGATATGGAATCTACCGGAAAGTGATGGAGCCGGGATTTCAGCTGGAAACGATGAAGGAAGCCGCTTATCAGAGCTGCCCGGAAATCAGCGCCGGAGACAGAAAAAATCCGGAGAAAAGCTCCATGGAGGGCGCAGATACAAAAGAAGAGAAAGAAGCGGAAATTTTCCCGGCAGAGGAAAATACCGGAAACCCCTGTATCGTTTCACATGAGCAGCCAGAGCGGGAAGGATCCGGATGGTGGTGGATCGCGGGCTGCACAGCCGGAGCGGCGGCGATGCTGGCGCTGTCGGGAGCCGGAATTTTGGGGCTTCTGCCCCGGCTTCCGGCGGAGATCGTAATGGGAGGCGGAATTGCCGCATTTGGAATCGGAGGAATTGGCGGATGGATTTCTGAAAAGAAGAAAAAAAGGCAGGAAAAGAAAGCGGAATGGCGCAGCAAAACAGGCAAAGAAAAGGAAAGCTTCAGCCGCAAAGAAGAAAAAGAGGAGTTTTTGGAGGAAGAACATGCCGGAGGGAGAAAGGAAGAAAAAATATCGCCGGAGAATCAAAAGCCTTTTTTTCAGGAAGTGGAGATGCCGTCTCCGGAATTGCAGAAGACAGTATATGGGGAAACAGAAGCTCTTTTTTCAGGAACCCGTTCCGGTCCTTCGACGCTGGTAAGCCGTGAGCCGGGGGAGCATGCTACGATTTATCTGGAACAGGAGATTACGGTGGTGGGGAAGCTTGTCAATGCAGCGGACGCGGTAATTCCGATTCCCACGGTAAGCCGTGTCCATGCGCGGATCAGGAGGGCAGAGGGGGAATATTATCTGGCAGATTTAAATTCCAGAAACGGAACAGCTGTGAACGGCCGGCTTTTGAAAAACGGTGAGGAGTACTGTCTCCAGGACGAAGATGAAGTGGATTTTGCTCAGGCAAGGTATATTTTTCTGAAATAAATCTGTCCGGCAGGAGACGGAGAGCCGCCTGGTGCAGAAAATTTATATGACATTGTCGCGGAGGCGTGATAAAATAGGCATATCCGATTACTTGTCTGAAAGGAGATTGTGCTTTGGAAGAATTTCGAAAAGAGCCGCTGACAGTGCTTCTGATTATTCTGAATATTCTTGTTTTTCTGGCGGTGGAGGTTACCGGCACTTCCCAGGATGTTCTGCATATGCTGGACTGCGGCGCAGCTTATACGCCTCTTATTGTTGAAAATGGAGAAGTATACCGTTTATTCACCAGTATGTTTCTCCATTTTGGAATTTCTCATCTTGCCAACAATATGCTGGTATTATTTGTTCTGGGCAGCCGTCTGGAACGGGTGGCGGGCAGAGTGCGGTTTCTGATTATTTATCTGCTGGGAGGCCTTTCAGGAAATATCATTTCCATGCTTTTCGAACTGAGGCAGCAGGAATATTCTGTATCTGCAGGAGCATCAGGAGCTGTGTTTGCAGCCATGGGGGCGATGATTTATATTGTGATACGAAACAGAGGATGGCTGGAGGATCTTTCCATGCGGCAGATTCTCATTATGGCAGCATTCTCCCTGTACTTTGGATTCACCAGCAGCGGGGTGGACAATGCGGCGCATATCGGAGGAATGATATCCGGCTTTGTCCTTGCGGTTGTCCTGTATCATCCCCGAAGAAAGATCTGAAAAACAGTTCCCTGATCCGGAACACTCTGTACGGTAATCTTTCCGCCATGGGCCTCAATAATCTGGCGCGTGATGGAAAGTCCAAGACCGGTGCCTCCGGATTTGTAGGTGACAAAGGGACGGAAGACTTCTGCCTGTCGGGCGTCTGTCATACCGCACCCATTGTCTGATACGGCGATGCAGATACCGCCTGAAACAGCCTTTGCAGAAATACGGATGATTCCGTGAGAATGGGAAATTGCTTCCTGCGCATTCCGCAGAAGATTCAGCAGGGCCTGACGAATTTTGACAGGATCCAGAGAAAGCATCGGAAGATGGCCGGGAATATTCGTTTCCAGGGAAATGCCAAGATATTCCAAAGAGGGGCGGAAGGAGGCGGCGATACTTTTCAGCAGCCTGGCCGGGTCAGTCTGCTCCGGGGAAAGCTGTCCGGCATTGTTGTAATTGGTCATTTCTCTAAGAAGGTCACGGATATATTCCAGATTCTCCATAATGTCCTCCCATTCCCGGTATTCGGTTATTTCCGGATGAGAGGACGCCATCATCTGCAGCTCGCTCTGAACTAATGCCAGGGGATTACGAATTTCGTGGGCAAATTTTGACAGGGTGAGCTGAAAATCTTTTTGTTGCTGTTTCAGGCAAGTAATGTCCTGCATATGAATCACCTCAACTGCAGTTTATCATTCGTATTTTGGGGAATCAACAAATTTCGTATTGAAAAAATCGAAGAAATACGAGAAAATAGATGAAAGAAAAACTTTAAAAGGAGGAGATTGTTGTGGATAATTGTATTTTTTGTAAGATTGCAAATGGGGAAATTCCATCCGCTACATTATACGAGGATGAGGAGTTTCGTGTGATTTTGGATTTGGGCCCTGCAAGCAGGGGACATGCGCTGATTCTGCCGAAAACCCATGCGGCAGATATTTATGAGCTTCCTGATGAAACGGCAGGGAAGGCAATGATTCTCGCCAAGCATATGGCGGAGAAAATGAAAGACGCACTGAAATGCGACGGATTCAATATTGTGCAGAATAATGGAGAGATTGCCGGACAGACAGTATTTCATTTTCATATGCACTTAATCCCAAGATACAAGGGGGACCAGGTGGGGCTGACATGGACTCCCGGAAAGCTCAGTGATGAAGAACGGGATGAGATTTTGGCGAAATTAGGCAGGTAGCCGGGATAATACAAAAGATGAAATGTGAGAATTTTAACGATATTTACAGGAAATACCGGGGATTCTCTATAAATGTTGCCCATCAGATAATCGGAGATGAGGTGATTGCAGAAGATATCAGTCAGGAAGTATTTTTTCATTTGTATGAGATCAGGGAGACACTGAAATTTTCCAATGAGAAAATGATAAAGTCGCTGATATTTACTGCAACCACCAATAAATGCAAAGATTATTTTAAAAAATCATGGAAGAAACGGGAAATATATCAGCTGGACGAAGAAAGCTACAGAGCGGTTCCGGATGAACGAATGGATCCGGAAAGAATTCTGTTTCACAAAGAAGAAATGAAATATCGGAAACTTGCCCTGGAAAAGCTGCGGCGCGAGAATCCGGTGAATTATGACATTCTGATGAAAGTCAAATATTTCGAGATCCCACCGGAATTCGTCGCGGAGGAATATGGCATTACCAGAAATAATGTAAACAACAGAGTCCTCCGGACGAAAAAGTGGATGAGAAAAGAAATCGAAAAAATGCAGAAAAAGCGGCTGTGATTTCAGTCCTGTCTGTTCTGTTCAGGACGCACACATTCTTCAATCAGAGAAAGAATATGATGGATAGAATCCATTTGCTTTCCGGCAGCCATCGCCTTTTCGTAAATATGGCGGTCAGCGTACAGTTTACGGATAGAGGAGAGCAGTTTTTCGTCTGTAATTTCCTCTTCTTCCAAAACCATGCTGAAGCCCTGACGTTCGAAGGAACGGGCGTTCAGTATCTGATCTCCTCTGCTTGCATTGGCTGACAGCGGAATCAGTAAGTTGGGCTTGTGCAGGGCGCTGATTTCACAGATCGCGTTTGCGCCGGCCCGGGAGATAACGATATCCGCAAGCGCAAAGAGATCGGCCAGTTCTTTTTTAATATATTCATATTGTACATAACCGGCAGTTCCTTTAAGACTTTCCTCTGTTTTTCCTTTTCCGCAGAGATGAATAACCTGAAATTCCTTCAGAAGCTCAGGAAGTATTTTGCGGACATGATTATTTACAGAAGCGGCTCCCAGGCTTCCGCCGATAACCATGATAACCGGTTTCTCTGAGGTGAAACCGCAGAACTGACGTCCTGCTTCAGGATTTCCATTGAGCAGCTCCTGACGGATAGGCGTTCCGGTGAGAACCGCTTTTTCCTGCGGAAGATTGCTGACTGTTTCGGGAAAATTGCAGCAGATCTTTACCGCAGAGGAAATGCACAGTTTATTGGCTAGGCCGGGCGTCATATCAGATTCGTGAATAATAGCCGGTATTTTACACTTTTTTGCCGCGATTACTACCGGAACAGTGACAAACCCTCCTTTGGAAAATACGACATCAGGCTTCAGCTCCTTGAGAAGCTTTTTGGCCTCATGGAACCCCTTCAGTACCCGAAAAGGATCTGTGAAATTTTTTACATCGAAATATCTCCGCAATTTTCCGGAAGAGATTCCATAATAAGGGATATTTAATTCTTCAATAAGTCTGCGTTCGATGCCGTCGTAGGAGCCGATATAGGAAATCTGATACCCGGCTTCTCTGAGAAAAGGAACCAGAGCAATGTTTGGGGTGACATGTCCGGCAGTTCCGCCGCCGGTAAGCACGATATGCTTCATAGAGAATCCTCCTGCAAAATCTTTTGTTACCAATAATATGAACCTGCCGGGGAGAATTGTCAAGAAAAGATGCGCATGTAAAGGAAATTCGGGGACGGGGCAGAAGCGGAAAAAAGAGCTTTGGATGGAATATAAAGGGCAGTATCAGGAGAATACCATGAGAAGAAAATTTGAAAAGAATGAAAAAGAGAAAATTGAAGAGATCCCTGGTAGAAAAAGAACTCTGAATCTGTCGAAAGAGTGGGAAGAACAGTACATCGCAAAAGCGGAGAGAAGGGAAAAGGAGCTTTTCGGGGAGACGGATCCGGGGAAATATGACGAATCCGAAGAGGAAACGGAGACGGCCTACCAGGAGCTGATCGACAGTCTGAGAGAAAAAGGAATCTACCATGAGGAAGAGCCAAAGATTCTTTCCCTGTATGAGGAGAATCGTCCCGGAGGAGAAGAACCGGATCTGTCAAAGAGGCGCAGAAGACGGACTGCGGGGAAACAGCAGAAAATCACCGGCAAAAAAAGGCGCTACAGAAGCATCCGGCTGGGAAAAATCGCCGGGATTGCTCTGGTCTGCTGCGCCTGCGTGTTTGCGGCCAGTATGACAAGCGAAGCAAACAGATCCTATTTTGTGAAAAATGTGCGTTATCTTATGGGAGATGATACAAGAATCTTATTAGATAATGATGACACAAATGATAGTGCAAATATGGACGAATATCAGGCTATTCAGGATATAGAGGATAAACTGGGGATAGAGATGCCGGAGTTTTATTATCGGCCGCAGGGACTGGAGTTCCAATCTTATGAAATAGATAAGTATGTATCGATAGCTAGAATAGAATATAGTTACAATGATAAAATTATTATTTTTTTGATTGATCAGCAAAACGAGGATAGGGCAAGTAATATAAAAAGTGCTCATGGGGAAGAACTAGAGACAGTTATTACAGTTAGTGACCAGATGCAAGTAACTATTGAGAAGATTCAGGATATCCAGGATAAGGAACCGAGTTATACAGCACGATGGCAGAGGGAAGATGTGTTTTATTATCTTTCGGGTAAGATAGAGCTGAATGAACTAAAAAAAATGCTTGAACAGATGAAATTTTAAAGAGAGTTTTAAGAAGTTTTGTCGTATTATTATTGTAAGGATTGTTTGCAGAAGGGAAAGGAGTGAGAGTTATTAGCAGGTGGAAGAAATTATTGGGAATCGGACTGGCGGCAGGAATGCTGGCCGCTGTGACAGTGAGTTCTGTGCCGGTACAGGCAGCCAGTATTCTGGATGAGGTGACTGATCTGGAGACAACGGAAGACTTTGCGGAGGACACAACGTACAGCCTCCTCAGAGGAAACAATCTGAACTATGGAAATGTAAAGGTACAGAGGATTTCCAGCAACGAGATTGGAATATATGGGCTTACGCAGTGCCACCACGTCTGTGATACTGTTTACTTGTCTCTCTACTTAGAGAGAAAAGTAAACGGAAGCTATGGAACCTATAAATACTGGGAGTTTACGGCCAACAATGCAACCAGTCTTAGCCGCGGCATTAATGTCATAGTCCCCAGCGGCACATATTACCGCGTAAGAGGCTACCATGCAGCCAAGGATGGTTCCAAGGAGTCAACGTCCACGCTGACAAGTGGAATCTTGATTAACTGACAGTAATTTCAGCAGCATATTTTTTAACGGACACACAGGAAATAAAAAATTATCAGGATGCTGCAAATTTCAGGTGCAGAGGAGGATACAGGGGCTTTCTGCCGGGATGAAATGTGAAGTGTGAAAAAATGTAAACTACCTTACCGTCCGGCGGCAGGAGACTTTTGCGGAATTCAGATGCGCCAAAATCCACAACACACAAAACACACAACGACACACAAATCAGCAGGTGTCGGCGGTGCCTGTTGGAAAAAACAACTACATAAAAAATAAAGCATTATACGACAAAATCCTATTACAGTGGGGCGGAAAACAGCATTCCGCCCTGCTGTTTTTTTGAAAAATACTGTTAAAAAAACTGTTTCTCGTGTATAATAATTATAAAATGAAAATTATTGAAATAACAAAATAGAAAAATATCAGAAAATGATCAGACAAAGGGGGCCGGCATATGAAGATTACATTTATAGGGGCTACACACGAAGTAACCGGGAGCTGTTATTATCTGGAGGCTGCAGGAAAAAAATTTCTTGTGGACTGCGGCATGCAGCAGGGGCCGGATTATTACGAAAATAAGCCGATTCCGGTAAATCCCGGCGAGCTTGATTTCGCCCTTGTGACTCATGCGCATATGGATCATTCGGGCAATCTTCCCGCAATTTACGCAAAGGGTTTCCAGGGGCCGGTCTACGCAACGGAGGCGACCTGCCATCTCTGCGACATTATGCTCCGTGACAGCGCCCATATTCAGATGTTTGAGGCGGAATGGCGGAACAGGAAGGCGCGGCGCCAGGGCAAACCGGAGTTTGTACCGGCCTATACCATGGAGGACGCCATGGGAGTTATCCGCAATTTTGTTCCCTGTCCATACGGAAAAGCGGTTGCCCTTGCAGAAGGGATTTCCGCGCGATTTGTGGACGCCGGACATCTTCTGGGGTCAGCCAGCATTGAACTTACCCTGACGGAGGGCGGGACAGAAAAAAAGATTGTATTTTCCGGTGATATCGGAAACAAAAATCAGCCGCTGATTAAAGATCCCACCTATCTCCGCCATGCGGACTATGTGGTAATGGAATCCACCTACGGAGACAGGAGCCATGGAGAGCGGCCGGACTATGTGGGATGTCTCAGCGAAATTATACAGAGAACCTTTGACCGCGGAGGCAATGTGGTGATTCCCTCCTTCGCAGTGGGACGTACCCAGGAGATGCTTTATTTTATCCGCCAGATTAAGGAAGAAGAGAGGGTAAAAGGACATGGAAATTTCAAGGTATATGTAGACAGCCCTCTTGCCAATGAGGCCACCACAATATTCCGGGAGCATATGTACGACTGCTTTGATGAAGAGGCGGTGAGTCTGATTCAGAGAGGGATCAATCCCTTAAGCTTTCCGGGCCTGCGCACATCTGTGACCAGCGATGATTCGAAAGCGATCAATAACGATGATGACTGCAAGGTGATTATTTCCGCAAGCGGTATGTGCGATGCCGGAAGAATCAAGCACCATCTGAAACATAATTTATGGGACAAAAAGAACACAATTTTGTTCGTGGGGTATCAGGCCCTTGGAACGCTGGGAAGAGCGCTTCTGGAGGGAGCTTCGGAGGTAAAACTTTTCGGGGAAGAAATTTATGTTGCAGCGGAAATCTGCCAGATGCAGGGAATCAGCGGACATGCGGATGTAAACGGACTTCTCGAGTGGATTGGAGCCTTTGAAGAAAAGCCGGAAAAAGTGTTTGTCACCCACGGAGACGATGCGGTGACGGAAATTTTTGCACGAAGGCTCCGTGAGGAAAAAGGTCTGGACGCCTGGGCTCCGTTCAGCGGGACAGAGTATGATCTGGCCGCAGGCGCTTTTGTATATGAAGCGCAGGGCGTGCGGGTGCAGAAGGCTTCCCTTTCTCCGAAGGCGGGCAAAGCTGCCAGAGCTTTTGAGAAGCTGGTTGCTATGGGCCAGAGACTGATGTCTGTTATCCGTAAAAATGAAGGATGCCCCAATAAGGATCTGGAAAAATTCTCAAGGGAAATTCAGTCGCTCTGCGACAAGTGGGACAGAACGGACTTGTAAAACAATGATATGATACCCGTAAGTAGGACACCAAAATATAAAAACCTACTTAGGAGGCATCCCATTATGTCAGAAAAGAAGAACTATAGCCCCGGCCGATAAGATTACCGCTGCAAAGAAGCACCAGGTCCATATTCGGACCATCCAGTCCTGGATCCGCCTCTATCAGATGGAAGGGCCAACCGCTTTCCGCAAACACGGATGGACCCTCTATTCCGCGGATCAGATGCTTCAGGCAGTCAATGCTTATCTGGATCACCAGGGATCTCTGGATACCATCTGTACAAAGTATGGGATTCGAACACACAATCGAACACACGAGGTTCTCTTGCGCTGGATCAAGATGTATAATAAAGGGAAACCATTACGAGATTTTACCGGAGGTACATCGATGAAGAAAGCAAAGAAAACATCCCCGCAGGAGCGGCTTGAGATTGTAATATGCTCCCTTCTGGGCAGACAAGTGAAATAACAAGAACTTGTCACTTAGAAGGGAGCATATCAGAGCATGACGAAGGTGGATCAGGATATCCCCTTTAATGGAATCCGTATTATGACAGCCAGCACTGTCCGGGCTCCAGATCCAGCATCATGATCTTGGCTGCATCGGCAGGATCTTTGGCCTGATTAAATTTAAAAAGCATTTTTCCATCCGGAAGCTGCCCGAGAATTTCGATCTTTCCCCGGGGCGTGGACATACAGTAGCGGATACATTTTCCCTGGCCGTTCTGCATATTTTTGGCCTCGTCCACAATACGAACTCCTTTTTCCAGAGGCACCTGGAACTGATTTTTGACACCCCGCACCGGACGGCACTGGAAAATATAATAGGGAACAACCCCGGCCGCTGTAAGCTCCCGGAGAAGCTGTCCCAGAACCTTGGGATCATCGTTGACGCCCTTGAGGAGCACCGTCTGGTTTTTGACCACAATTCCCATTTTCAGGAAGAGACGGATGACTTCTTTTGCCTTTGGGGTCAGCTCTTTGGGGTGATTAAACTGAGTGACAATGTAAAGCTGCTTTTTGTCCGCATATTCCCGGAACATGTCCTGAAGCTCCGGATCCTGAAGAACCCGGTCAGGAAATACCACCGGAACCCTGGTTCCAAAACGAATCAGATCCAGATGATCCATAGCCGTGAGCGTTTCCAGATACCGCCGGATCATCCTGTTTGACATCATAAGGGAATCACCGCCGGACACCAGCACATTGGTAAGCTCCTTATGCTCCCCAATATACTGCATCATATTCTCGAAATTTTTAGCGGTTTCTGTATCATCGATACCTACCAGCCTTTTACGGAAACAGTGTCTGCAGTACATTGCGCAGCAATTGGTAGAAAGAACAAGCGCTGTCTGGGTATATTTATGCTGCAGGCCTGTCTGTACGGTGTTGTCGGCCTCGCCGCTGGTGTCAAAATCCCCGGACAGATCCGTCTCTGTCAGCGAGGGGATGCACATGCGGCGAATGGGATCCTTGGGGTCGTTTTTGTCGATCAGTGAAAGGTAGTATTCGGGAACAGACATTGGAAAATGTTCCAGAATCACCTGCATCTGTTTTTCTTCCTCTTCCGAAAGTCCAAGATAATCTTTGATTTCGGACGCTTTCGTATAAAATTTCTCTGTTTTCCAGCTCATAAAATCCTCCTTTCTGTTTTTCTGACACCTTATCTCTTTTTAACTTTAGTATACTACAATTTTCGTTGTCTGAACAGAAGCTTTTTTTTCTTCATTGGGAATTGAAGATCTTTTAGATAAAATAAAACTAGAAGAAAAAGAGGTTGACTTCAAAAAAAGATGAGTCTGCGGCGGAAACAGGAAATGCCCTGCATCTCCTGTTTCCGCCGCCATTTTCTCATAGAAAACCAATAGAAAACTCATAAAAAATCAAGGGTCATGCCTGACAGCCGCATGCAGCGCTTATTACGCAAGGGCTTCCTTCAGAGCTTTTGACAACTGATCGGGACAGGAGGTAGGACGGATACCGCAGCGGATTCCCTCCAGACGCTTAATTGCCTCGTTTACGTCCATGCCTTCCACCAGACGGGCCACACCTTGGGTATTGCCGGAGCAGCCTCCTTCGAATTTTACGTTGCGTACTTTGTTTTCGCTGTCTATTTCAAAATCAATAGATCTGGAACATACGCCGCTTGTCTTGTATGTCATTTTACATTCCTCCTTATGTGATGTTGCCGCCGCTGTACTCAAAAGACAAAATTCCTTTTTTTCAGCATTAACATAAGACATTATAGCAGAAGTGAAAAAAAGTTTCCATAAAAACTGAAGTTTTGATATAATGAATCTGTACTACAGGAAAGATGTCCGGCTGTGAAGCCGGAGGACAGGAGAAAGAATATATGAGATGTATCGGTATTATAGGTGCAATGGACAACGAAGTTGCAGAATTAAAAGAATATATGCAGGACGTAAAGATTACCAGAATGGCGTCCATGGATTTCTATGAGGGAATTCTGGAGGACCGGAGAGCGGTTGTGGTGCGCTCCGGCATCGGAAAGGTCAACGCCGCTGTGTGCACGCAGATTCTTATTGATCAGTTTCAGGCAGAGGTTGTGATCAACACCGGCATTGCAGGAAGTCTGAATAACGACATTAATATTGGAGATATTGTGATTTCCACAGATCTGATTCAGCATGACATGAACGCCCTGGCATTTGGATATCCCAGAGGACAGATCCCGCAGATGGATCAGTTCTCTTTCCAGAGCGACGAGGTTCTCCGGAAACTGGCAGCTCATGCATGCCGCGAGGTGAATCCGGAAATCGAAGTATTTGAGGGAAGAATCGCATCCGGAGACCAGTTTGTGGCGGATCAGGATGTGAAGGACTTCATTGTAAAAGAATTCGGAGCTTACGCGGTGGAGATGGAAGGATGCGCCATTGCCCAGACAGCTTCTCTGAACCATGTGCCGTTTCTTGTGATCCGTGCAATTTCCGACAAGGCGGACGGAAGCGCCCAGGTTGATTATCCGGCATTTGAAAAGCTGGCTATTGAGCACAGCGTAAAACTGACAAGAAGAATTCTGAGAGACATTCAGGGCTGACGAAAAGGAACACACCTTACGGATGAAACCGCATATGCTAAAACAGACGATTGGAAAGAATGCGGGAGACAGTCCATGTATCAGAATCATAAATTTTTTCCGTTTTATACGTCCTTTGGGGATTCACTGCTTTTGGAGGGAGAAAGCATACAGGAAAAAGAATTTGCCCTGATGAAATCTTATTACCCGGAAACAGCCCGGAAAATTCAGGAGAGGGTGGAGGAAGAGTGTCAGCTTCTGGACTATGAGGGAAGCAGGATTTATGACGAATACCCAGACAGACTTATGATGCGTCTTTTGGGAAGCGGGATCCTGCGCAGCCTGGAAAAGGAGATGGCTGCCCAGGAGATACCTTCCGGTTTTCTGGAAGACCTGGTGCAGGTGCTCCTCTATCAGGAGATATCCAGAAGAAGATGCAGACGGAAAAGGTGCAGAGGATACTGACAGAAAGAAGGTCAGATTTTTGTAAAAACAGAAAGAAAGTATTTTATATGATGGAAAAAACAATCGAAGAATTTTTGGAAGAGCTTATTGGCGATGAACTGGTTCTTGCCGTTTTCAGCGGATGCCGGAAAAAGGAGCTCCCCTCCAGAATCCGAATACGTCCGGTGGAACTGAAGGGAAGGATACTTTATCAGGCCTCCGCCACAGAGGGAACGAAAGTGGTGCATACCAACTACGACAGAGATACGCTTCTGAAATACATGAAAGAATGTCTGAACGGCGATTATTCCCAGCTTCAGGTGCAGGGACGCCGGGCGGACGGAAGCGTTATGATCAGCCGGAAGGGAAAGCGCACAATAAAAAAGAAGCCTCATCCGGTGAAAGAACCGGTAAAGATTATGAGCCATAACCGGGTGAAAAAATATATCCTTCCGGAGGGAAAACCGGTTCCGTTTCTGATTGACTTAGGAGTGATGACTCCGGAAGGAAAAATTCATGTTCCCGCTTATGATAAATATAAGCAGATCAACCGTTTTCTGGAATTTATTGAGGATATCCTCCCGAGACTTGCCAGGGACAGGGAGCTTACCATTGTGGATTTCGGCTGCGGGAAATCCTATCTTACTTTTGCCATGTATTATTTTCTCAGAGAGCTGAGAGGATATGACGTAAACATCATTGGCCTGGATCTGAAAAAAGATGTGATTGAAAACTGCAGCCGCCTTGCCGAAAGCTATGGCTATGAAAAGCTTCATTTCCTTCAGGGAGATATTGCAGGTTACGAGGGACTGCAGAAGGTGGATATGGTGGTAACCCTTCATGCCTGTGACAAAGCCACAGATTACGCTCTGGCCAAAGCTGTCCAGTGGGATGCGGAGGTGATCCTGTCCGTTCCCTGCTGTCAGCACGAGCTGAATGGGATGATTCAAAATGAGCTTCTGGCCCCTGTGCTGAAATACGGAATCCTGAAGGAGCGCATGTCGGCGCTTCTCACGGACGGAATCCGGGCAAATCTTTTAGAGTCAAAAGGCTATTCTGTCCAGATTCTGGAATTTATTGATATGGAACATACCCCTAAGAACCTGCTGATTCGGGCGATAAAAACAGGAAAAGAACGGCCTGTAAAGAAACTGGAAGAAATGACAGAGGCGCTTCATGCAGAGCTGACTCTGGAAAGGCTTCTCTATCCTCAGGGAATGCCTGCAGAGAAGGGAGTATAAAATACCATGAAAAAATTTCTTGGCAGGTTTGCAGTACTCTTGCTGATTTTTGTCTTAGGAGTGGCGGGGACTGCATTTTTACTGAATAATGAAACCACAGACAACCGTTCGGATATGAACAATCCCACACTTCCGGAGGTTATGGTTGACTTTGGAGGGACGCTGTCCAATCTCATGCACGGATACCGGCAGCCCATGCAGGCGGATTTTGTCCGGGAGTGTGTAACGCCGCTGGATACTGCGAAAACACTTTCGATTGTAATTGATCCTCATGAGTCGGAAGTGGAGAGCCTTTCCTATGAAATCAGAAGTTCAGACGGAACCAAAGTAATTGAAAATCAGAGGATCGGCAGCCTGGAAACCCAGGAAGACTATCTGAGAGCGGAGATTCAGATTAATTCAGGCCTGTTGATGAATCAGGAATATTCTATGCAGATCACACTGGATACGGATGAGGGAGAGGCCTACTATTATACAAGAGTGGTGTCCAGGTCTTCTACCTATACAGAGGAGTATGTGGATTTTGTAAAAAACTTTGCGCAGATGTGCATGAACAAGAATTCCGCAGATCAGCTGGCAGCTTACCTGGAATCCCAGGCCGCCGGCTCCACGAACTTTTCAGAGATATCGATCTCTTCTCCTTTGTCGGACATCAGCTGGGGAGACCTGAATCCTCAGATTTCCAGAGAGGGAATTCCTGTGATTAAGGAGATCAACGAGACGACTGCCAGCATATCGCTGGATTATGAGATTTCCGCAGTAAATGAAAACGGAGGAGTGGAGTTTTATAATGTAACGGACTTTTTCCGGATGAGGTATACGGAATCCAGGATTATGCTTCTGGATTTTGAGAGGTCAGCGGGACAGATTTTCAACCCGAACCTTCCTGTAATCAGTGACAGCGGACTGCTTCTGGGCGTCCGCGACAGAGACGTTTCTTATATGACGAACGAGGAGGCTACCGTGGTTGCCTTTGTCCAGGAGGGAGAACTATGGACTTATGCGCCGGAGACGGGAAAATTTGTGGATGTGTTCAGTTTCCGGAAAACAGAGGAGAGAGACGCCCGTGATGCCAGCCGGGAGCATGGAATCAAGCTGATCCAGGTGGATGAAAACGGTAATGTGGATTTCATGGTATATGGATATATGAGCCGGGGCAGTCATGAGGGGATCTGCGGAATAGGAATCTATCACTACAACAATGACCAGAATATGATTGAGGAGGATGTGTTTATTCCCAGCACGGAGTCTTACGAATTCCTCAATGCGGATCTGGGAACCTTGTCTTATGTGAATAAGAATAATCAGCTGTTCCTACTGATGTCCCAGAAGCTGTATCAGATTAATATCGAGGAAAGTGATTACCAGATTCTGGCTGAGGGAATCAGCAACAGCGATTTTTCCGTGTCCGATACGAATGCTCATGCAGCCTGGAGGATTGCTGAGGGCGAAAATGCGGGGCAGATTCAGTTTATAGATTTTGATTCGCTGGAATCCAGGATGATTCAGCCCGGAGACTCCCAGGAACTGCGTGTGCTTGGATTTATGAATGAGGACCTTATTTACGGAATCCTCGGAAGCCAGGATATTCTTACCGATGCCAACGGCCATGTGACAGAGGGAATAAGCTCTCTGCGCATCGAAGGCTTTGACGGCAGCCTGAAAAAAGAATATCATCAGGACGGACAGTATATCATTAATGTAACCATAAGCGGCACATTGATGCAGTTTGATCTGGCAGTAAAGGGAGACAGCGGATATACGGTAAGAAACAATGACAATATTATGAACAACAGCAGCACAGCGGCAAATCTGGTGTCTGTGGAGCAGACAAGCTCCGAGCGACAGGGGATTATGGTGAGACTTGCCTTTGAAGACCGCCCGGGCACAGACGAGCCTCTTATTCTCAGGGCGAAGATTCGAAGCGGAGAGATGCGGGTTGTAGATCTGGAGACGGAGACACCTGCAGAGGAAATCTATTATGTGTATGGAAAAGGGGAATTGGACAGCACCTGGTCCGATCCTGCAGACGCCGTCATACGTGCGAACCAGCAGACGGGAGTTGTGCTGAACCGTGCCCAGCAGTATGTGTGGGAACGGGGAAATATGAAAACCCGGATAACACTAAACACTTCTGACATTCCGGAGATTATCCGTACCGGCTCCTGGGATAAGGAAGCCCTTCAGGAAGGTCTGGGAGATTCAGGAACAATTATAGATCTGTCAGGCTGCAGCCTGGAAAATGTTTTGTACGAGATCAGCGCCCAGAGGGCAGTGATTGCCAAAACCGGAGAAAATTCCAGTGTTGTTATTGTAGGGTACGACGAATACAATACTTATCTTCTGAACCCGTCTACGGGAGAAGTGTCGCCCTACGGTATGAACGACAGTACCGCGCTCTTCCAGAGAGCAGGAAATATTTTCCTCTCTTATCTGGAATCAAACGCTTATTAAGCGGAATAGACGGCGGCAGAAATGTTCTCAGGGATACCTGAAAGACATAAAAAGAAAAAGGAGGAAGCATCATGGAGAAACAACTGCTTGAAAAGTTCAGCGAGGTGTATGGAGAGGGAGGAGACATCCGGGAGTATTTTGCTCCGGGACGGGTGAATCTCATCGGAGAACATACAGACTATAACGGAGGCCATGTATTTCCCTGTGCCCTGACCCTCGGCACCTACGGACTTGCGCGAAAAAGGCAGGACAGGAAACTTCGCTTTTATTCCGTGAATTTTTCCAGGCTGGGCGTTCTTGAATCCTCTCTGGATGCGCTGGTGCCGGATGAGAAAGCCGGCTGGACCAACTATCCCAAGGGCGTGATGTGGGCGTTTGAAAAACGCGGATATACTTTTGATTCAGGGGTGGATTTCCTGATTTATGGAAATATCCCGAACGGTTCGGGACTTTCCTCCTCTGCGTCTCTGGAAGTTCTCACAGGACTGATGCTGAAAGATATATATGGGATTGAAGAGCTGACCATGCAGGATCTGGCGCTTATCGGACAGTACTCCGAGAATAATTTCAACGGAATGAACTGCGGCATCATGGATCAGTTCGCCAGCGCCATGGGAAAAAAGGACTGCGCTATTTTCCTTGATACCAGTACCCTGGAGTATGAGTATGCTCCGGTAAAACTGAAAGACGCAAGGATTGTGATAACCAACAGCAAGGTAAAGCACAGTCTGGTGGGATCCGCGTACAACGACAGAAGAAATGAGTGCGAAACAGCGCTGAAGGAACTTCAGAAAGTCGTGGATATCAAGGCCCTGGGAGATCTCAGCGAGGAGGAATTTGAGGCTCACAAAGATGCCATTTCAAGTGAGATCTGCCGCAGGCGGGCGAAACATGCGGTATATGAAAATCAGAGAACAATCCGGGCGGTAAAGGCGCTGAAAGAGGACAATGTGGAGGAATTCGGACGCCTGATGAATGCTTCCCATGTATCTCTGCGTGATGACTATGAGGTTTCCTGCGGGGAGATAGACATTCTGGTGGATCTGGCGTGGAAAATTCCCGGCGTAATCGGTTCGCGAATCACCGGCGGCGGATTTGGAGGATGTACGGTCAGCATTGTAAAAAATGACGCGGTGGATACCTTTATCGAGACAATCGGAGAGAAATATAAGGAGGCAGTGGGGCATGAGGCCGAGTTCTATGTAGTGGACATCGGCGACGGAGCCCACAAAATCGCATAAGAAGATTTCATTATCAGATACGGGGGATTCAGAGATGTTAAATAAAAGCATACGCAAATTAGTGCAGTACGGAATTGAGACAGGGCTGATGCCGGAATGTGAAAAAAATTATGCCATAAACCTTCTGCTGGATGTATTTCACGAAGAAGAGTATGAGGAGCCGGAGGAAACCTTTGCCCAGGTGGACCTTGAAGAAACTTTGAAGGAGCTCCTGGATGAAGCTGTGAAGAGAGGAATCCTTGAGGACAGTGTGGTCTACCGGGATCTCTTTGACACCAGACTGATGAACTGCCTGATGCCGAGACCTGCCCAGGTACAGAGAGAATTCTGGGAAAAATATAAAGACAGTCCCCGGGAGGCTACGGATTATTTCTATAAATTAAGTCAGGACAGCGACTATATCCGCCGCTACCGTGTGAAAAAGGATCAGAAATGGAAGGTGGAAAGCCCCTATGGCGACATTGATATTACGATTAATCTTTCCAAGCCTGAGAAGGATCCGAAAGCCATTGCGGCGGCAAAAAACGCCAAGACAAGCAGTTATCCGAAATGTCTTCTCTGTCCGGAGAACGAAGGCTATGCGGGCCGCGTGAATCATCCTGCCCGGGAGAATCACAGGATCATTCCTATCACCATCAACGACAGCCCCTGGGGATTTCAGTACTCTCCCTATGTTTATTATAATGAGCACTGCATTGTATTCAACTTCCGGCATACGCCCATGAAGATAGAGAGAAATACTTTTATTAAGCTTTTTGACTTTGTGAAGCTGTTCCCTCATTATTTTCTGGGCTCCAATGCAGATCTGCCGATTGTGGGCGGTTCCATTTTAAGCCACGATCACTTCCAGGGCGGACACTACACCTTTGCGATGGCAAAAGCGGAGATCGAAAGGCCGGTGACCATCCCCGGATATGAAGATGTGGAAGCGGGAATTGTGAAATGGCCGCTGTCTGTGCTGCGCATCCGCCATAAAGACGAAAAACGGCTTGTGGATCTGGCTTCTCATGTATTGGAAGCCTGGAGGGGATACACGGATGAAGAGGCCTTTATTTATGCGGAGACAGACGGGGAGCCTCACAATACCATTACTCCTATCGCCAGAAAGAAAGGGGATGTGTTCGAGCTGGATCTGACTCTGAGGAACAATATTGCCACAGAGGAGCACCCTCTTGGCGTATATCATCCTCACGCGCAGTATCATCATATTAAGAAAGAGAATATCGGTCTGATCGAGGTGATGGGCCTGGCTGTTCTTCCGGCAAGGCTCAAGGAAGAGATGGAAATTCTGGAGGAATATATTCTGGAGAAAAAAGACGTGTCCTCCAATGAAAAAATCGAAAAACATGCAGCCTGGGTTGCGGAATTTCTCCCGAAATATCCGGAGATCAGCCGGGAAAATATTCATGAAATCCTTCAGAAAGAGATTGGAAATGTCTTTGTCCATGTGCTGGAGGATGCAGGAGTATACAAATGCACTCCAAAAGGCCGGGAAGCGTTTATGAGGTTTATCAGGACGCTGTAGAAAAAGATCAGAAATTTCCGCAGGAGAGAACGGAGATCTGCTGTTTTCAGGCGAAAGGACTTCAAAAGAAAATGGGAAATTCCCGGAGTTACTCCTTGCAGGAATACACGGAATAGGCTATACTAGAAAGCGAAGCGGATGTGGGGTCATCTGCTTCGCTTTTTACACTGATATATGGATTATGGAGCCGCCGGTACCGGCGGTAAAGGATAAATAAAACACAGAGAGGAAATAGATTATGAAACTTACAACAGTAAAAGAAATTTACAAAGACAGGGAGAAGTTCCTGGACAAAGAGGTGTCCGTAGGCGGCTGGGTGCGCAGTGTGCGCGGATCCAAGGCTTTTGGGTTCATCGTCCTTCACGACGGCTCCTGCTTTGATACGCTTCAGATCGTTTACCACGATTCCATGGAAAACTTCGCCGAGATCAGCAAGCTGAACGTGGGAGCGGCGATCATCGTAAAAGGAACGCTTGTCGCTACGCCCCAGGCAAAGCAGCCTTTTGAGATCCAGGCGGAGGAGGTGCAGGTAGAGGGCGCTTCCGCGCCGGACTATCCGCTGCAGAAGAAGCGCCACACGATGGAATATCTTCGTACCATGACTCATTTAAGACCGAGAACGAATACATTTCAGGCGGTATTCCGCGTCCGTTCCCTGTGCGCCTATGCGATTCACAAATTTTTCCAGGAGAGAGGCTTTGTCTATGTACACACTCCTCTTATTACGGGAAGCGACTGTGAAGGCGCGGGAGAAATGTTCCGGGTGACGACTCTGGATCCAAAGAATCCTCCTCTGAATGAAGAAGGCGAAGTGGATTTCAGCCAGGATTTCTTCGGAAAAGAGACAAATCTGACGGTCAGCGGCCAGCTGAACGGCGAGACTTATGCTCAGGCATTCCGCAATATTTACACTTTCGGTCCCACTTTCCGGGCGGAGAATTCCAACACAACACGGCATGCGGCGGAATTCTGGATGATTGAGCCGGAATGTGCGTTTGCGGATCTTAATGACAATATGGATCTCGCCGAGGACATGCTGAAATATATTATCCGCTATGTGCTGGAGAATGCGCCTCAGGAAATGAACTTCTTCAATTCTTTTGTGGACAAGGGACTTCTGGACCGTCTGAACCATGTGCTGAATTCAGAATTCGGCCATGTAACCTATACGGAAGCAATTGAGCTTCTGGAAAAGAACAACGACAAATTTGACTATAAAGTATTCTGGGGCTGCGACCTTCAGACAGAGCACGAGCGTTATCTGACAGAACAGATTTTCAAAAAGCCTGTTTTTGTCACAGATTATCCGAAGGAGATCAAAGCCTTCTATATGAAGCAGAATGACGACAACAAGACGGTTGCCGCTATGGACTGCCTGGTTCCGGGAATCGGGGAGATCATCGGAGGAAGCCAGAGGGAGGACGATTATGATAAGCTGAAGACCCGCATGGACGAGCTGGGCCTGAAGGCGGAGGATTATCAGTTTTACATGGACCTGCGCAAATACGGCTCCACCCGTCATTCCGGCTTCGGACTGGGCTTTGAACGCTGTGTAATGTATCTTACAGGAATGGGCAATATCCGCGATGTGATTCCATTCCCGAGAACAGTCAATAACTGTGAATTATAAGGAGTAATAAATGATTAGATTTATTCATCTTGCAGATGTACACTTGGGGGCAGTTCCGGATCGGGGATGCCCCTGGAGCCATGCGCGGGAGGAAGAAATCTGGGAGACATTCCGCCGGGTCATTGCATCGATAAGCAGAGATCCGGTGGATTTGTTATTTGTGGCCGGAGATCTCTTCCACCGCCAGCCTCTCCTGAGAGAGCTGAAAGAAGTAAATTATCTGTTTTCCACCATTCCGGAGACACGAGTGTTTCTGATGGCCGGCAATCATGATTATATAAAGCAGGATTCCTTCTACAGAAATTTTCAGTGGGAACCGAATGTGACATTCTTCCGGGAAGAGATGCGTACCTGCGTAAAAATACCGGAGCTGAATACCTATGTCTATGGCATGAGCTACCACCATCAGGAGATCCGCGAACCGCTGTACGACAGCTGGAAACCGGAGGATGAGCCGGGATTCCATGTGCTTGTCGCCCATGGAGGAGATGAAAATCATATCCCCATAGATGCGAAAAGACTTTCGGCGGCGGGCTTTCACTATCTGGCTCTGGGACATATTCACAAGCCCCAGGCAGTGCTCAGAGGCAGGGCGGTCTATTCGGGAGCCCTGGAACCCATTGACCGGAACGATCTTGGAAGGCACGGGTATGTGGAGGGGGCTTATGAGCAGGGAAAACTCCGGCTGAAATTTATCCCCTTCGCCAGCCGCAGCTACCAGAATCTGGTGCTGACGCTGAGGGAGGATTCCACTCAGTATTCCACGGAGGAGTCGCTGAAAAACACCATCCTCAGGCATGGAGGAAAAAATATTTACCGGGTAATTCTGCAGGGGAGCAGGGCTCCGGAATTTGTGCCTCTGACGGAAAGGCTGAGGCGCCTGGGAAATATTGTGGAGGTTCTGGACGAATCTGCGCCTGCGTACAATCTGGAAGAGCTGTACAGACAGTACAGCGGTACGCTGATCGGGGATTACATCGGATACTTCAGAGGCAGAAAAATTTCTGTGGTGGAGGAAAAAGCGCTGTATCACGGACTTCAGGCGCTGCTGGAAACAAGTATATTGAATCGGTGACAGGAAGAGAATATGATAATTAAACGTGTTGTAATTAAAAATTTTGGCAGGATTCATGACAGGACGATGGAGTTTGCTCCGGGAATGAATGTGCTGTACGGGGAGAACGAGAGCGGAAAAACAACGACGCATACCTTTGTGAAAAGTATGCTCTACGGAATCCAGAGGCAGAGAGGACGGGCCGCCCGTAAGGATGCGTATACAATCTATCTGCCCTGGGAAAATCCGGCGGTATACGGCGGAGTCCTCTGGTTCGAAAACGGAGGAAAAAATTTCCGTCTGTCAAGAAATTTTTATAAAGAAAATCCGGAGAGTGAACTTCTCTGTGAGGACGACGGAGAGATCCTGGATATCGAACAGGGGGATCTGGACGCGGTTCTGGGCGGCATCAGCGAGACGGTCTACGAAAATACAGTTTCGATCGCTCAGCTGAAAAGCACCACAGGCATGGAACTGGTCAGGGAAGTTCAGAATTATATGGCAAGCTATCAGGGCGCCGGAGACAGCTCTGTAGATCTGGGCCGTACCATGCAGATTCTGAAAATGACCCGCAAAGGATTTCAGGTGCAGGCGGACCGGCGCCGGAAAGAGAACGAGCAGGAAAAAGAAAAAATCGCTTCTAATATAGAGTATCTGCAGAGTGAGATGGATGAGCTGGAGGAACAGAATTCTCAGATCGAGAGCCAGGAGAAGACTCTCCGCACCGGTGAAGAGGAAAACGGAGGGCGGATGCTGGAGGAACGAATCCATGTGCTGGACAAGAAGAGACGGATGTGGCATATGGCCGGGATTCTGACAGGAGCGGCTGCCTTGGCGGCAGCGGTTCTTGTGTGCCTGATTCTTCAGAAGTTTTCATATTTCTGCCTGATTCCTCTGCTTGCGGGAGCAGCGGCAGTTCTTGCAGAGGTGCGGGTGACAAGACAGGCAGAGGCGGAGCTGGAGAAGAGAAAGCGCCAGAAAAGCCGCTGGTCGGCAAAGCAGGAGAAACTGCAGTGGAACAGGGAAAAGCTGGAAGAGACGAAAAAAGAAAAGACAACAGCTTTGTCAAACCTTATATCAGAATATCAGGAGGCGGAGGAGCACGTTTATCTTCCGCTGGCGGAGGAACTGGAAATAGAGTCTCTGAACCTTGCCATGAAGACAATTGAAAATTTGTCCCGTGACATTCACCGGCAGGTGGGAGGGCAGCTGCGCAGAAGAACCTCAGGGATTCTCAGCGAGATTACAGGAGGAAAATACAAGGATGTCCTCATGGATGCGGAGCTCCGAATGACGGTCAATACAGAAGGACGCACAGTATCCCTGGATCATCTCAGCAGGGGAACCGTGGAACAGATTTATTTTGCTCTTCGTATGGCGGCAGGAGAACTTCTGTGCGGGGAAGAAAAATTGCCGGTGATCCTGGACGAGGTTTTCGGGATGTATGACGAGGAGAGACTTGCCGCCGTCCTTTCCTGGCTTGCCAAAGAAAAAAGACAGGTAATCATCTGCTCCTGCCAGCAGAGGGAAATGGAAATCCTGGAGAAACTGGGAATTCCTTTCCGCAAAGTAGCCCTGTAGGCTGTTCCTGCAGGGGCGGAATAGGCTGTGTATTGTATAAAACAAAAAAGAAGAATATTTATGAGGAAACGCTGCAAAGCGGATCTCTCACAAATATTCTTCTTTTTATGTTTTTAAATTTTCTATTCGTAACGGGCCATATAATTATTTACACAATTCTTGATTCTGTCTACCGGATTCAGCAGATGGCTTACAGACAGGTCGTGATTCAGTGTATCAATAATCAGAGCGATATATTTACTCATGTCACAGTTAATGTAATATGGCTTTTCCAGAAGTTCCGGAGTCTGGTATACCAGATTGGTCGTGAGAAGCTTGTCAAAGAGTCCTTTGTTGTAAGCGTCGTCAAATTTTTCGAGACCATCGGTGAAAAGGCCGAAAGTAGAGCAGATATAAATCCTTCCAGCTCCCCTCTTCTTCAGAAGAGCAGCCGTTTCGATTACTGTGTTTCCGGAGGAAATCATATCGTCGATGAGAATCATATCCTTGCCTTCCAGCTTGGGCCCCAGAAATTCATAAGCCGCGATGGGGTGACGTCCGTTTACCCGTCTGGAATAATCCAGCCGTTTGTAATACATTCCCATATCCACACCAAGGATGTTGGCCAGATAGATGGCGCGTCCCATGCTTCCCTCATCCGGACTGATGATCACAAAGTGATCGTTGTCAATGCGGAGTCCGTCTTCGTGATTCAGAAGCGCCTTGATGAACTGGTAAGACGGCTGAACAGTTTCAAAGCCATGGAGGGGAGTGGCATTCTGTACACGGGCATCGTGAGCGTCAAAGGTGATAATGTTTTCAACGCCCATGCCGGTAAGCTCCTGCAGGGCTGTTGCGCAGTCCAGGGACTCACGGCCCACACGTTTGCTCTGACGGCTCTCGTACAGATAGGGCATAATGACGTTGACCCGGCGGGCTTTTCCGCCGATAGCGCCGATAACGCGCTTGAGATCCTGGAAGTGATCATCAGGAGACATCAGGTTGGTAAAGCCGCTGATGCGGTAAGTAAGGCTGTAATTGCACACATCTACCATCAGATAGATATCGTCTCCCCGGACGGATTCCGTGACAACAGATTTGCCCTCTCCTGATCCGAAACGAGGAGTCTGTACGCCTACGATGAAGGAGTCTCTCTGATATCCTTCAAAAGCAAAGGAATTCATTTCCGGGTGATTCCGTTCCTTCCTCCATTTCACAAGCCAGTCGTTGACTTTCGTTCCAAGTGACTGGCAGCTCTCCAGGGGGATCAGTCCCAGCCGTCCTACGGGAAGGGTTGTCAGGTCTTTGGTGCTTAACTGTGCCATTCTTTATTTTCCTCCTAAAAATATTTTCTGTATACGGATATCTTTTCCAATCAGCTTGATCATCTGGAAATTGCTGGCAATCCGGGAGAAGGTTCTCTCGGAGTAAGTTGATGAAAAATCCTCCAGGGTCAAATTGGTGGAAATAATCGTCGGTTTCCGGCGGGTAATACGCTCATTAATGCAAAAAAATAATTGTGAAGAAACAAAACTATTGGTCAGCTCTGTGCCAAGATCGTCAATGATCAGGAGATCACAGTCATAAATAAAATCTTCGCCCGGATCTGCGTCCGTGTTTCGTGAAAAAGCCGACTGCGCTATTTTATCAAAAAGATCATAGGCAGAAAAATAGAGGACGCAGTGGGATGTTTTCAGCAGCTCATACGCAATGCAGTGAGAAAGAAAAGTCTTTCCAACGCCTGTGCTTCCGTAAAGAAAAAGATTCTGAAAACGGGAATCAAACTTCCGGACAAAATCCCAGGCGGCATCATAAGCATGCCGGGCAGTCTCCCTGGCGGTCAGGCCCGTCGCTTCATTTTTTATTTTATCAGAATACCAGTCAAAAGAAAAGTGCTCAAAATTTTCTTTTTCCAGAATTTCTCTGAGGTTGGACTGTGCATACAAAAGCTCAATTTCCGCTTTTTTAAAGCAGGAACATTTCCGGCTGCCGACATAGCCGGTATCCTGGCAGAGGGCGCAGAAATACTGAGGCTCTAGGTAATCGTCGGGAAAGCCGTTTTCGCGCAGAAGGGCCAGGCGTTCCCCGGCCAGAACAGCCACCTCTTTCTTCAGATCTTCAACGGAGCCTGTGCCGCTCTGGAGAAGAGACCGGGCCCTTCCTGCGCTCAAGGATGCTACTTCCCGGTCAATTTCGGCCAGCCTTGGGACTTTTTGAAAAGCATTCTGTCTGCGCTGCTCCAGCTCCCGCCGTACCTGAGCCTGTCTGCGGCTGTACTCTCTCATGATGATATCATACTGGAAATTCTGTAAAGCCACGATACGCCTCCTTTACTGGTTCAGCAGCCGCTTTTCGTACTCTTCAAAATCATATTCCCGCTGCTGAAAATTGTTGAAACGGTTGGAAGATGAGGATGTCTGCTTCGGCGCTTTTTTATCCTGCCTGCGCTTTTTGTGCTCGGCATCCAGACTGCGGATATCTTCCAGGCTGGTTACCTGCTTCTTTTTCCAGCCTTCCAGGATTTTGTCAGTATACTGGAAACTTGCCTGGCCTGTCTGAAGAACCGTTCTGCTGCAGGCCTCCTGAATAATTTCCATGGAAAATCCATATGTTTTCAGCCATGTGTCCATAAGGGTGATTTCTGTCTCCACAGGGCTTCGGTTCGTAATGCCCAGAGCTTTCAGGATGGCATAGTATTCCCTGCTGTACCGGGCGTTGGCTTTCTTGGCGTCGGACACAGAGGAGATGCCCTCTTCAGCCCAGGCAAGAGCGACTGTTTCGATATAGCGGATGCTCTTGTGGCTGCGGCTTACGCAGTATTCAATCAGATATTCGATCAGATCTGTGGAAAATCCAAGGCCATCGTAGAAAAACAGGATTTTCTGGATTTCCGTGGGCGACAGCGTTTTTCCCAGATACTGCTCGGCAATATAAAGGAGCTGGATCATATCCTCGTTCTGCTTCAGTTCCTTTACCCTGTCGGGAGTGAGGGAGAAGGATTTGAGAGATGAGGTCCTGGATTCCCCGGTTCCCGGGGCAGCGGCAGATTTTTCTTCTCCGGGAGCCGTTTTCTGCCGGGGCTCAAGCAGGGTGATGCCGGTTAAGGTCTTATCATCGGCAAAGTCCAGTGTAAGAAGATCCTGCCTGGACCAGTACTTCAGACCGCGCAGAATGTCCCGCTCTGTACAGAGAAGACGATCCGCCATCTCTTCCAGGCTGAAAGAAACCGGAGAATTGGAGAGCGTCCGCAAAAGATAAATATATACTTTTACGAATTCTCCATTTGCCTCCGGCATATAGTCGTCAATAAATATATTTGATAATAGTGTGGCCTCCTGGCGGGAGGGATTCCTGAGTGTGATCATACCCATACTTAATCACTCGCTTTCTGAAACAGATCGGTCCGGAGCCTGTCAGCGGCTCTTTTTAATCGTAACCTAGTATAGCATAAGATTTTTCAAATGAGAATAGGCTATTTTTCATGGAATTCTTTCCACATAAGTGTGTGGAAAATGTGGATAATGTGGATAATAGAAAAAAGACAAAATTATGGGCAACCGGGCAAAATATCGGAATTTGTTATAATTCCGTGAAATATAGGTAAAAACGCTGTGGAATTATGTCGATCTGGAAGGCAAAAAAAATCCACATGCCATGCGCAGAAAAAAATGTGCATAAACATGTGGATAATGTGGATAACTATTTGCCGAGAAGCTGTTCTCCAATGTTTACAACGTCTCCGGCCCCCATAGTTATCAACAGGTCACCCTGTGTACAATTTTCCAGCAAAAAATTTTCGATTTCATCAAAAGTAGGGAAATATTCGCAGGGGGTTCCCAGGGCGGACATTTTTTTCTGCAAATCTTCAGAGGAGATTCCCAGAGTATCTGTTT
>DWYN01000118.1 GCA_019118645.1 Candidatus Blautia excrementipullorum | reverse complement strand
GGCACAGTCGGTAGCGTTTTAGGAGCGGATACATGAATCAGTTTTTACCGGTAACAAAAAATGAAATGAGAGACAGGGGTTGGGATGAGGTCGATTTTGTTTATATTACAGGAGACGCCTATGTTGATCATCCGTCTTTTGGAGCAGCCATCATCAGCAGGCTTCTGGAAAGCCGGGGCTATCGTGTGGCCATGATTCCCCAGCCTGACTGGCGAAGAAAAGAAAGCATCCAGGTGTTTGGGAAACCGCGCCTGGGTTTTCTTGTGACTGCAGGCAATATGGATTCTATGGTCAACCACTATACAGTTTCCAAAAAACGGCGCCACAAAGACGCGTATTCTCCCGGCGGGAAAGCGGGGCTGAGACCGGATATGGCTACTGTGGTATACAGCAATCTGATCCGTCAGACCTACAAGGATGTTCCTGTTATTTTAGGAGGAATCGAGGCCAGTCTTCGCCGGCTGGGACATTATGACTACTGGGAAGACAGGATCCGCAGAAGCGTGCTTCTGGATTCCGGCGCAGATCTGATTTCTTATGGAATGGGAGAACATTCCATTCTGGAGATTGCGGAGGCTCTTGACAGCGGGATCCCGGTAGAAGAAATTACATTTGTGGCGGGGACAGTCTACAAAAGCAGAACGCTTTCGTCTGCGTATCAGCCGGTGCTGCTTCCGTCTTTTGAAGAAATTTCAGCAAAAAAGGCCGCATACGCAGAGAGTTTCGCAGTGCAGTACCGGAACACAGATCCATTTACCGCCAGACCTCTCGCGGAAGATTACGGAACACGGGGATACGTAATCCAGAATCCTCCGGCAAAGCCTTTGACCAGGCAGGAAATGGACGATGTTTATAGACTTCCTTATCAACGGACCTGCCATCCCATGTACGAGAAAGAGGGCGGCATTCCCGCCCTGGAAGAGGTAAGATTCAGCCTCACCAGCAACAGAGGATGCTTTGGAGGCTGCAGTTTCTGCGCCCTGACTTTCCATCAGGGCAGAATCCTTCAGACCAGAAGCCATGAATCCATTCTGGAAGAAGCGAAAAAGATGACAGAGGATCCTCAGTTCAAGGGATATATTCATGATGTAGGGGGACCTACGGCGGATTTTCGCCAACCTTCCTGTGAGAAGCAGCTGACAAAAGGAGTATGTGCCGACAAGCAGTGCCTGTTCCCGAAACCCTGCAGAAATCTTACAGTAGATCACAGCGATTATGTGGCGCTTTTGAGAAAACTTCGCAGCCTGCCCGGGATAAAAAAAGTGTTTATCCGTTCCGGAGTGCGGTTTGACTATGTGATGGCGGACAAAAGTCCCGTGTTTCTCAGAGAACTTGTAGAGCACCATATCAGCGGACAGCTCAGAGTCGCTCCGGAACATGTGTCTGATCAGGTACTTCGTTATATGGGAAAACCGGCCCATCAGGTTTATCAGGATTTTCTGGCGGCTTTTCAGCGAGAGAATGAGAAAACCGGAAAAAAACAGTACGCGGTGCCGTATTTTATGTCCTCCCATCCAGGCTGCACAATGAAAGAAGCGGTAAAACTTGCGGAATATGTGCGTGATCTTGGATTTACTCCGGAGCAGGTACAGGATTTTTATCCTACGCCTTCTACCCTTTCTACCTGTATGTATTATACGGGAATACATCCTCTTACGGGAGAAAAGGTATATATTCCCAGAGACCCGAGGGAAAAGGAAATTCAGAGAGCCCTGATGCAGTATAAAAACCCTTCAAGCCGCCGCCTGGTTCTGGAGGGACTGAAGCGGGCAGGCCGCATGGACCTTGTGGGATTCGGACCGGGATGTCTGCTTCGTCCCGAGAAAGACGGAAAGAGATCAGAAAAGGGAAAGAGAGGCAGAGAAAACGGGGATTTCCTCACCCGGCCAAAGACAAGGAGAAAAACCATTCGCAACATACATCAGAAAAAGCAGAAATAGTTAAGGAGACTTCATGAGCAGACAATCGAAAAAAAGAAACAGCACGAAGGGAAATTTTGGATATATCCGCGCAGAAAGAAAACGGAGAATACTTATTACGGCTGCGCTGCTGGCCGTTCCTCTTTTGATTTTTTTTGCGGCGCTGATTTATTTCCATACAAGAATGACAATCTGGACAGTGGCAGCGGCGGTTGGATGTCTTCCGGCCTGCAAAAGCCTTGTGAATGTGATCATGCTGTTCAGATGTTCTCCTATGGATCCGGAAATTTACCGTCAGATCAGTCAGCATGCCGGCAGCCTTGTCATGGCTTATGAGATGTATATGACTTTTTACGAGAAAAGCGCGTTTATTGACGCCTTTGCCATCTGCGGCAATTTAGTGGTGGGATACAGCAGCGACCCGAAGATTGATGTTTCGTTTATGGAGACAGAAGCCCAGAAGATACTGAAAGGAAACGGATACCGGACTACTGTAAAAATATTTCAGAACCTTCCGGCATATCTGGAACGTCTGGATTCTATGAATGCGCACAAATCCTCTCTGGAAGAGGGAATAAAATTCAGACCGGATGAGCGTTATCCTGACATGTCCAGAAATGAGCTGATTAAATATACGATTCTTGCAATTTGTCTGTAGGTGTGCCATGAGGGAATTTATCATTAAGGAAAATGAAGCGGGACAGCGCTTTGACAAATATCTTTCCAAGCTTTTGAAGGAGGCGCCGAAAAGCTTTCACTACAAAATGCTTCGAAAAAAGAACATTACCCTGAATGGAAAAAAAGCATCAGGAAATGAGAAACTTCAGGTGGGTGATCAAGTAAAACTGTTTCTCAGTGACGATACCTTTTCAAAATTCGCCGGGAAGGAAGAAATTCCGAGGGCCAGGTTTCCCCTGGATATCCTCTATGAAGACAACGATATCCTGCTGATCAACAAGCCGGCAGGAATGCTTTCCCAGCCTGACGGCAGCGGGGAGCCTTCTCTGGTAGAATTTTTGACCGGATATCTTCTGGAAACAGGGGCGCTGAGCAGCGAGGATCTGAAAACATTTCACCCGTCTGTATGCAACCGCCTGGACAGAAACACCAGCGGCATTGTGGCGGCAGGAAAAAGTCTGGCAGGGCTTCAGGAGCTTTCCGCTCTGTTCCGCGGCAGAGAGGTGCGCAAATACTATCTGACCCTGGTGCAGGGAGTCCTGACAGAGGAAAAACATATCAAAGGATATTTGCATAAAGACGCAAAATATAATAAAGTATCTATATATAGAGAAAAAAGAGAAGGGGCGTTGCCTGTGGAGACAATTTACATACCTCTTGGCAGCAACGGCCAGGTGACTCTTCTGAAAATCCGCCTGATAACCGGAAGGCCGCATCAGATCAGAGCCCATCTTGCGGCGGAGGGCTTCCCGGTTATAGGGGACCGGAAGTATGGACAGGAACCGTTCAACAGGAAATGCATGGAAAGATATCAGCTCAGACATCAGCTTCTGCATGCCTGGCGCCTGCAGTTTCCCGGCCTTTCCGGAAAACTGGAGCGTCTTTCCGGGCAGAGCTTCCGGGCGGAGCTACCCGAGCTTTTTCACTATATTCTGAAAGAAGAACATTTAGAGGAGACTTACTATGAAAATCTGGAATGAAATATGGGATTATGTAAAAATGATCATTATTGTGATCGTCGTGGTACTGGTCGTCAATAATGTGGTGCTGATCAATGCGAAGATTCCCTCGGAATCCATGGAGAATACGATTATGACAGGGGACCGCATTTTTGGCTTCCGTCTGGCCTATGGAATTAATTTTGATTTCTTCGGCAAACACATTTCCAAAAAGATGAAGGATCCGGAAAGATTTGACATCATTATATTCAAATATCCGGACGATGAGAGCCAGCTTTTTATTAAGCGTCTGATCGGACTCCCCGGAGAAACTGTGACAATCCGGGACGGAAAAGTGTATATTAATGATTCGGAGGAGCCTTTGGACGACAGCTTTGTGCCTGAAACGCCCACCGGAGATTACGGGCCTTACAAAGTGCCTGAAAACTGTTATTTCATGCTGGGAGACAACCGGGAAAATTCCAGAGATTCCAGGTTCTGGGACAATACCTATGTTACCTTTGATGAAATTGTCGGCAAAGCTGTGATCCGGTACTTCCCGTCAATCAAGCTTCTGAATTAGGATGGGTTTTTATGGCGACATGGAACAGCAGAGGACTTCGGGGATCTACGCTTGAGGAGCTGGTGAACCGGACAAATGAGCAGTACGCGGAAAAAAAGCTGGCTTTGATTCAGAAAATTCCTACGCCGATTACGCCGGTGCGGATGGACAAGGAGCACCGTCAGATTACGCTTGCCTATTTTGAGCAGCGCAGCACGGTGGACTATATCGGAGCTGTCCAGGGAATTCCCGTCTGTTTTGACGCAAAGGAATGCAGCACAGACACTTTTCCCTTAAGCAACATTCATCCGCATCAGGTGTCTTTTATGAAGAAGTTTGAGGAACAGGGCGGCATTGCTTTTTTCCTTCTGTTCTTCAGCAGCGGAAACCTTTTTTACTATCTGACACTGCGGAAACTTCTGGAGTTCTGGAACCGGATGGAAAGGGGCGGAAGGAAAAGCTTTCGAAGGGAAGATCTGGACGAGCGCTTTTACCTTCCGGCACAGAGCGGATTTCTTGTTCCTTATCTGGAGGGACTGAAAATGGATCTGAAATTACGGGATTGACAAGAATTTCAGAATCCACTATAATTTCTATGTTTTTACATAGTAATACGGTATCAGACTAAAGCGTCTGCTCTGCCTGTGAGGAGGAGAAAGATATGCAGCGGATTTTTCATACGCCGGAGGGCGTTCGCGATATTTACGGACAGGAATGCGGTCAGAAGCACCGGCTTCAGGACGAGATCAGAAAAGTGTTCCTGGGATATGGATATGAAGAAATTGAAACACCTACATTTGAATATTTTGAAGTGTTCAGCAGAGAAGTAGGAACGATTCCCTCAAAGGACCTTTACAAATTCTTTGACCGGGAGGGGAATACTCTGGTACTGAGACCGGATTTCACTCCTTCTGTCTCAAGAGCCTGCGCCTCCTACTTTTCTCCGGACAGGGAAGTGGTGACGCTTTTTTATGCGGGACAGGCTTTTGTCAACAGCTCCAGCTACCAGGGACGTCTGAAAGAGACCACACAGATGGGAGTTGAGCGTATAGGGGACAGCTCCCCGGAGGCGGACGCTGAGCTGCTGGCCATGACAGTGGAGTGTCTTCTGTCGGCAGGTTTGAAAGAATTTCAGGTAAGCGTAGGACAGGTGAACTATTTTAAGTCTCTTCTGAAAGAGGCGAACATGGATCAGGAGGCGGAAGAACGGCTTCGGTCTCTGATATCTCAGAAAAACTATTTTGGAGTGGAGGATCTGGTAGAAGAACAGAACCTGTCTCCGGATCTGGCGGAAGCGTTTCTGGCGCTGCCGCATCTGTTCGGTTCCTACGAGGTGCTGGAAAAAGCCAGGTCTCTTACAGAGAATCCGTCGGCAGTGGAAGCGGTGGAACGGCTGGAAGAGATCTATGAGATTCTGAAGCTGTACGGATACGAAAAATACATCAGCTTTGATTTTGGAATGGTAAGCAAAATTCAGTATTACACCGGCGTGATTTTTCAGGCGTATACTTACGGCACCGGCGAACCGCTTGTAAAAGGAGGACGTTACGATGAGCTTCTCAAACATTTCGGAAAGCCGGCTGCGTCCATCGGTTTTGTAATCGTGCTGGACAGCCTTCTGACTGCTTTGTCCAGACAGAAGATCCAGGTTCCGGCAGAGGAGCCGCCCTGTGTGCTTACTTATACGGAGGAAAGCCGCAGTGAAGCTGTTCAGAGAGCACAGCTTCTCAGAAAAGAAGGAAAACGCGTGGCACTGCGCAGGAAAGAGGAGGAGCATTAGGATGAGATATCTGACTGTGGCGCTGACCAAAGGAAGGCTTGCGCAAAAAACGCTGGATATGTTCGAGAAGATCGGAATCACATGTGAGGAAATCCGTGATAAAAATTCCAGAAAACTGATCTTTGTAAATGAGGAGCTGGGACTGAAATTTTTCCTGGCAAAGGGACCGGATGTTCCTACCTATGTAGAGTATGGAGCAGCTGACATCGGCATTACCGGAAAAGACACCATCATGGAAGAGGGAAGAAAGCTCTATGAAGTGATGGATCTCGGATTCGGCGCCTGCCGGATGTGTGTCTGCGGTCCGGAGGAGGCGAGGGAGCTGCTTCACAACAATCAGCTTATCCGTGTGGCCACAAAGTATCCCAACATAGCCAAAGACTACTTTTATAATAAAAAGCACCAGACAGTGGAAATCATTAAGCTGAACGGTTCTATAGAGCTTGCTCCTATTGTAGGACTTTCAGAGGTGATCGTGGATATTGTGGAGACGGGCAGCACTTTGCGGGAAAACGGCCTGAAGGTTCTGGAGGAAATTTGTCCGCTTTCAGCCCGGATGATTGTCAATCAGGTCAGTATGAAGATGGAGGATGAACGGATCCGGGGACTGATCCGCGACCTCAGGAAAGTGATCGGCAGAAGCTGATAAATGTCCGGAAACTGCAGACATTGGAAAGAATACGGAATAGAAAATATCAATATGCGGCACAACGGCAGAAGATATTTTTACAGGAAGGGATGAATATATGCGCACAGTAACACTGACGAAAGAAAGCACAAAGGACATTCTTGAAAATCTTTTAAAACGGAGCCCGAATAATTATGGGAAATTTGAAGCTTCTGTGGAGGCAATCCTGAAGAAAGTAAGAGAAGAGGGAGATCAGGCTCTTTTTGCATATACAAAAGAATTTGACAAGGCTGAAATTACACCGGAAACAATCCGGGTGACCGATGCAGAGATCCGGGAAGCTTATGACGCTGTGGATCCGGCCCTGGTGGATGTAATCCGAAAAGCTCTTGTCAATATCAGAAGCTTTCACGAAAAACAGAAGCAGAACAGCTGGTTCTCCTCTACAGAAGAGGGAACGATGCTGGGACAGAAGATCACGCCCTTAAAAAGAGTCGGGGTTTATGTTCCCGGCGGAAAGGCGGTTTATCCTTCTTCTGTGCTGATGAACATCGTTCCGGCCAAAGTAGCGGGCGTGGATCAGATTGTCATGACAACCCCTCCGGGAAAAGACGGAAAAGTATGCGCCACTACGCTTGTAGCGGCAAAGGAAGCCGGAGCGGACGAAATTTATAAAGTCGGAGGAGCCCAGGCAATCGGGGCGCTTGCCTATGGAACAGAGAGCATCCCAAAAGTGGACAAGATCGTGGGGCCGGGAAACATCTTCGTAGCCCTGGCGAAAAAAGCGGTTTACGGTTATGTAAGCATTGATTCCATTGCAGGCCCCAGTGAGATACTGGTGCTGGCGGATGAGAGTGCGAATCCGAGATACGTGGCCGCGGATCTTCTGTCCCAGGCAGAACATGACGAGCTGGCATCGGCGATACTGATCACTACCAGTAAAGAACTGGCTCAGAAAGTCAGCCGGGAGGTGGACGGCTTCACAGAAGTTCTTTCCAGAAGGGAGATCATCCGAAAATCTCTTGATAATTTCGGCTATATTCTTATTGCGGAGGATATGGAGGAAGCTATAGAAGCGGCCAATGAAATCGCTTCCGAGCATATGGAGATTGTCACAAAAAATCCTTTTGAAGTTATGATGAAAGTGCGCAATGCGGGCGCGATTTTTGTGGGACCCTACAGCTCAGAGCCCTTGGGGGACTATTTTGCCGGACCGAATCATGTACTTCCCACAAACGGAACGGCGAAATTCTTTTCCCCTCTTTCTGTGGATGATTTCATTAAAAAATCAAGCATTGTGTATTATTCCAGGGAAGCCCTTGAAAAGATTCACAAAGACATTGAACAGTTTGCCTCTGCAGAGCAGCTTACGGCGCATGCGAATTCCATCGCCGTACGTTTTGAAAATGAAGACAGATAACGGAGAAGAAGAGAGATTATGGCGAGAGAAGCATCAGTAGAACGCAATACAAAAGAAACGGAGATCAAGCTGAAACTGGTTCTGGACGGAAGAGGATACTCCGATATTGAGACAGGAGTGGGATTTTTCGATCATATGCTGGACGGATTCACCAGACACGGCTTATTCGACCTGTGCCTCAGGGTACACGGAGATCTGAAGGTGGACGATCATCATACGGTGGAGGATACGGGGATTGTCCTTGGCACTGCAATCCGTGAGGCAGCCGGAGACAAAAAAGGAATCCGGCGTTATGGAAGCTGTATTCTGCCTATGGACGAGGTGCTTGTGCTTTGTGCTGTGGATTTGTCAGGCCGTCCTTATTTTTCCTGGGATGCTGAATTTTCCTCTGAAAAAATCGGAGACCTGTCCTCTGAAATGATCAGGGAGTTTTTCTACGCGGTTTCCTACACCGCGGGAATGAATCTGCATATCAAGGTGCTGACCGGCGGAAACAGTCACCACCAGGCGGAAGCTATGTTTAAGAGCTTCGCAAAAGCACTTGATCAGGCCCTCTCTTTTGACACGAGAATTACAGACGTGCTTTCTACCAAGGGCAGTCTTTGATAAGGAGTTTATAGTTATGGAAAATAAATTGATGATTCCCTGTCTGTATCTTCAGTCCGGCAGGGCGGTAACCGGATTCGGCCAGAGAAATCTTTTCGGAAGCGGAGATGTGGAAGCTCTGGCCAGAGCTTACAGTGACAACGGAGCGGACGAGCTCCTTGTATTTGACTTTTCTTCCGGGGATGAGGAACATGAAAAAGCGATTGCACGCATTAAGGAAATCTGCGCGGCTGCGGAGATTCCGGTTATGGCTGCCGGAAACATCAAGCGCATGGAGGATGTGAAAAAACTGATCTATGCAGGCTGTGCAAAGGTGGCGCTGAATTTTTCCAAGGAAAGCAATGTAAACCTTCTGGAAGAAATGTCAAAACGTTTCGGAAAAGAAAAAATGGTTGTCTGTGTTTCGTCTCTGGAGGAATTTACTGGTCATAAAGAGCTGATTGAAAATTATGCAGGAGGAATTCTCGCTCTGGATATGGTGCAGGATGGGATTTCCCAGGCGTCTTCTATGAAGGTGATCCTTCATACTGACGAAAGAGACAGGAGCGCTCTTACAGATCTTTTGAAAAATCCGGGCGTCGCAGGGCTTAGCGGAGCCTTTGTCAGTGATACGGATACGGATATCCTGGAGTTTAAGCAGAAATGCAGAGAGGCAGGGATCCCTGTCAATACATTTGAGAGCGCCGTTTCCTGGTCTGAATTTAAACTGAACAGCGACGGACTGATTCCGGTGGTGGTACAGGATTATAAGACGGATGAAGTGCTGATGGTGGCTTATATGAATGAGGAGGCTTTTCAGACAACGCTCCGCACCGGAAAAATGACATACTGGAGCCGCAGCCGTCAGGAAATATGGGTAAAAGGCTTAACCTCCGGACATTTTCAGTATGTGAAATCTCTGACCCTGGACTGCGATAACGATACGATTCTTGCAAAAGTAGCGCAGATCGGTGCTGCCTGCCATACGGGAAATAAAACCTGCTTTTTTAAACCTCTGATGAAAAAAGAGTATGACGATACCAACCCTCTTCACGTATTCCAGGATGTCTATGACGTTATTCTGGACAGAAAGGCGCATCCCAAGGAGGGATCTTACACCAACTACCTTTTTGAGAAAGGAATTGACAAAATACTGAAAAAAGTAGGGGAAGAGTGTACAGAGATTGTGATCGCTGCCAAAAATCCGGATAAAGAAGAAATCAAATATGAAATTTCCGATTTCTTATACCATGTGATGGTGCTGATGGCAGAAAAAGGCGTGACCTGGGAAGACATTACAAGAGAGCTGGCGCGCCGGTGAGAAACTTCAGGAAGATCAGCCGGATGCTTAACCAGGGGTGAGGGGCCCTGGTTTTTGTCGTGGATGAAAATCTGCGGCAGGAAGGGGAAATACATAAAACAGGAGAAATTTGCGTATGAACCAGAGAAGAAAATCTCATGTGAGAAAAAGCAGATTTGCAGGCCAGTATAAAAACCGGCAGAGGGAGTTTCGAAGAGAAAAGGAAAGGGAAAATTTAGAGCGAAGAAGCGAGGCAATTCATAAAGCCAAAAGTTCTGAAAAAAGGATAACAGGGAAATTACAGAAAAAAAGCGCAAGGCCGCAGACCGGATATTACAGTACTGCGGGGAAATCTGCAAAAAACAGAAACGGATACAGGCATTTGGCCCTGAAAATTTTTGCAGGAGCAGGTATTCTCTGTATTCTGGTGACTGCAGTGCTGCTGATTCGTATGCGGGAAAATTTCTTTGAGAATATCCAGAGAGCAGTTCCGGATAAACTTCTGGAAGCGGCATCAAAAATCGGAGAAGAAAAGGCTCCGCCTGTGGAGATGGTAGCGACCAGGGAAATTCAATTTGAGCCGCGCAGCACAGCGGAAACAGCCCCATCAAACCTCATCAGTTCCACAGACATTGAAGTGGACGGAACACTGCTGTCAGGCGGATCCGGGTATACGCCGGAGAAAGAAATCAGTTTTCTGATTGGCGATGAATATACAGATATAGACGGAATAGCAACATTCCGTGGAAACAATTTTCGGGACAGTGCGGCTTACGGCACTGCGGAGATAGAAAATAATATGCTCAGTAAAAAATGGTCCTTTGATACGGGTTCCCTTTCTTCAGGAGGAACCGTATGGACGGGAAGCGGATGGACAGGGCAGCCTCTTATGGCCCGATGGCCGAAGGAGGTAAAGGATCACATGAATCTCTATGACTGGGCCAGAGAAAAAGAGGATCTTGTGGAAGTAATTTACGCCTGTATGGACGGATATGTATACTTTCTGGATCTGGAAACAGGGGAACCTACCAGAGAAGCTCTGTACCTGGGTTATACATTTAAGGGGGCGGGAGCTCTGGACCCCAGAGGGTATCCGATTATGTACGTGGGGGCCGGCTATAACAGCGATGAAGGAACAGCCCGTGTCTTTATTATCAATCTGCTGGACTGCAGTACAATGTACACCTTTGGAGACAACGATTCCTTTTCTCTTCGCGGAAGCCTCAGCTTTTTTGACGGATCCGCCCTGGTGGACGAGGAAACGGATACTTTGATCTACCCGGGTGAAAACGGGATTTTATATCTGATCAAGCTGAACACCAGGTATGATCAGCAGGCCGGAACCCTGTCCATTTCTCCCGGGAGAATAGTGAAGTGGCGATACTATGGAACAAGATCCAGTACAGAATCCTTCTGGGTAGGAATGGAGGACAGCCCGGCCGTATATAAAGGCTGTCTTTTCATAGCAGACAATGGAGGAAATCTGATGTGCCTGGATCTGAATACGCTTCAGCTGGTGTGGGTGCAGGATGTTCTGGATGATTCCAACTCTACTCCCGTTCTTTCCATTGAAAACGGGCATCTGTATCTCTATGTCAGCACCTCCTTCCGGCTGGGATGGCGGAGCAGCGATGTGGCCACGATTCCAATATGGAAAATAGACGCGGAAACGGGAGAAATTCTGTGGCATACAGACTACGAGTGCTATACTGACGACGGCGTATCCGGCGGGGTGCAGTCTACCATAGCTTCCGGAAAAGACAGTCTTTCTGAATACATTTATGTGACGGTATCCAAAACGGAGGACAATGCCTCCGGAGTTCTTGCCTGCCTGAACAAGAACTCCGGAGAGATCCTCTGGGAACATCATGCCGGTTATGCCTGGTCCTCTCCAGTCTGTGTATACAATTCAGACGGAACAGGGCGAGTGCTTTACTGCAGCAGCGACGGAAATATGTATCTGCTCAACGGAGAGACAGGAGAGGTTTATGATACGGTGTCTTTAAGTGAGGGAGTAATCGAGGCTTCCCCTGCTGTTTATAATAATTGTGCGGTGGTGGGCACCCGTGACTGCAAAATCTGGTGTGTCGAGCTGGGATAGAAGGCTGTCTCAGAGGAAAAGGCCCGCGGCCTGAAGCCCTTCTCAGCTCTCAATAGAAAAATGCTTGTAATATTCCCTCTGGAGGCAGAGATGCATCCAGGGGGATTTTTTCATTCATACTTGACGAATCCACAGTGCTGTGTATAATATTTTCTAGAAAGTTTACAAAAAAACTGTTCATAAAGAAACTATTAAAAAGAAGGTGTGCCGATGAAGATGAGTACAGAAATATGGATGGGACTGAGAAGTCTGCTGCGGCTGTATGACAGGATGCTGAAAAGAGTCTGTGCGGAGCACAACCTCACGGTTATCGAGGCCGATGTTATCAGCTTTCTGCAGAATAATCCGGAAAAGGATACGGCGGTGGATATTGCGGAGCTTCGTATGATCTCGAAAGGAGCTGTGTCTAAGGCAGTAGAATCACTGATACAGAAATCACTGCTGGAGAGGATACCGGATAAACAGGACAGAAGGAGAATTCATCTGAAACTGAAGCCGGAAGCAGAGCCTGTTATGGAAATGGTAAACGACGTAAGAGAGGAATTTCTGGGGAATGTTCTGGAAGGATTTACGAGAGAAGAATTAGAATCCCACGTCTATTTTTTAAGAAAGATATTTGACAATACAAAACTGGCAATGGAGAGGAGCGAAAAGCAATGAGACGGGAGAATATGGAACAAGTGAAAAGCAGACAGAACAGTCATGCATCGGACAGTCAGAAGAAAGGCAGTACTGACAAGGAATTTCTGCGGACAGAGCCTTTGGGCAGGCTCCTTTTGAAACTTGCGCTTCCTACTGTTGCAGCGCAGCTGATCAACATGCTGTACAACAACATTGTTGACCGTATATATATTGGTCATATTCCGGGAATTGGAGCTACTGCTCTGACAGGAGTCGGCGTATGTATGCCGCTGATCATGATTGTTTCGGCTTTTGCCGCTCTGGTTGGCTATGGCGGAGCTCCCCGGGCTTCCATTTTTATGGGAAAGAAAGACAAAGAGTCTGCGGAGAAAACACTGGGGAACTGTTTTTTGCTGCAGATTATCATTTCAGTGATACTGACGGTGATACTGCTGATATGGAACAGAGATTTCTTAATGGCGTTCGGCGCCAGTGAAAATACCATTGAATATGGCGTAAGTTATATGAACATCTACGCGCTGGGAACAATCTTTGTTGAAATCACTCTTGGAATGAACGCCTTTATTACGGCCCAGGGATTTGCCAAAACGGGAATGCTTTCTGTTCTGATCGGAGCAGTGACCAACATTGTTCTGGATCCGGTCTTTATTTTCGGATTTGATATGGATGTGCGGGGAGCCGCGCTGGCTACGATCATATCTCAGGCGGTTTCCTGCGTATGGGTGGTAGGATTCCTGTGCGGAAAGAAAACATATCTGAAAATAAAAACAAAAAATCTGAGACTGACGCCGGAAATTGTCCTTCCGTGCCTTGCTCTTGGAGTTGCAACTTTTATCATGCAGGCCAGCGAAAGTGTAATTTCCGTTTGCTTTAACAGTTCTCTTCAAAAATACGGGGGAGATATCGCCGTAGGAGCGATGACGATTCTTACAAGTGTAATGCAGTTTGCCATGCTTCCTCTCCAGGGTCTGGGGCAGGGCGCTCAGCCCATTATCAGTTACAATTATGGAGCGGGTGATACGGAAAGAGTAGGAAAGGCATTTAAACTTCTTCTGAAGGCAAGTCTCAGCTATGCAGTTCTGCTGTGGGTTCTGGTTATGCTGTTTCCAGGAGGATTTGCAGCCATGTTCACCTCCGATGCTCAATTGGTGGATTATACGAAAACAGCGCTGCGGATATACATGGGAGCGCTGTTCCTGATGGGAATCCAGATGGCGTGCCAGATGACATTTAATGCTTTAGGAAGAGCTACCGAATCCATTGTAGTCGCCGTTATGAGAAAATTTGTCCTTCTGATTCCGCTGATTTATATTGTACCCCGGATCATGAGCTCAAACCCTACTATGGGAGTTTATATGGCAGAGCCGATCGCCGATACCATCGCTGTGACATTTACGGCAATTCTATTTTCTGTTCAGTTCAGAAAGACTCTGCGCTCTGCCTCAAATCCTACAAAACTGTAGGCTGAGAGTCATCTGGCTGTAGGGTATGGATGGTATTCTTTCAGCAGAATAAAAGAAAGAGGTGTCTACGAGAATGAATTTATTAGAAGTGATATCGCTGTCAAAAACATACGGCGCTGGTGACACAGCTGTCCATGCCCTGAAAAATGTAACTTTCTCCGTTCCGAAGGGAGAATATGTCGCAATTGTAGGAGAATCCGGCTCCGGAAAAAGTACACTTCTTAATATGATTGGAGCGCTGGATAATCCTACTTCGGGAAAAGTGATGATTGACGGAAAAGATATTTTTTCGATGAGGGAGCGGAAGCTTACGATCTTTCGGCGCAGAAACATCGGATTTATTTTCCAGAGTTTTAATCTGATCCCGGAGCTTACTGTAGAACAGAATATAATCTTTCCGGTGCTTCTGGATTATCAGAAACCGGACAGAAAGTATCTGGAGGAGCTGCTTGACGTGCTGAATTTGAAGAAACGGCGGAACCACCTGCCAAGTCAGCTTTCGGGCGGACAGCAGCAGAGAGTGGCCATCGGACGGGCTCTGTTTACCCGGCCGTCTCTGGTTCTTGCAGATGAGCCAACGGGAAACCTGGATTCACAGAACAGCAGTGAGGTGATCGCCCTGTTGAAAAATGCGTCCAAAAGATATGCGCAGACCATTATTATGATCACGCACAACCGAAGCATTGCCCAGACGGCGGACCGGGTGCTGCAGGTATCTGATGGTGTACTGACAGATCTGGGAAGGTGCAGTGAGTAAAAAAACTCAAACTTAAAGAATTATTAATGTAAAAGTAATAATTTACAGGGCAGGATACTTGAAGAAAGAATAAAATTGTGCTAAAGTGAAAAAGTAATAAAAAATATTGATAATACGGATTTTATTCTAAAATTCGCTGTAGGATTCCGGCGAATGGCTGACAGATAAAACTACCCTTAAGGGGGAGGCGCTATTTGTGGCAATTTCCCTGGGGGGGGTAAAAAGAATGCTGAATAGGAAAGAAGTTGTTGAAAGTATTCAAGAGCGTATGCAGGCATTGAAATCTGCGGAGATATGCGCTCTTTTTTTGCTGTCTGTAAAAGTGGAGGATATAAAAGAGGAAGATAAGAAGGCGGATAACGAGAAATCCATAAAAGAAGTGGCAGGTGTGCTGGCACACTTTTTCAGGCAGACAGATATTAAGGGTTATCTGGGAAATGGACTTTATGTGGTATTTTTGACGGGAAATGTAACGGGAAGCACGATATATGAGAAAACAGCAGACCTTGTGCAGGCATTACGATTTGCGTCCGAGGACAGCTGGAACGGCGAGGTGGAAGTTCTGGCAGGAGTACTGCTTTCCTCTTTAAAGAAAGGCAGCTACAGATATATGTTCCGAAAGGCTGACTATGCTCTTGAGATGGCCAGAAAAGATGAAAAAAATCATTTCTATATATATGCGGAGCCTGATACACAGGAGGAACTGAAGCAAGGGCTGGCAGCACCTTCCTCATCCCAGATGATGTTTCACTATATTGACGAAGGCGTGCGGATCATTGAAGCAGGGGATATACTGAGAACCGTCTATGTAAGCCCCGGATTTTACCGGCGTCTGTCCCTGGATAACCAGCAGGCAAAAAAAGCGCTGATTCAGATTCATCCTGATGATATAGATGATTATGAGAAACATGTGTGGGAGACTGCTCGGAGCGGGGAACCAGGGAATTCCTGCTACCGTGTTTCTCTGGATGGACAAAACTGGATTTCCTGCCGGGTCAGGCTGCTGCGGATCTGGGCCGGGAATGGAGAACGAAAACCGATAATTATTGAAATCTCTCATAATACTTCAGGCCTGGAACGGCTGAAGGGCCAGCTGGATGAGAAGAATGCCTGGCTGAGCTTTGTAGCGGATCAGACAGACTATCAGCTTTGGGAAGTAGACGTACGATCCAGGGCATTCCGTATGCTTTATACAGACAGACTCTTGACCGGGCGTTATGATACATACGAGAATTTTCCGGAATCACTTATAGAGAGCGGCCGGATACACGGCGAATCTGCAGAGGCATTCCGCTCATTTGCAGGTGAACTGCTGGCCGGCTGTATGCGGAACAGCGGAAATTTTATGATTCAGTACCGACAGACCAGCTGTTACGGATGGTCTGCCATCTCCTATCAGATGCTCTGCGATGAGGGAGGCAATCCGGTAAAAGCTATCGGAATTAAGGAGGACCTTTCCTATATTCCCTGTCAGCAGTCACGGTTTGTGCAGAGAAGAATCATGCCGGCTGATTTGTATTCGAATCTGTACTGTTTTCTCCAGGCAAATTTAACCGTGGATACCGTCGAAAAGCTGATCCTGGAAGGCAGGGAGCGCATTCATCTTATTCAGTATCAGACTTACGGAGAAATTATAGATAAGGGCATTTCCAGGCTTTTTTCTGCGGAGGATGTGAAAAGATTTCGGATGAAATTCAGCAGAGAGCAGCTGCTGACAGATTTTGAAAGGAACAGATGCTGGAATTACGACAGGTGCCGCATAGTCGATTTTGACGGGAGTATTCGCTGGATTTCCTTAGGTGTAAATCTGAGCAGAGATCCTGAAACAAGGGATGTATGTCTATATGCTTATCTGAGCAGGATGGACCGGATGGCAGAATGGGAAAAGAACCTGAAGGAAGAAGCGCAGATTGACGCAGAGACAGGATTATATACATATGACACACTGAAAAATCTGATAAAAAATCTGCTGGAACAGGATGGAAGGCAAACATATGCTGTCGCGCAGATATGCATAGAAGGAGCTGAAGAGCTGTTTTCCAACGGGCCTGATGATCAGAGAGAGCAGGACATTGCAACAGCTCTGCATGTATTTCTGAATACAGACTGCCTTGTGGGCAGGAAAAACAAAGGCAATCTGCTGGTCTTCTTCCCCAGCTGTGATACCCGGTCCAAGATACGCAGACGCCTGGAAAATGCTTTTTCCTTTGTGCGTATTTCGCTGAGCGGAATGAAGGAAATGAAGTTCCTTCGGCTTGTGGCCGGTGTGTCGGTCGGGAAAGCAGATGAATGTGTTCTTGAGGATCAGCTGATTTCTGTATCCGGACTGTGTGCTTTACATGCCGGGGAAGCTGCGGATATGGTGGAATTCTGCCAGGAGACAGAAACATATCATTGGGAGGGCGCACCGTTCGAGGATCAGCTGAACCTGTCAGAGCCCCATCATCTGGAGCTTTCTCATATACTGACGGACGAGGATAAGGACATGGCGCTGGAATGTATGGAACAGATGCTGGCGGCTGACAACGCCAAAGACTCGATAAAAGCTGTTCTGCGCAACATCGGTCTATATTATCAGGCGGACCGGGTATATATTCTTATTCTGACTGAGAAAAAGCAGTTTATGACAATGCTCAGCGAATGGGTAAGGCCTGGCAGATACAGCATTCAGCAGTCTGTTTCCGGAAAACGGACAGGCAGCTTCCCTATAATTGCAAATTATGCAAAACATCCCGAGTCGACTGTATTTACCAAGCGGGGGGAAGAAGAAAAATACTGGCAATTTGCAATTTTCCCTATGGAAAGTGAAAAAGATTCTGAACAGATGTTGTGTATTGAAAATCCGCGAAGATATCTCGAACGCAGCGCTTTGCTTGATACTCTGCTGCCATATTTGAGCAGAGAGAAAAAACGTTTTCGGGAAACACAGGTGCAGAATTCGCCGATGGATCGTTTTTTCGCTCTCCCGAATATGGAGGATTGTATGAATGTTTTGTACTCTGTAAATTCGGATGAATACAGTTCTCTCGGTGTGATGGCCGTGGATGTGCCGGAGTATGAGAAAGTGAAAAAAATAAGGGGATTCGAGTATGGACGACAGCTGCTGCTGCATATTTCAGAGGTTCTTCAGGAGGTATTCGATAAATCTCTGCTTTTTCATACAAAAGAAACAGAATTCCTTGTTTTGTGTACCAATGTAGTCTACCATACTTTTTTAAATCTCTGCGCCAGGGCAAAACAGATGATGGGACGGCAGTGCAAAGGACTGCTTCGGACAGGCTGTACCTGGTCAGACGGAGTGTTCAGCGCAAGGAACCTGGTGGAAAAAGCCTGCTCTATCATGGAGTGTGATAATCTGGAAGTCCGCCCGGAAACAAATAAAAATTCAATTGATGAGAATAACGGTTTCCTGGAGAAAACAGTTATGTCGAAACTGGAGACGGAAGGCCGGATGACAATTTATCTGCAGCCTAAAATTAATATGCGGACCGGCGAGCTTATGGGCGCTGAAGCCCTGGTGCGGATTCTGGACAAAAATGACAAGCTGCTGTCTCACGGAAGAGTTATTGAGGAGATGGAAAAAGAGGGAACGATACAGAAACTGGATTATTTTGTGTTTGACAAGATGCTGGATACGATGAGCCAATGGAAAAAAATGGGCTATCCGATGTATCCTTTTTCAAGCAATTTTTCCAGGTATACTCTATTGAATCCTTCCGTTCTGGCTTCCGCTCTTGCGATCATGAGCCGTTATCCTCATGTGCCGCAGGAAATGATTGAGATTGAGATCACAGAGACGGCGGGCGACTTTGAAAATAATACTTTTGAGGAACTGATCCGCCGGTTCGGAGAGCATGGACTTCAGTTTTCTCTGGATGATTTCGGTTCCGGCTATTCGAACGTCAATATGCTTGCAGGGTTAAAATTTCATTCCGTGAAGCTGGATCGGAGTCTGATAAAAAATATAACTGAAAATCAGATGACCCACATGATTGTGAGGGATCTGGTGAAGATCTGCGACAGATGCGGCATGGTCTGTGTTGCGGAGGGAGTGGAAAACCAGACACAGGCAGACATGCTGCTGGAGGACGGATGTATTTGTGCCCAGGGATTTTATTATGACCGGCCTATGTCTCTGGAGAACTTTGAGAAGAAATATTTGCGGCCGAAGAAAAAGGAGGTTCGTGGATGATAGAAGAACGGGAAATGTATCAGGAAGATATTCAGCGTGAGGTAAAAAAAGAGCTGTTCATAGTTGGCGTGGGAGCTTCTGCCGGCGGGCTGGAGGCTCTGCAGCAGTTTTTCCGCTTTGTACCTGCAAACAGCGGGCTCAGTTTTGTGGTAGTTCAGCATCTTGCCCCGGATTACAAAAGCCTGATGGCGGATATTCTGGGAAAGTATACAGACATGATGGTGCTGCAGGCGGAGAACGGCATGGAAGTTGAGGCAAATCAGGTCTATTTGATTCCGCCGAAAATGAATATTATCTATCGGGAAGGAAAATTATATCTGGAGGAATATGATCAGAGCCAGCTGAACCATCCCATTGATATTTTTCTGACTTCGCTGTCCGAACAGAAGGGGGATCGATCCATTGCTGTGATTCTTTCCGGGACAGGCTCGGACGGGACGAACGGAGTTAAGGCGGTTAAGGAAAAAGGCGGACTGACGATTGTGCAGGATCCGGAAACGGCCAAATTTGACGGCATGCCAAGGAGCGCCATTAATACCGGGGTAGTGGATTATATACTTTCGCCCAAAGACATTGCGGGAGAGATTCTTCATTACTCAAAATACCGCACCATAATTGAGCCGGATCATGGGGAGATGCGTCCAAATGACGAAGAGAGCTTTTCTCATATTTATGCGGTAATGAAAAAGGTCAGGGGCATTGACTTTACCCACTATAAGCGTACAACGGTGCTGCGCAGGATTGAGCGCCGGATGGTGGTGAATCACTGCGAAAGCCTGGATGAGTATGCAAAATTTCTGGATACCAGCCAGGAAGAAGTAAATGTTCTGGTTAAGGAAATTCTGATCGGAGTTACGAATTTCTTTCGGGATCCATCATTTTTTCAGACTCTGAAGGAGAAAGCACTTTACCCTATTGTGCAGAATGCCAGGGAAGAAGAGCCTATCCGGGTCTGGAGCGCCGGATGTTCTACAGGTGAGGAGGCGTACTCAATCGCTATTCTTTTTCAGGAGATTCTGGAGGAACTCCATGTTCGCCGGGATATTAAGATATTTGCGACAGATATTGATATACAGGCGATAGAGCAGGCCGGAAAGGGTGTGTTTTCAGAAAACATTATTGACGATGTAACCCCGGAACGCCTTGCAAAATATTTTATTAAGCGCAACGATCAGTATCATATTTCCAAAGAAATCCGCCGGATGATTATTTTTGCTCCCCACAACATGCTTTCGGATCCGCCGTTTGGAAAGCTGGATCTGATCAGCTGCCGGAATGTAATGATTTATTTTCAGCCGGTTCTTCAGCGGGGACTGTTTGCCGTGTTCCATTCGGCCTTAAAAAACGGAGGCTACCTGTTTCTTGGAAAAAGTGAAACAGCAAATGAGTATTCCGATGTATTTAAGCCGGCATGCAGCGCGGAAAAAATTTATATTCACAACAGCGCAGGAAAGACGGACAATCTGATGACACCTACTTTCCATGTGCCCAGCTTTCAGCCTGTAACTCCCCATTCGGTGAATCTGCAGGGGATAGACAAGCAGGAATATGAGATGGAATCTGTTTATACAGACTTCATGGAAAAATATATGCCGGCCTCTCTTGTCCTGAATGAGGCGAACACGGCAATACATTTCTTTGGGAACTACATGGACTATGTGTCCATTGCACCCGGAAAAGCTTCCTTTAATCTGTTTCACATTCTCAATAAGGATTTGAGCCTTGCAGCTTCCACTGCTCTGAGCCGCAGCCGGACAGAACATACCTCAGTTACCTATTCCGATATACCGGTGGACACCGCTTCCGGTCCAAGACGGGTGGATCTGAGTGTGCATCCCATTCCTCTTCAGAAAAAAGGGGAAAGCGGACTGACTGCCATTATTTTTCAGGATCATCGGGAGCAGGATCTGTTCGAAGAGGGAATCCGGGAGAAATATGATATTGACTCTACAGCGGCCCGCCGTATTACGGATCTGGAGCAGGAACTGCAGGAGTCCCAGAATGACCTCCATAAGACAATCGGTGAACTGGAGACGGTAAATGAGGAACTGCAGGCTGCCAACGAGGAACTTCTGACAGCCAATGAAGAGCTGCAAAGTTCCAACGAAGAGCTGCAGTCAGTAAATGAGGAGCTTTATACCGTTAATACAGAGTATCAGCAGAAGGTGGATGAGCTTACCATGATGACCAACGACCTGTCAAACTTTCTTTCCTCTACCATGATCGGTATTCTCTTTGTAGACGGCAATCTGAATATCCGGAAGTTTACAGAATACATAGGCAGGGAGTTTCAGCTGATGGAGCAGGATATCGGACGGTCTATTCAGATTTTTGCCCACAGTTTCCCCTATGAAAAAATTGTGGAAGACGCGCAGAATGTCCTGAAGACACTTGCGCCTATAGACCGGGAAGTAGTGGCTACTAACGGCCAGTATTATACTCTGCGTATTGCTCCTTACCGGACTACGGAAAACAGTATAAAGGGACTGGTTATTACCATTATCGACAGTCTGGGGGGCGGACAGTCAAAATGATATCTCTGCCCGGCACAGGTAGGATGATCAGACGATCAGCGGTTTATCCTGCAGATCTTCCATACAGAATGAGACCTTTATCCAGATATTTCAATACATGTTCCGCATTACTGCCGGAGACATGATATGGAATATCTGGATATTTTTTTTTGATTTTTTGCAACTTTGGCAAATTTGATATATAATTACGGGTTCAATATACTAAAAGTAAAAAAATGGATTTCTAAAGGAGTTTTCAATATGAATCATAGCCATTTTAGAAAGCATTGGATACTCAGTCTTTTTTTATTACTTAGCATTACAATGCTGCTGACAGGATGTGAGGAAAGGACAGAGAATCAAATGGAGGTTTCTGAGACTGCCGATATCAATCAAACGAAATCATATTTAGAAGAGATCAATTTCGTTTCTCCCACTTCGGAAATTACCGAATTGACGGACGGGCTTTCCGCCGTCCGGTATGACGGGGACTATGGATTTGATGAATTCCTCTCGGAAGGAGGTGCATCGTCTGATGGAGTAGTCGTTGCATATCTTGCGGAAAATGTCCTCTCAGGTTTAGACTTGGGAGATTTGCTGGGAGGTATCTTTGGATGCAGTACCATTGCTGTCCAGAGTCCAGAAGGCCAGTTCTTGTTCGGCAGGAATTTTGACTGGAATACCTGCGATGCCATGGTTGTGGAATCACACCCGGAAAACGGCTATGCCTCTCTCTCCAATATGACCTCCACGGTTCTATGGGTATGATGGTCCATTTCGCCATAGCGGATTCCGCCGGCCGCAGTGCCGCAGTGGAATATGTGAACAATAAAATGATCGTCACAGAAACCCCTGTGCTGACAAACTTCTATCTGGCAGAAGGTGAGAAACAGGGCATTGGAACCCAGCAATCCCACGAACGCTATGATATCCTGATGAATCAGCTGGAGGAAACTTCTCAGATGAGAATGGAAGATGTTCGAGATGCCTTGGACAGTGTGAGCAAGGATAACTTTGGGGAGTTTGAATCCACGGAATGGAGCATCGTCATGAACCTGTCCGCCGGTGAAGCCCGGTATTATCACCGGGAAAACTATAACCAGAACTACACTTTCCGATTGGAATCTTGATAGAAAGGAGCGACCGAAATGAACTATCTGAAAACACTGAAAGATTTGTTTGTATTTATGAAAAACACCCGTTTGCCGGAAACGTAAATGAAGGAGCTGCAAAATCGAAAGCTTCGGACACTGCTCCATTTCGCTTGGGAACACTCTGCTTTTTACCGGCACACCTTTGAAAAAGCTGGCATCACAGAAGAACAGTTGGACAACTTACCGCTTTCCGCTTTTCCCACGATTGATAAAACGGTTTTGATGGAGCATTTTGACGAGCTTATCACAGTACAGGATTTGCACCAAGAGGATCTGCGAAAATTTGACGCAGAAACTCAAGCACGGCGTGGGAGCCAAGCAGATGTATCTGGATATCAAAACTCCCCTGGATGATTGGATTGATAGCGTCCGCAAGTTCCAACCGAACATCATCATCGGCTATCCGTCCGCTATTAAGATTTTGGCGGAATTAGTGGAGAAAGGCAAGGTGCAGGTGCAAATCAAGCGGGTAATCTCCTGTGGGGAACCCTTGAGCAGTGGACTGCGGAAATTCCTCGAAAAAAACTTTCACTGCCCGATCATCAACATCTACGGAGCCAGCGAATCCCTGGCACTTGGCGTGGAAACCGGGATGGAAGATGGCATGCTGCTGTTTGATGACCTGAATATCATTGAAGTGGAGAACGGCGCCATGTACCTGACAAGCCTCTACAACTTTGCCCAGCCCCTGATTCGCTACCGCATTTCCGACCATTTGGTACTCAAAGAACCTATGGTGGGAAGTCCCTTTACCCGCGCAGAAATTTTGCTGGGACGGAATGAGGACCTTTTGTGGTTTGAGGATGGTGCAGGACATCGGGATTTTCTGCATCCTTTGGCTGTGGAAGGGTTCTGTGTCGAGGGATTACTGGATTATCAGTTCCGGCAAAGTGCACCGGATGCTTTTGAAATGTTGGCCGAAGCAGCTTCAGAAGAGAAAAAACCGACTATTGAGGCAGAAATGCTCCGACAGATGAAAGGAATTCTGCAAGAGAAAAATTTGAGCTATGTGCAGTTTTATGTGCGTTTTGTGGATGAGATTCTTCCCAATCCGGCCACAGGAAAAAAGCCGCTGATTGTTCCGTATGAAAAAACAGAAATGGGGGAAGCGGTATGAGAGAAGCACTGCTGACAGCAAAAGAAATCGTAAAAACCTATCACGGCGCACAGGAGCCGGTTCTGAATCAAATCAGTGCAGAAATCTATCAGGGGGATTTCACCATCATCATGGGGCCTTCCGGCGCCGGGAAATCCACCCTGCTCTACGCCCTCAGCGGTATGGACGCTCTCAGCAGCGGGAAGGTGCTGTATCGGAATCAGGAGCTTGGAACCCTGCCGGAAAAGAAGATGGCAGCGCTGCGGGCTAAAGAATTTGGCTTTGTTTTTCAGCAGACCCATCTGGTAAGTAATTTGACTTTGTTCGAGAATGTGGCGGTAGCCGGTTATTTGGAGAAAGGAAAGTCAGAGAAAATAGTCAAGGAACGGGCAGAATCTTTGCTTACCCAGATGCATGTGGAGAAAGCGGGGAGACGCCTGCCTTCGGAAGTCTCGGGCGGCGAGGCTCAGCGGGCGGCCATTGCCAGAGCTATGATCAATCAGCCTGGATTGCTTTTTGCCGATGAACCCACCGGAGCGCTCAATCGGAAAAACAGCGAAGAAGTGCTGGATTTGCTCACTTCCTTAAATCAGGAGGGGCAAAGCATCCTCATGGTAACCCATGATGTAAAAGCGGCCATTCGAGGAACCCGCATTCTCTACCTGGAAGATGGAAAGATTCTGGACGAAATGCCACTGCCACCTTTTGATGTGAAAACGGCGAAAGAACGGGAAGAAAAAGTCAGCGCATGGCTTACCGTCCTGTCCTGGTAAGGGGGTGGGTATAGTATGGAATAACTCCATCCTGTATGTGCACAGTGAGATGAACTGGTTGGGCTATGGGGATATCACCGCCTGGGTATCAGGGCTGCCGGAGGCAGCTCCTTTAGCGGAGGAAATTTCTACTCTGGACGAAGTGGAATCTGTTGGGGTGCAGTCCCTGATTTTTTCCGAATATGAAATCGGAGACCAGGAATCAGACAGCGAAGGCCAGCTGATTACCTATGACCCAGCGCACTATCCCTACAAATTCTTTGCGGATGATTTGTCCGGCTATCAGGCTGCCCCTGCAGAAATCGCGTTGGGAGAAGTCTATGTTTCCGCCTCTATGGCCTCCATGTTTGGCGTTCAGGCCGGGGACGCCATCACCTTCCCCATTGCCCTCAGCGGAGGGGACGTAACCTTTACGGTGGCGGGATTTTATGAAGATCCCTTTATGGGCAGCTCCATGATCGGCATGAAGGGCTTTCTCATCTGTGAGCAGGATCATGAGGAAATCGCCGGGATGATTGAGGAATCCGGAGCGGACAGCCTGGCCCGGGAAGGGTTTATGCTGCATATTTCCCAAGTCTCCGGCAGTGCTTTGACCGCAGCCCGGTTCAATGCTTTTTTGAATGAGAATACCAGTCTGACAAGTTATGTGGAATTCACCCACAGTAAAGACGCCATCTCTGGCTTTATGCTGACCTTACAGAATGTGTTCACCAGTCTCCTGCTGGCCTTTGTGGCGGTTCTGCTTCTGGCGTCCATGGCGGTACTTTCCCACAGCATCGGCAGTACCATAGAACAGGATTATACGAATATGGGAATTTTTAAAACCATGGGGTTTACCAGCAAAAAACTGAGAGAAATCCAGCTTTTGCAATATTTTATCACCACTTTGTGCGGTATGGGGGTGGCCGTTTATTGTTGGCATGATCCGAAAATCTGTCTCAGCAACAATCATAACTTCTTTGCTTGTCATTGTGTTTCGGCAGGTGATTATCAGCAAGAATGCGACTAATCAAGAATCCTTACTGCAAATTCTCTTGGCTGCAGCGGCCACATCTCTTTTTGCCTGGATTATATTCCGAAAGAAAGTATCAGAGCTATATTGAATTTCCGCTGTGATTTCGGATAAAGCCATGGACAGCGATACAGCTGAAATGCTGCAGTGCTGTCCATGTTATTTATAGCAGGCGTACAAATGGATCAGTTACAAATTTGCCCGGCGGTTCCAGCCCTGGCTCTGCTGACGTACCGTAACAAAATCCCGATACAGCCCGCCGGTTTCCATCAATTCCTTGTGAGTGCCGGACTGGGCAATCCGTCCGTCTGCAATCACCAGAATCTGATCGGCGTTCCGAATGGTGTTCAGACGGTGGGCAATCACCAGCAGGGTCTTGCCTTTGCACAGCTCGCTGATGGCCTGCTGGATGTAGCTCTCATTGTCGGCATCTACGCTGGCTGTGGCTTCGTCCAGGATGACAATGGGGGCGTCTTTGAGGATGCAGCGGGCAATCGAAATGCGCTGGCGTTCTCCCCCGGAGAGACTCTCTCCGCCTTCGCCGATCACTGTGTCAAATCCCTGGGGAAGGGCCATGACGAAATCATAGCACCGGGCTTTTTTCGCCGCTTCCATCACTTCCTCCCGGGTGGCGTGCGGCCGTCCCATGGCGATATTGTTGTAGATAGTATCCTGGAAGAGATACACCCGCTGGAACACCATGGAGATATGGTCCATCAGGTCTGCAAGTCTTACGTCCCGGACGTCTTTGCCCCGCACCAGTACTTTTCCGGAACCCACGTCCCAGAACCGGGCCAGAAGATTCGCCACTGTGGATTTTCCGCCTCCGGATGGGCCCGCCAGTGCCGTCATGGTGTGCTGAGGGAGGGTGAAGGAAATGTTGTGGAGCACGTCTTTTTCTCCGTAGGCAAAGCGGATGTTCCGGAACTCTACCTCGGGCGCTTCGCTGGTTTCCGGGATAGAGGATTTGCCGTTGTCCGGCAACTCTTTCTCTCCAAAGACCTCCTCAATCCGATCCATGCAGCTGTTCATAACCGTCAGCCGGGTAGCCTGGGTATACAGGGCTTTGATGGGACCGAACAGGTCGGATACAAACAGCATGATGCCAACCAGGAAGGTGACGCTAAGCAGCTTCTGACTGTTGAGGAAGAAGGCCAGGACCACAATGGCGGCAACGCCCAGGCCGTAGACGATGTTCATCCAGAGCTGATAGGGAGAGTGGTTTTCTTCAAAGCGGATGTTGGTTTCGCAGCTTTTTTCAAAATTTTCGGTCAGCTCTTTGGATTTTCTGCCCAGAAGATTGTAGGTCTTGATGATCCCGATGCCCTCCACAAAATCCAGAACCGCTTCGGTCAGGCTTTCATTCTGTTCCTGGCGGTCCTTGGAATCCCGGAGCGCCTCCTCCTTCATACTTCTGGCGATAAGGAGGACGACTCCGATGATAACCAGTGCGGCCAGGCCGATCCAGATGTTAAAGAACAGAAGGAAGATGACCATAATCGCTTCCGCAAAAATATAGCTTATCATATCTGCCAGCACAGTCATGCAGTTTTCTTCGATGAACACCATGTCGGAAGAGAGCACGGAGCTGATTTTGCCGATGTTTCCTTCAGTGAAATACCCCATGGGCATCCGCCGCAGATGAGCGCCCAGTTCCATACGCATGTCGGAGAATACCATAAATCCCGCCGCCGATTGGAGCCGGTCGGCAATATGGTGAAATAAAACCTGCAAAAGGACGCAGGCAATCATGGCGATTCCGCACCGCAGACAGTCCTTCGCGGTCAGCGTACCCTCGTAAAATCCGGTCAACGCTAGGAAAGACAGCATAATGGGGGCCTTGGCCAGCAGGGATTTTAGGAAAGAGAACACAAAGGCCAACTGAATCCTTCCTTTGTATTTTCCCGATACATCCAGAATCCGTTTCATCAGTTTAATCATTGAATATCTCCTCCTTCCAAAGCCGCGTTTGCGGTAATGCCCCAGGCGGCGCTGCCTTCAGCCGCCTGCCAAAGTTTCGCGTATTCCGGGCAGTTTTCCAGCAATGTTTCATGGCGGCCGATCCCTGCAATCCTGCCATTATTCAGCACACAGATTTGATCGGCGCTTACGATAGAGTGAAGCCGGTGGGCGATGACAATGACTGTTTTTCCTTTGATGATTTCTGCGATGGCCGCATTCATTTTTTCCTCATTTTCGGGGTCCATAAATGCGGTGGCTTCATCAAGCACCACGATAGGGGCGTCCTTCAGAATGGCACGCGCCAGGGAGATGCGCTGGCGCTCCCCGCCGGAAAGCTGTTTGCCGCCGTCCCCGGCCATGGTATGGATGCCCTGGGGCAGGCGGGCGAGAAATTCCCCGCACTGGGCTTTCTCCGCTGCAGCCAGAACCTCCTTGTCTGTGGCGTCCGGCTTACCCAGGCGTATATTTTCCAGCAGGCTCATGTTAAAGAGAAACTGTTCCTGGGATACATAGGAAATCCGGTCATTGAGTGCTTCTACGCTCATATCCCGCAGATCCTGTCCGCCGACTTGGATGCTGCCGCCGGTTACATCGTAATAGTGAACCAGCAGTTTTGCCAGGGTAGATTTCCCGGAGCCGGATTCTCCCACTAGAGCGGTGAGGCTGCCCTCCGGCACTGTGAGAGAAATCCCGTGGAGCACCTCCTCTTCTTTGTAGGCAAAGCGAACGTTTTCAAAGGAAATGCTGTGGTCTTTCCCGCTAAAGGGATTCTCTTTCTGCTCCAACGCCGGGGCGTTCATCAGCTGTTCCAGCGCCGTGATTTTATAGTTGATCTGCGGTAAGGTGGACATGAAACTCAGCGCCCGCAGCAGCGGCGCCCCTGCGCCGAAGGACATGCAGAGCACCAGAGCCAGATCCGGCAGTGTGGAGGCGCCGGAAAGCACCAGATAAGCCCCAATGGGCAGGGTAAACAGTGCCAGACAGGGAAGGATGCTGTTATACAGCGCCATCCAGGGCCAGCAGACCTTGTACCAGGCCAGCGTGAAATCCCGGTAGCCCCGCACATCCTGTTCAAACCTTTTGTAGGACTCGCCATCCCGGTTAAAAACTTTGACAACCTCCATGCCGTTGATGTACTCCACGATGGTGTTGTTCATCTTCTGGGCGGAAGCGTAGTAGGCGCCCATTTTACTGGTGCCGGCCTTATACATGGCTCCCATGGCGATGAGTCCCAAAGGCAGGGCGCAGAGGGACAGCAGCGCCAGCTTCCAGTCTGCAAAAAACATGGCGATAAAGACGAACAGCGGAACCGCAACGTTGGAAAGGCCTTCCGGCAGGGCGTGGGCCAGCAGCAGCTCGATGGAGTCGATGTCGTCTATAAACATTTTCTTGAGGGTTCCCACGCCCTTTTCCTGAATGGTTCCCAGAGGCTGCCGCTCCAGCTTCCCCTGAAGGGAGGAACGTAAATTTTTCAGAGTTTTGTAGGCCGCCTGGTGGGAGAGCGCCAGCCCCTTGACGTAGAACAGGGCGTACAATACTCCGCAGATCCCAATGGCCAGCGCCCGCCACGCCACATACCAAACATCCACATTCCTGTGTAAAAGCAGCGGCTCAATGAGCTGATAGAGAAAGAGAAAGGGCAGTACATTCATCACAATGCCAATGAGCATGACCGCCATGGAAGCGTAGATGGTTTTACGGTACTCGCCCGCATATTCCAACACTTTTTTAAACACAGTTTTACCTCCTTATATAGTTGGTTTAGATTAACTTTTAAGTCGAAGAAAGACCCTCTGCTGAGGGCTATTTCTCCACACAAAATTCCAGTGCTTTATGCCAGTCAAACAGTCTGCAGACAATGCGGCAATGCTGTTCAATCTGCTCCCAGTCAAAGCCGTGGATGAACGGCTCATAGATGGTGGCCCAGAAGGCGGAAAGCAGGATATGCAGTTCTTCCGGTCCCACATCCGTCCGGCAGATCCCCCGCCGCTGGGCCTCTGCCAAAAAGGCGCTGGTGGCCTTTGTCAGCACCTCTACCCAGTCATGCTGGAAATTTGCGTACCGGGTTCCGTCCGAACAGGAGAGCAGCAGGACAAAATCGTCGTGTCGGTCGTAGAGGAACCGCATCCACCACATCATGTCCGGGCCGTCCATATCCCAGGCCTTGATGAGTTCGGCATCCGACATAGCGGCAGGGTCACGGTCTCCCCGGGAATGAGCCACCTCGTACAGATCTTTCACTGTTTGATCCACCACGGCGCAGAATAAGTCTTCTTTTCCTTTATACCGTTTGTACAGCGCCCCGGTAGTGACGCAGGCCCCTTCACAGATGGCCTTAAGGGAAGCTTTTTCAAATCCGTTTTCCAGAAACTCCTTCCGGGCGCTCTCAAAAATCCGCCGGTCGATGGAATGATCCGGCACTGCCATAACGTATCACCTTCTTACATTGATAATTCAATTATCGATAATCTAATTATCAATATAGCATGACAAAAGGTTCCTGTCAAGAGAAAAAGCCTGGCTTGCAGGCCAGGCCCTGGCTTTATCCCATATGATCACTTTGTAGCGCTTCTGCCAGGTTACATTTCAGGATTTTTCTGCCTCCTACATAATAGGCCAGTGCGACAAATCCAAAAATCGCCGCCATAAAAATTACGACAGGAACAATCGGAGCCACTGACAAAAACTCCAATGGATTCAGGCAGCCCGCCGTTATCATAAACCATACAAATAATACAGTGGCCGGCAGCGCAATCAGGACAGGACGTCCTGCGATAACAAAGGCCTCGATCAGAAACATTTTACGCATACCTTCCGGCGTCATACCGACGGACATATACCTCGCAAATTCTCTTTTCCTCAGCCGGATAAAACTTAACGTGTTGGAAAATACATTGGCGATTCCAATCAGGGCAAGCAATGCACACAACGCTCCGATAATCAGCTTATAGCCATTTAGCATGGCGTCATTGTCTATTTTTTCCTGAATACGGTTTTCCATTTCAAGCGCAAATTCATGTCCCAGGATATTTGTCAGTTCCGTTTCTATTCTATTCAATTCCCTTAAGGTTCGATCCTTTTCGGCCAGTACGCGGATATATGTGTCCTGCTGTGCATTCCCAATCACTTCTTCGATCTGTTCCCACGATGAAGCAGAAAGGAACTGAACCAAAGCATAATTATCGTATTCTTCTCTTAAAACCGGCGGCTCCTGTGTATATCCTAAAACAGAGATTGCGACAGCGGCTGCCGCGTCATCACGATTCTGCAAGAGGATAGTGTCCTGTTCCTCAGTTAAAAACGGAACATATTCTTTGTACCTGAAATTGCTGTTTACACTGTCCCAGATACGGTTGAGAATCACACTCCCTGTTCCTGACGCGGAAACGCCGATCTGCTCGCAGTATGCAGCGAAGCTGCTGTCATCCATAATGACAATAGGGGCCTGAACCGTATAGGTATCACCGTCAGCGCCGACAGAGATTCCGGCCAACGCCTCTAATCCTCCCAGGCTTTCCACTTCCCCGCTGATGGCCGCCATGGGAACAGAACTATAAGCCTCAGCTTTTTGATAGATTACGCTGTCTGTATCATTCAGCGTATGGATTTCATCTTCGTAAGGAAAATCCTCTATCGGGGAGTCCTTTATGACTGCCATGACATCCCAGGCATCCTGGTAGCGTTCAAAATAAGTATGGTTTGTGCTGATTCCTGAAAGAGTAAAGAAGCACAACATGAACGTAAAGCCCAGAAAAGAGAGCGTTAGAGACAGTGCAGAGGTTCTTAAGGATTTCTTCTGCGCTTTCAGCGCATTGGCGGCCAATTCTCCTTCTGCTCCAAACAGTCTCGCAAGAATACGAGATTTTTTCCTCCGTTTTAGCTTCAGCTCGCCTGCATTTTTAATGGCTTCCAGCGGAGTCAGCTTGCTTAAGTCTAGGGCTGGCAGCCATGCGGAAATCAGTACTGTCAGAACAGATACCAGAATTGCGGCGGCAAATACGAGAGGATGGTAAGTAAATACCGCGTCATGCCTGCCCACAATGCCATCCGCAAGGATATTTACAATCTGTATGGCTCCGAAAGTCAGGGCGATCCCGATAAAACTTCCCAGCAAAATTGGGATGGCACAGAGAGCAGCCGCCTCCTGCAAAAGGCAGGTACGGATTTGTCCCGGTGTTGCCCCTATGCTGG
>DWYN01000117.1 GCA_019118645.1 Candidatus Blautia excrementipullorum | reverse complement strand
AGAGCAGTTATCCATATACAGCGGAAGAACTTGCAGAACTGATGGATGACTATAACCTGAATATTATTGTTTCGTTGAGCAAGTCACACAGGGCCAACCAGTATATGAAGATACTGTATACGGCGGGGATCTTGAACGCGTTGTATGAGGAGGATGCCACAGCAGCAAACATCATGAATCTGATCCTGTATCCAAGAACGAGGAAGATCTGCAGGGAATATTATCAGATCACAACTGCAGCAGACATCATGGAAACTCTGGAAGTGGTGGACGAGCCCAAAATGCAGGGATTTATTGATTATATTGAAGAATCTGACTCGGATACTGAAGTCATTCAGAAATATCGGTACATTGCAAAATCAATAAAAATAATAGAAAATATATATCTAGCACGTCATTTATCTGAAAATGTAAAAGCTATCTTGGCGACGGAAGATGAGTTCCAGAAATATCTTTCACTCCATCAAAAGAAAAGGTGGAGGCCTTTCGGTAAGAAGAAAACCCACAGCCGGGAACGGCCGCTTCCGGAACGTGAAAAACCGCTTCCGCAAGCCGCCGCACCGCAGGAGATACGGAGCGACCGGAAGGAAGACAATAGCAATGTCGAGGAGATGGTGGATGAGGATATTTCCGATCTCCTTGGTTTTGGATCCGGAGAACGACTCTTTGATACCCAGGAATTTTACCCAGACGAATTATCTGAACAAGAGAAAAAGACAGAGGAGATTCAACCGAAAAAGCATATAAAAACAGGGAAAAGGAGTACATTCCTTAAAGCTGCAGCAGTATTGGGCGGAATGATTTTTCTAGCCGTAATCATCTTGTTTGGATTATTTCTGATTGCAGATTATCGGGCTTCAAGGGAGGAAACACCGCCGGTTATTTCACACAATACCAGCACAGAAGAGTCTGATACATCGGGCAGGATAACTGTCAGCAAAACAGATGATAAACCAGAAGAAGAGCAGGACGATCAGGAGAAAATGAAGACGGAAGATGAAGATCGTATGGCCGAGGAGCAACCCCGGGAAAATGAAGGGGAAACTCATACTGAAAGCCAGAAAACCCAGGGGGCTGAACCCGAGACGGCGGCTCCTGTACAGGAGGAAACATCTGAAATAAGACAGGAACAGGAGGAAGCGTCTGCGGCACCGCCGCAGAACTCAAATTCTGTCAGTATTTCCACCGGTCAGCCGGATCAGGTACAGGAGACACCGCAGGAGGAGCCAGTTTCTTATGTTGGTAAGATACTTACCGGATCTGAGGTGGCGGTGGCTGCGGCAGCAGAGGAACAGAAAGGAGCCCGATTATATCTGGTTACGCGTGAAAACGGGGAAGGATATTTCAGTGCATCGGTGATCGCCGGTATGGTTGACAGTACCTGCAGTTATCTAGTTGAGGGTTCGGACGGCGTGCATATTTCTTTTATTCAACAGTAACTGGAAACAAAGCACGAAAGGAGAATCTTATGGCAGATACACCGTCAATTGATATGATTACTGCAGATCTCGACAGACTTGGACAGCATATAAAGGATTTCAATAAAGGAGCTTATCCGGCATATTTATTTCAACTTCACAGTGTTTTAAAAATTCATGACATCCTGGAAATGCGGTTAAGTGATGTGTATTACTGCGATGACGGCTGTGTCAGGCTGCTCCCGGAGATTGTTTTTGAGGGGGAGAAGATTCATTTGGATGAATGGATGCGCACGGAGCTGGCCTGGTATGCATTTCAGCGTGTTGCTGTGTGTAATGCTGATGAAGAAGCATTGGAGGACTGGCTGTGCGTTAATATCCATGGCAGGCAGCTGCAGTCACAAGCATATCGTAAAATGCTGGAGCGGACAAGCTATGAACTTGGATTCCGTTCTAATTACAGTGTAGGCTATCTGCACAGCCTGTATGGCTATCTGCGGATCGCCTCTGGTCAGAGAACGCTTGCAGAGGTGGCGCGCGAGTATGGGGTAACGCAGTATTATCTTCAGCACAGGATATTTAAGGGCACCCCGATCCAATATGAAGACCATATTATCCGGCAGGTAGCAAATATGGAAGTGGATAAGGAGAAGGAATGATTTCGGCAGACAAAATATATGCAGAGTTATTAGAACTGTATCATAACAGTGGAAGAGAATTTTACGCGGAAATGGCAGCGCTGCTCGGTCAGCAGACAGACGGTATGGAGCACAGTTTTCTTACCCGCGAGGACGAGGGATGGAAAATAATAGCCTCCACTGTAAAAAACCGTGATGAGAGGGAGTTCTTGCGGAGACAGGCAGACACACTGGAGGACGTAACCTCCAGGGACTTTTTTTCGTTTCCCCAGCAGCGTGCAGCAGTAAGGACCCATCTTGTAATACCTCTTCGGGTGCGAAAAAGGTTTATAAGAACCATCTGGATCGTTGAGTCCAGAATAAGAGAACGTATCCCGGAACGGGAGATCATAAGAATCGCGCGGCTGATCGCACTGTTTTTTCAGCTTTCCAAAACGGAGCGGAACTGGTACATGGATCCCGGTACTGGACTTCCGGGGCGGACGTATTTCACACAGATCCTGGCAAAGCTCCTGGACGGCGGGCACAAGATAAGTGTTTGTGTTTTCCGGATTGATAGATACCGGGAAAGAGTACAGGAAAACGGGAGTCTGGAAATGGAACGGGAGTACCGGAAGATGATTGAGCAGATTAAGCAGCTCCAGCTCGGGAATCTTTACGCTGTTGCTAATGATACGGCAGCTGTAATATCACTTATTGAAGAGAAGGAGGCATATGCCAGAACGGAAAGCATCCTGGATCGATCTGACCGCAGGATTTTAGCAGCCATAATCCATCCGATGAAAGACGAGGATATCTTTGCTGTGATGGAGAACAGGCTTTCTGTCTGCAATACGACTGAAACTCGGGGAAATTCAGAAGGAAAGACGGATGAAGAGAACAGCGGGACGAGGGAAGAGGAGACATTGGATGCTTTTTCTCTGGAGGAGCTGCTGAGTGTTGTGCAGGAGGAGTAACTATGTGGAGGATATTAATTGCAGGGATTATCGCATTAGTGATCTTAACGTCCTCAGGAGAGGCAACGCCAGTATATGCAAAGGACAGTTCCGGACAGGAAGAAGATATCTATGATGCGCTGCAGGACAGCATCAATGAGAGCTGGGAGAACGGGTTTGAGGAGTTGGAAACAGATGATGAGATCGAAATAACGGGGCCGATTACGGAGAGGATTATCAGAAGCATTGCAAATGTTTTTTACAAGCATCTGGTGGAAATCAAGGCGTGGTCGTTGATTATCGGACTTATCTCAATGCTTTGCGGCATTTTTATTGCTGTAACAGCCAGATTGAACAAAAAGCTGCGCAGATTTGCGGTCATCGCACTGATTATCACGATACCGGGGCTGTTAACAGGATTTGTATTCGGGATCACAAAACTGATCAGTATATTTATTTAGAAGGAGGACTTTATGGATTTTCAGAATATAACCGATATGTTTTTAGTCAACATGAACAATCATCGTCCTATGGCAAAAGCCGATGCCGGGCATATGAAAAAGTATGCGTCATCATATGAGCAGGGAACGTATTTGATGATGGGATTTGAAAAGGTGGACTCCATAACCGGGGACCTTTCCCTTGTAGATGATGATATCACAGTTATTATGCCATCGGACCAGATCAGCGGACGACCATATGATCTCCGGTATCGTGCTCAAAAACTGGAGGACATATATTGTGTGAAAGTAACTTCGATTGACAGTGCAAAGAAGATCGTCTATGTCAGCCATCAGGAGGCAAGGATGGAGAAGCGGCCGGAGATTGAAGCAGCCATCCAGCAGTATCTGGAGGCCGACACACCGGTAATCGTGAAAGGGAAAATCCTTAAAATACAGACAAGGATGGTTGACGGGGTGTCGGTAGATACCGGTGTCTGGCTTGATCTTTGCGGTGTTGGTATCCCTGCATTTGTCTATATTGGGAACTGGAAGAAGACATATACGGAATCGCTGCGCGGGAAAGCGGGGTATGGCGATATTATCGATGTCAAAGTGCTTGAAAGGGTTGAGAGAAAGAACGGGATGTACTATTATTCCTGCTCCAGAAAGGAACTTGTGCAGGATCCATGGGAGAGCCAGGAACTGTCGGAGAAGTATCACAAGGGGGATATCGTAAAGATTCGCTGCATATCCAAAAGAGAGAACAACTGGTTTGGAGAGATCAATGGTCTGGATGATATTCAGGTCTTTGTTGAGTATCCGTCGGAACGCCATCATTTTGCTATCATACCGGGAATGGAATATATGGGTACGATCTATTACATAAATCAGGAGGAGCATTCCTTAAAAGCACGCGTATTTCAGGCATTATCACTGGAGCAGCTGGAGGAGGAGAATACTAATGTAGAACAGACAGACGCAGATGAGGCTGAAACAGACGAGCAGACGGTATCCAGGGAAGAAACAGGTGATGCGGCAGAAGCTGCTGTGGAGGTGCAATGATGGAGGGAACAACGGAGAACAGGGCTGCCAGGGAGATTCTGGAGCGGATGGGCGAAAAAGCACTTTTCGCTTATCAGCAGGGGATGGAGATAACGGTCCCGGAATCAGACTGCCGCAGTTCGCTTGACAAGATTGCATTGTACCACCGGGAGAGTCAGTTTGCCCTTTCGGATCTGTACATAGGATATGCAGTATCTTTATACAGATATACGATACCGAAGGTTGTTGCAGCTACAATTCAGGTCTTGGGGAATTACTGGCCCCAGAAAAATGTACCGAAGAATATCAGCAGGGATGCTCTGCTCAACCGGATCAAGAAAATGTGTTCCATGGGTATGCTCAGGAGGTTCAAGTATGATCTGAACGGGAATACGATTGTCCTTTATTCTACGACGCCGGAGTTCTCAAAAGTCATTTATCAGGCACTGAAAATGAATACAGATGCAAGACCTGAGAAAGACATTATACCGCCGTTGGAGATCATGGAGAAAGCGGCGACATCTCTGGTCAGTTCGGAGATCCTCAAGAGCAGGCATATGAAGAAATTTGACTTTATTCCGGATTTCCGCGACGCGGATGGGCGGATTATGTTCAACAGCAGGATCACCTGTGAGATAGACGGGAAAAGGTTTGCAACGATCATAGAGCCGGTATTTACGCGGATTGATGTGAAGCGGTTTACGAAGGAAGAATGGGAGCATTATCTTACAAGGAAGATTCACCGGCTGAAGGCTTATATGGATCAGATCGAAGAGAAGAAAGAGGAAAAGCCGCAGCTGATTATAGTATGTGAGGATATGAATGATTTTCGGAAAGTCAGTACGATAATCTGTAATCTATTCCCGGAGAACAAGTTAGACCAGATCTATTATACAGCAGAGGGATCACTGAAAAGCGCAAATTATGATATCCTGCAAAGCCTGATACGCGTAACTTCGGTTAAGCGTATATCCGGGATGAAACTGCCGGAAAGTGTATCTTCGCAATTGGCATATCGGTTTTTCTGACGATGAAGAAGAAAGAGAAAGTATTACTCATACTTCTGGCTTTGTTTGTATTTATCCAGATTGTGAGGAATGGATATGGAGTTCGGGTAATTATGCTTGCGGCTGCAGGATGGTATGTATATAACCGATGGCTGAAGCGGTGATTTTGAAAGGAATATTGTAAAGATGGAGGCAAAGAAGAAATATATTAAACCAGCGTTTGTAGTAAGAGAATTGGAAGTTGGCAGTATACTGGAATGTCTGTATGATGTATATTCAGGGCAGAACGGATGCTGTATTGACGAGCCTCTGGAGAGCGCTTTTCTACGGATGTTAAGGAAACATTTGGCAGCAGGAGTTAGTCCTGAGGGGATAAAGAATAAGCTTCGAAATGGATTCTGTGATGGCGAGCCAAAAGAGCAGTATGTCTGCCGAATGAAAGAAGAACTGCGTATATGAGATTATTACAGCAGTAGTAGTTCCGATGCTTGTAAATGGGTTTTGACTTATCTGCAGTCCAGTAATATAATGAATAATGGCAATTTGAGAAATATAATTTATGAAATGAAGGTGTAGTATTATGAATAAAAGAATTGCTAAAGCTAAAACAACAAAAAAAGCTGAGCCGAAGTCAGTTACAGCCAATACCGGTGCTGGTGCCTCTGCTCAGGAAGAAGAAACCGTAAAAGCTGTCGAAGCTTCTACACAGAAGACAAAGAAAGAAGCGAAAGAATACACTTTGTATCTTCAGTATCAAAACAGGGAATACAATATGGCTGACCTGACAAAACAGATTCTGGAGAAATGTGAAGAAGAGAAGATGGATTCTGCGGATCTTTGTATATATGTAAAGCCTGAAGATGGCAAGGCATATTACGTATGTGCCGGCGGGAGCAGTTCCGTAGCCTTATAATTTGCCAGAAGATAAATGTTTAAATAAATTGCCTTTCCTTTCTGCCCGGAATTTAACCGGGCAGTATTTATTTGGGATAGATATTTGCCGAATTTATCAGATATTAAGATTCTTTAATCTACTTTTAGAGTTTCCTCATACTTATGACACATTTGATTATTATACTTAATGTCAGATAGTTGAATAACAACTATCTCCCCCTCATAAAGCAAAGACACGGAAAGGTGTCGCACTTTACTCTCATTCCTTTTAAATAACTATAAACACAGCAAAACCCGTCCAATTGGTGACGGGTTTTGCTGTATTTATGTTTGATTGGAAGGTAACTGCATATCTATTTTGTCCGGACAGGTACAAATCAGTGAGCTAGTACGAATAACACTAAAAAATGGTTTCTGTAGATTAGTAGGGTATAGCTACAGCCATTTGGGTAAAATCATATATAGATGGAACTCAGAATGAGAGGGGAATTTATTGCCTAACAGGATTATAAGTGATAAAATTTTTGATACAAGAGAAGAATTATTATATCTCTAGTATGCAGTGAAAGGATAAAAAAAGATATGAGCATAAATAGATGCGTATTGTTTTTGGACACTCCGATAGGCTCACTTGAAGCTGAAACAGTTCAGGAGAAAACGTCACAGGGAATTAAGGTTACATTGAGAAATGAAGGAAAAGAACCTGAAATTAGAGTTCAATATGATTCTGAGAAGAAAAATATTGAGGTATTGCTTGTCGAAGAAGCAGGACAAGAGCCAATTCTGCTTCACGCAATAAATCCAGAGTAGTAGAGAAGGGCAGAAAATGCTCTTCTTTTTTTAGTCTAGTTATTCTCTGATGATACATCCCACAAGATAATAATTCAAAATATCTATTGACACTCACGGAACGTCATAGATTACAGTAAATAATATCAAGAACAGGAGGTCAGCAGTTATGAGGACGGTAAAGGAAATATCAGATTTAACAGGTATCAGCGTGCGCAC
>DWYN01000116.1 GCA_019118645.1 Candidatus Blautia excrementipullorum | reverse complement strand
ATATGACATGCGCCTTCGGTAGCGGGTCTACTGTATTCTTTAGGTTCAGGCGCAATGTCCATGGGCATCCCGGAGATCGAGGATGCAGGCTGTTTACTCTGCTTCGGCTATAACGGAGCGGATTCCCATCCGATTGTTGCGAGACGTATTGTACGCGGCAGACAGAAGGGAATGAAAATTATCTGTGCGGATCCCCGTGTTACGGAAACCGCGCGTATCTCAGACATTCATCTCCAGCTGAAAGGCGGATCAAACCTTGCTCTGGTGAACGCCATGGCAAATGTTATCTGGACGGAAGGTCTGGCAGATACAAAATTCATTGAGGAACATACAAAGGGATTCGACGAATTCCTGAAGGTAATCGAAAAATATACTCCTGAGTATGCGGAACCTATCACGCATATTCCGGCGGAGACCATTCGGAAGGCTGCAAGAATGTATGCCACGACGAAGCCGGCCATGATTCTTTACGGCATGGGCGTCTGTCAGTTTACTCAGGCTGTGGACGTGGTGAAAGGTCTGGCCAATCTGGCCCTGATGACCGGTAATTTCGGCGGTCCGGCAATGGGCATCGGTCCTGTCCGCGGGCAGAACAATGTTCAGGGAGCCTGCGATATGGGAGCACTGCCGAATTCTTATCCGGGATATCAGAATGTGACGGATCCCGAGGCAAGGGCAAAATTTGAGAAAGCCTGGGGCGTTTCCCTTCCCAGTGAAATCGGCTGCCCGATTACGCATGTGCCTCACAGGATTCTTCATGAGAAAGATGAGAAGAAACGAATCCATGCATACTACATATTCGGCGAGGATCCGGCGCAGTCCGATCCGGATCTGGCGGAAGTCAGAGAAGCCCTGGACAAATGCGATTTTGTGGTGATGCAGGATATTTATATGAACAAGACCGGTCTTTACGCGGATGTAATCCTCCCGGCGGCAGCCTGGGGAGAGAACGAAGGCGTATATACCTGCGCGGACAGAGGTTTCCAGAGAGTGCGGAAGCTGATTGAACCGGAAGGCGACGTAAAGCCTGACTGGCAGATCATTGCGGAAATTTCCACAGCTATGGGTTATCCGATGCATTATAAAAATACAGAAGAGATCTGGAATGAGCTGATCGACCTCTGCCCGAGCTTCAAGGGCGCTACCTACGAAAAAATTGAGAAATACGGCTGCGTCCAGTGGCCCTGCCGTGACAAGTCTATGGAAGACAAGGGAACACCGTATCTTCATAAAGACGGTATCTTCGCAACCAAGGATCATAAAGCCCTGTTTTATGGAACAGACTGGCATCCGCCGGTGGAGCTTGAAAATGACCAGTATCCCATGACTCTTTCCACAGTCAGGGAAGTAGGGCATTATTCTGTGCGTACTATGACAGGAAACTGCCGTACCCTGCGCAATCTGGAAGATGAACCCGGATGGGTGCAGATGAATACCGGCGACTGTGAACGTATGGGACTGAAAAAAGGCGAGCTTGTGAAGATCCTTTCCAAGAGAGGATATTGCATTACCAGATGCCTTCCCACAGACCGCGTAAAGCCGGGAGCTACCTATATGACGTATCAATGGTGGATCGGAGCCTGCAATGAGCTGACAACGGCCAAACTGGATCCTATCAGCAATACGCCGGAATATAAATACTGTGCATGCCGGGTAGAAAAGATCGAGGATCAGGAGTGGGCGGAGCGCCATGTTATGGAGCTTTACGACGATATCCGCGCCCAGATGGGCATTGATACAGGAAAGGGGGCAAAAGCATGAATTATTTTGTGAAAGGAAACCCTGACCTCTGTATCGGATGCCGTACCTGTATGATCGGATGCGTTGTCGCTCATGAGGGCAAGCGTATTTTCGAGGTAGATCCGGATTCCTATGACTTTAATCCCAGGCTTCATGTGGTGAGAACTGTGCGCCTGAGTGTGCCGGTACAGTGCAAGCATTGCGAGAATCCTGCCTGCATGGCGGTCTGTCCTGTGGGAGCGATTTCCCAGAAAGATCACTGCGTTGTGATTGATGAGAACAAATGCATGGGATGTAAATCCTGTATGGATGCCTGTCCTTTCGGCGCCATCAATATGACTGAGAAAAAGGGATATGTCCAGGCAGACGGAACGCTGAAGAAAACTGCCAATAAATGTGATCTCTGCTACGGACTGCCGGGCGGTCCTGCTTGTGTGAGAGTCTGTCCCACAGAAGCGCTTACCCTTATCACAGAGGAGGATCTGGAAACCGCAATGGAACGTAAGCGCGCGGAAGCAGCCAGAAACACATACAGAGAGACTCATCCACAGGAATAGGAGGACAGGATTATGAAAAAGGAATTAGGATGTTTCGTAGTGGGTGACAGTACGAAATGTACAGGCTGCAAAGCATGTGAGCTTGCCTGCTTCACAGTTCACAACCGCGAGAGCAATCATGTGGGAAAGACTGTGGGGACGGTTACCGTTCCTGTGGTGCCGAGATTGTTTTTGACAAAATTTGAAGATGGATGCATGCCTATTCAGTGCAAGCACTGCGAGGACGCTCCATGCCTGAATGCCTGCACCAAGGGGGCTATCAGCCGTGTGGATCATCAGGTGATCGTAGATGCGGAAAAATGCATCGGCTGCAAAGACTGCATGCAGGCGTGTCCCTTCGGTGCAATCGCCCTGCTTCCTTATGCAAAGAATGGAAAGCTGGTGGCGCAGCCGATGGCGGAGGAGCCGAAAGTATTTGCGTCAAAGTGCGACCTCTGCGCCGGAATTGAGGGAGGTCCCGCCTGCGTCCGCGTCTGTCCTCACCAGGCTCTTCGGCTGGTGGATCCTGAGGCGGAGCGGGAAGAGAAAAACATTAAGGCAGCGGAAGCGCTGCTCCTCACAAAAAACTGGAGATAAGGGAGGACAAAATTCATGATAGTAGAAATAGATAAGAATCTTTGTACCGGCTGCCGTGAATGCGCAGAGGTCTGTCCTGCCTACGCCATTGTGGGAGAGCAGGGAGAGCCCCAGACAATTGACGAAAGCAGATGCGTCAGATGCGGACAGTGCGTGCAGAAGTGCAAATCCTATGTGTCTGTGCTGACCCATGGAAAAGACGCTTACGAGAGAGTGAAAAAAGAAAGGCATATTCCTGACTGTGTTCAGGAGCCTCTGTTTGCCGCCCATGCTGTCTGCAATGTGGACAAGGTCAAAGCTGCCCTTGCAGATAAGAAAAAGTTTACGATTGTTCAGTGCGCGCCGGCGGTCCGTGTGGCGATTGCGGAGGAGTTCGGAGCTGATCTGGGATCCCTTACACCGGGCAGGCTTTCCGCCGCTCTGCATGCACTGGGATTTGACCGGGTATATGATACGAATTTCCCGGCAGATGTAACCATTATGGAGGAGGGCACAGAGCTGGTAAAACGGATTACAGAAGGCGGCGTTCTTCCGATGTTTACCTCCTGCTGCCCGGCATGGGTGAAGTTTCTGGAGAACAATTATCCGGAACTGAAGGATCATCTGTCTACAGCCAAAAGTCCTCAGCAGATCGGCGGAGCTATATTTAAAACTTATGGCGCCCAGCTTGAGGGAAAAAGCGGTTCTGACATTTACAGTGTTTCCGTAATGCCATGCACCTGCAAGGAATTTGAGTGCGGCCGCCCTGAGATGAAGGACAGCGGATATCAGGATGTGGACGTGGCGATTACTACAAGAGATCTTGCCTGGCTGATCCGGGATATGGGCATTAACTGGGACAGCCTTGACGAGATGGACTTCGATCAGCCTCTTGGCCTTTATACAGGCGCCGGAACAATTTTCGGCGTTACCGGAGGCGTGATGGAGGCGGCGATCCGCACAGGATACGAGCTGATGACCGGAAAGCCGATTCCCAATGTAGAGGTGACTGCAGTGCGCGGAACAGAGGGATTCCGCACTTCCACCCTGAAAGTGGGAGATATGAATCTGAAGGTGGGCGTTGTGACCGGCCTCAAGAATGTGATTCCGGTGCTGGAAGCCGTAAAGAATGGTACTCTGGACCTTCATTTTATTGAGGTAATGACCTGTCCGGAGGGATGCGTCAGCGGAGGCGGGCAGCCGAAGATGCTGATGGATACGGACCAGGCAGACGCATACGCTGCCAGAAGAGCGGCGCTTTTTGCCCATGACAGAGAACTTCCTTACCGGAAATCCCATGAAAATCCGGCTGTAAAGAAAATTTACGATGAGTTTCTGGAAGAACCCAACAGCCATATCGCTCATCATCTGCTGCATACAACGTACTGCATGAAATAAAAGCTGTATTCTTTGCGGCCAAGAAGCATAGCCGGCTTTGAGACAGACGGAAAGCAGTACTTAGAAAATAGAAAGAACACCTGGAAACAAATGCTGCGTCAGAAATAAAGAACGCAGATGTATTCCAGGTGCTTTCTTTTGCAGGAATATATGGCGGAGGGAAAATGAAGCGTCCGCTTTACGCCGGTGGGCCGGTGTGGTAGAATAAGGGACAGGCACAAGAAACAGGGCATGGCCCTGTAAATTGGTGCAGATCAGAGGTAAACTATGAGATATGGGATTATTGGAACCGCAGGGCACGTGGATCATGGAAAAACCTGCCTGATCCAGGCACTGACCGGAATTGATACGGATCGCCTTAAGGAAGAGAAAAAAAGAGGCATTACCATTGAACTGGGCTTTGCGTGGATGGATTTTCCGGACGGGAGCAGAGTGGGAATTGTGGATGTTCCCGGACACGAAAAGTTTGTAAAAAACATGCTGGCCGGGGTCGGTGGAATGGATCTTGTGATGCTGGTGGTGGCAGCAGACGAGGGAGTCATGCCTCAGACAGTGGAACATCTGGATATTCTTTCGATTCTGGGAATCCGCCACGGAGTTATTGTAATCACAAAAACAGATCTTGCGGATCCTGAGCTGGTTTCTCTTGTGGAGGAGGATATCCGGGATCTGGTGAAAGGTACGTTTCTCGAGAATGCGCCTGTAGTACCGGTGTCGGTTTATCAGAACCAGGGGCTGGACCACTTAAAAGACGTGCTGTATGAAATATACCGGAAGCTTCCGGAACGGGAAGAAGGACCGTATTTCCGGCTGCCTATAGACCGGGTATTTACGATGAAAGGGTTTGGAACTGTGGTTACAGGAACTCTCTGTGAGGGTAAAATCCGAAAAAATCAGGAGGCAGTGCTGTATCCGGAAAACAGGCCGGTGAAGATCCGAAGCATTCAGGTGCATGGAGAAAACGAGGAAACCGCCCATGCAGGCCAGAGAGCGGCGGTAAATCTGCCGGACCGGGCAAAAGAAGAAATTTCCCGAGGAGATGTGCTTGCGCCCCGGGGGAGTCTGTTTCCTACCAGGATGGCGGATGTGGTTCTGACGATGCTGCGCCATACAGAACGCACAGTCAAAAACGGAAGCCGTGTACACATCTATCATGGAACCAGAGAGCTTCTGGGAAAGGCGATTCTTCTTGACAGGGATGAGCTGAAGGCCGGGGAAAGCTGCTGCGTACAGCTCCGCCTGGAGGAAGAGACTGTTCTGCGGAAGGGGGACCGCTTTGTAATTCGTTTTTACTCTCCGGCGGAAACCATCGGAGGAGGAGTGGTGCTGGACGCCTGTCCCAGAAAGCACCGAAGAAGGGATAAAAGAGTTCTGGAAGCATTCCGTATCAAAGAAAACGGAACTCCGGAGGAGCTGCTGGAACTTTCCGCTCTGGAATACTGGGGATGCTTCTGCACTCTGGAAGAGCTGGCGCTCCGGAGTTCCTTGAACCGCTCAAGTCTGAAAAATACGGCTGTAAAGCTGAAGGAGAAAAAAAGGCTGGTCGCGCTGGAGGAGAATCTTTATATCCACCGGGACGAGTTCGATTATTACCGGAAAAAAACGGAGAAATTCCTGGATGAATTCCATAAAGCCTTTCCGTTAAAGGAAGGCATGGGAATTGAGGAGGCCAGAAGCCGCCTTGGACTTTCAGACAGCAGAAGAACAGATGAAATTTTTTCTGTTCTGAAGGAAGAAAAAGTAATCAAGGAAGAAAACGGCTGCCTCAGTAAAAAACGTTTTCGGGTAGTTCTGAAAGAGGATGAGGATGCCATTGTACAGGAAATCCTTCAGCATTATCTTGACGCAGGATTTGCGCCGCTTGCAACAGAACTTTATACAAAGGAGCACCGCGGCCAGAAAAAATTCCAGGCGGTTTTTACCTCTCTTTTGAATAAAAAACTTCTGATCCGCCTTGACGGACAGTACTGCGTGCACAGAGATTATTATGAGAAAGCGAAAAAAGCCTTCGCCCAGATGGCCTCTGAGCGCCCGGAGGTAATTCTTGGAGAATACCGGGATTATCTGGGCTGTTCAAGGAAGGTGGCGGTGGCGCTGCTGGAGCATTTCGATAAAAACGGCTACACCAGAAAGACAGAAGGGGGCAGAGTACTGAAAAATCCCCTTTCAGACAGTGAAGGGAGGTGAGAGCATGGCTGACGAAAAGATCCGCTTAACACAGATGTCAACATCTTCCGGATGAGCGGCGAAAATAGGTCCTGGGACCCTTGCCCAAGTTTTGGGTAAGCTGCCAAAATTTCAGGATCCCATGCTTCTGGTGGGAACTGAGACTTCGGATGACGCGGCTGTTTATCAGATAAGTGAGGAGCTGGCGGTCATTCAGACAGTAGATTTTTTTACTCCGGTAGCGGATGATCCCTATCTGTTCGGCCAGATTGCGGCGGCCAATGCCCTCAGCGACGTGTATGCCATGGGGGGAGAGCCGAAGCTGGCTCTGAACCTTGCAGCCTTTCCAAACTGTCTGGACATCGAGATCCTCGGAGAAATTCTGCGGGGAGGCGCGGACAAGGTGATGGAAGCGGGAGCTGTGCTGGCCGGAGGCCATACGATCTCCGATGAGGAACCAAAATATGGATTGTGTGTGACAGGGTTTGTCCATCCTCAGAAAATGTGGAAGAACTACGGTGCAGAGCCGGGGGATGTGCTGATTCTTACAAAGCCGCTTGGAAGCGGCATTCTTTCCACTGCGGTAAAGGGAGAACTTGCAGCCGAAAAGGAAATTCAGGGAGCTGTGAAGGCAATGACAACACTGAACAAGTACGCGGCGGAACTGGCCCGTGGGTTTGAAGTGCACAGCTGTACGGATGTCACAGGCTTCGGGCTTGCGGGACATGCCATGGAAATGGCAAAAGGAAGCAGAATAACCTTTGTGATTCATACGGAGAAGATTCCGGTTCTTTCGGGAGCGCAGGAGTATGCGGAAATGGGCCTGATACCTGCGGGAGCATACAGAAACAGGGAGTACCTGGAAGAAGACATAGAAAGCCGGATCTGCGGATGGAGGGAAGATCTTTTGTTTGATCCCCAGACTTCCGGAGGCCTTCTTCTGGCAGTGACGCCGGAGGACGCAGGGAAGCTTATGGAAAAGCTCTCCGGCCTGGAGCTGCCTTCTGCAGTGATTGGAGAAGTCACAGAAAAACAGAAAAATTTTCTTGTATTTATTTAAACAAAGGTATACCTGGATTGCCGCAGCAAATGCGGCAGGGAGTAAGGAAATGGATAAGGAAAAGAATTATATTTTGAGGAAGATACCGAGAGTGGACGATCTTCTGAAAGAAGAGGGTATCCGCAAACTCTGCGCGGTATACGGGAAAAAAGAGGTTCTTCAGGCAGTCCGGGAGGAACTGGACTGCCTGAGAAAAAGAATATTGGCGGAAGCGGAGGAAGGCGGTATCGGGAAAGCCAATAGCAGGATGAAGGAAGACGCCGTCTGTGAAAAGCTGTTGTCCGCGGAACGGATTACAGAGCAGACGGCCTGCAGGCTGGAGGAAAACTCTGCGCTTTCTCTTCGGAAGGTGTTTAATGCCACCGGGATTATCCTTCATACAAACCTGGGCCGGGCGCCGCTGGGAAAGAGCCAGATGGCTGCAGTGCTGGATGCCATGAGCGGCTATTCCAATCTGGAATATAACCTTTCCGAGGGCAGACGGGGAAAGCGATGGGAGCATTATACCGGTCTGATCAGCCGGATTACCGGATCGGAAGGCGCTATTGCAGTGAACAACAATGCAGCGGCGGTAACGCTGATTCTAAGCACTCTTGCCAGGGGAAAGGAAGTAATTGTTTCACGGGGAGAGCTGATTGAGATCGGAGGCCGCTTCCGTGTGCCTGAAGTAATGGAACAGAGCGGGGCCATTCTGAGAGAAACGGGATGCACGAACCGGACAAGAATCAGCGATTATGAGCGCGCAATTACAGAAAATACAGGAGCCCTTCTCAAGGTTCATACCAGTAATTACAGAATTTTGGGCTTTACCGAGGAAGTATCGGTGGAAGAACTCTCCTCCCTGGGAAGGAAATACCACCTTCCGGTAATTGTGGATCTGGGAAGCGGCGTGCTGGTGAATCTGGAAAAATTCGGCCTTTCTCATGAGCCTACTGTACAAGAAGTTTTGAAAAAGGGAGCAGATATGGTGTGCTTTTCCGGAGACAAGCTTCTGGGCGGCCCCCAGGCAGGAATTATTGCAGGAAAACAGTCATATATAAAAGCGATGGAGAATCATCCTCTTATGAGAGCCTTCCGGCTGGACAAGTGCACCATCGCAGCTCTGGCGGCCACTTTCCGGGAGTATCTCAATGAGGAAAAAGCCTGTGAAAATATTCCGGTATTGAAAATGCTGTCCAGAAGCGAAGAAGAGCTTGAGGCACAAGCCCGGGAAGTGGCCTGGGATCTTTCCTCCCGGAATAAGGAAGACGAGATTACTGTGGAGAAAAGTATTTCCATGCTGGGAGGAGGATCTATGCCCCTTGAGGAAATTCCCAGCCGCGCGGTGGTGATAAAGCCGAAAAGAGAAAGTGCGGAAGAATTTGTGCACCGTCTGGCGGCGCTTCCTGTGCCGATTATTGCACATATAAAAAATAACAGAGTAATTCTTGACATGCGGACAATATCCGAAGAAGAACTGAACGATTTTAAATCTTATCTGGCGGGTGCCTGTGAGAATCGAACTCACCCAGGGCGTTGCTAACGTCCAGCACAGGTTTTGAAGACCAGGGGGCACACCAGTTACCCAACGACACCCAAACGCTGTTATTATAGCAGACGAAAGGAGCGTTTTCAATAGTTTCGGGAAGATTCTCCTGCCTTATATATGGAAAGACGAGGACAAGTTTATGAAAAAAGAAACCGTGGAGATTCTGAAGATAAAAAATGGAAATTGCTTTTTGACGGAGGACGAAGTGGCTCTGGAAAAGCATTTTTCCGTAAAGGTAAACGGCGAAAAGGAATTTTCCCTGAACTGTACGCCGGAAGCCCTGGAAGAGCTGATTCTGGGCCGCCTGTATACATCGGGAATGATAACGGAGAAAAAACAGATAAAATCTTTGCGGATTTTTCCGGAACAGAGAGAAATTCAGATATCGCTGAACAGTAAGATCACCTCTTTTGTCAGATCCGGAAGTCCGCTGTTTCCGCCGGATAGGACGGAACTTCCCAAACTGGCTGCAGATCCGGGCAGGAGGGAGGAAGGAGCAGAAAAGAAAAAACAGGAGAAAGAATGGGACTTTTCCTGGATTTTCCAGACGGCGGAAGAGATCTTCGAAAGTCCTGAGGAATTGTTCCGGGATACGGGATGCGCGCACTCCTGCGCTTTATGCCTGGGTAAAAAAGTAGTCTGCCGCTTTGAAGATATAGGGCGCCACAATGCGCTGGATAAAGCAGTGGGATGGGCTCTGAAGAAAAAGATCCCGCTGGAAGAGACGATTGTATTTACAAGCGGAAGAATTTCCGGAGATTATCTGGCTAAAATTATCCGGTCAGGCATTCCGGCAGTTGTTTCCAGGGCGGCTGTCACAGAGGAAGCAGTCAGGATGGCAAGGATTCATGGCGTCGCAATGTATGGATTTGTCCGGAAAGGCGGGGGCAACTGCTACGCCTTATCTGAAAAAAGCTTGATAAAAAATTAACAGAAACGATTGTGCGCGGAAGAAGAAAGTGTTATAATATTAACAATCGTTGATTGATGTGCATCAAATTTGCATGTACTGTACACGCTTGGCGATACAGGAGGTGTTTGGCTTGAATTATGATGATGTACAGAAAATCTCAAATGCAGCAGCGGGAAAAGCAAAATTATTAAGTTCCAACATGGGAAAATATTTTGTGAGGGCAGTGATGGCAGGATTTTTTATCACAGTCGCAATGATTTTCTCAAATGTAGTGGGAAGCGTTTTCTCCTCAGCGGAACTTCCGGCCTGGGGGAAATTTTTAAGCGCTCTTGTTTTTTCCATTGCCGTACTTCTGATTTCGCTTGTGGGAGGAGAGCTGTTCACCGGAAATAATCTGGTAATGGCATTTGGCGCGTTTGACAGAAAAGTAAGCTGGAAAGATGCTGGAAAGGTATGGGTTGTCAGCTATATCGGCAATTTTGTAGGGTGTCTGATATTGTCTCTGTTTTTTATCTGGGCAGGGGCGTCCGGCACGCAGGAGTATTTTGCCGGATTTATGGAAACCAAGCTTTCCATCCCTATCGGACAGATGTTTTTCCGCGCAGTATTATGTAACTTCTTCGTCTGTCTCGGTGTACTCTGCGGCATTAAACTGAAAAGCGAGGCTGCGAAGTTCTTGATGATCGTTATGTGTATTTCCGGATTTGTTGTCAGCGGGTTTGAGCACTGTATTGCAAATATGGCTACGTTTACAGTCGGTTTTGCTCTGGTGCCGGGACTTTCCGCAGGCGCAATGCTGAGAAGTATGCTGGTGGTTACAATTGGCAATATGGTGGGCGGCGCTCTGCTTTTGGCATGGCCGCTCAGAAAGATGAGTGCAGATCAGTAGGATTATGACAAAAGTAGTATACATAGCAGAAAAGCCCAGCGTGGCACAGGAATTTGCAAAAGCATTAAAAATCAACGGGCAGAGAAAAGACGGATATCTGGAGTCGGAAGACAGTATAGTGACCTGGTGCGTGGGACACCTGGTCACTATGAGCTATCCGGAAAAATATGATGTAAAGTACAAAAGGTGGAGTTTTGATACCCTGCCTTTTTTGCCGCGCGAATTTAAATATGAGGTGATTCCCGGCGTCCAGAAACAGTTTAATATTGTAAAAGGTCTTCTGAACCGTGAGGATGTGGAGACGATCTATGTCTGTACGGACTCCGGACGGGAGGGAGAATATATATATCGTCTGGTAGCGCAGATGGCCGGGGTAAAAAATAAAAAACAAAAGAGGGTGTGGATTGATTCTCAGACGGAGGAAGAAATTCTGCGGGGCATACGGGAGGCCAGGGATCTTTCGGATTATGACAATCTTTCTGATTCCGCCTATTTAAGAGCAAAAGAAGACTATCTCATGGGAATCAATTTCTCAAGAGTACTGACCCTGCGGTATGGGAACAGCGTATCCAATTATCTGAAATCTAAGTATCAGGCGATTTCGGTGGGAAGAGTGATGACCTGTGTCCTGGGAATGGTCGTCCGCAGAGAACGGGAAATCCGTTCTTTTGTAAAGACTCCTTTTTACAGGGTGCTCAGCCGCATCTCCTTGGAGGGAGAGAACTTTGAAGGAGAATGGAGGGCGGCAGAGGGAAGCCGTTATTTTCAGTCTCCCTGTCTGTATAAAGAGAACGGGTTTAAGGAGAAAAAGGACGCGGAGGACCTGATCCGTATTCTGCAGACAGAACAGCCTCTTTCCTGCCGGGTGGAAAAACTGGAGAGAAAAAAAGAAAAGAAAAATCCGCCTCTTTTATTTAATCTTGCGGAACTCCAGAATGTCTGTTCCAGGCTGTTTAAAATCAGTCCGGATGAAACGCTTCGTATCGTCCAGGAACTCTATGAAAAGAAGCTGGTCACATATCCCAGAACAGACGCGAGAGTGCTGTCTTCAGCCGTTGCAAAAGAAATCTTCAAAAACATTTCAGGCTTAAAGCGGTACGCCCAGATCGGGAATACGTCGGAGGAAGTTCTGGGAATGGGAACTTATAAAACCATAGGGAAAACACGCTATGTCAATGATAAGCAGATCACAGACCACTATGCAATTATTCCCACGGGCCAGGGGCTGAACAGTCTGCAGTCTCTGTCTCTTACTTCCCAGAGAGTATATGAGACAATTGTCCGCCGGTTTCTCTGTATTTTTTATCCGCCGGCCGTTTATCAGAAAGTCAGCCTGACCACATCCATTCAGAAGGAACTTTTCTTTTCTTCTTTTCGCGTGCTTCAGGAGGAGGGATATCTGAAAATCGCCTCGAATTCCTTTGCTTCACAGAAGGCCGGAGAGAAGAATGGCGGGCAGGAGGAAAATGAAATTTCCTGCAATACCTCTCTGCTTACAGCGTTGCAGAAGCTGAAAAAGAATGATATACTTTCGGTAGATTCCCTGGAAATCAAGGAAGGGGAAACTTCACCGCCGAAGCGGTATAATTCCGGTTCTATAATTCTGGCGATGGAAAACGCGGGACAGCTGATCGAGGATGAAGAGCTCCGTTCGCAGATCAGGGGAAGCGGGATCGGTACCAGCGCTACCAGAGCGGAAATTCTGAAGAAACTTTTTACCATAAAATATCTGTCTCTGAACAAAAAAACGCAGGTGATAACGCCGACGCTTCTTGGGGAAATGATCTTCGACGTGGTGAATTGCTCCATCCGCCAGCTTCTGAATCCGGAGCTTACGGCAAGCTGGGAAAAAGGGCTGACCTATGTGGCGGAGGGAAGCATCACTTCCCAGGAGTATATGGATAAGCTGGAGCACTTCGTGCGCGTACGCACAGAACAGGTAGAGAAAAGCAGTTATCAGTATGCTCTCAGGCAGATGTTTGACGCTGCGGCGGAATATTATAAAAAGAAGCCCAGATCTTCAAAGCAAGGAGGAAATGAAAAGTGAAAGAATTTGCCATTGAAAACATGTTTGACTTAAATGAAACCATCGCGAAGGAACTTTTTGAGGGAAAAACATATCCATGGGAAGTGCTTCCCGAAATCGGCGCCTTTATAAAAAAAATCGGAAAGACCCTTGATCCGGAAGAATATGAATACAGAGAAGGAGATGTGTGGATCGCAAAAACTGCCAAGGTGGCTCCGACTGCGTGTATCAACGGACCTGCAGTGATCGGCCCGGAGGCGGAGATCCGCCATTGCGCTTTCATCCGCGGAAATGCCATTGTAGGCGCAGGCTCTGTGGTGGGCAACTCTACGGAACTGAAAAATGTGGTGCTTTTTAATGGCGTTCAGGTTCCCCACTACAACTATGTGGGAGATTCTGTTCTGGGCTATAAGTCCCACATGGGAGCCGGCTCCATCTGCTCGAATGTAAAGTCTGATAAAAAACTGGTAGTAGTAAAGAACGGAGAAGAAAAGACAGAGACCGGCCTGAAAAAATTCGGCGCCATATTGGGAGATCATGTAGAAGTCGGCTGCGGATCCGTGCTGAATCCGGGAACAGTTATCGGAAGGAACACCAACATCTATCCTCTTTCTCCGGTACGGGGCTGCGTACCGGCTGACAGCATCTATAAAAAGGTTGGAGAGATTGTCAGAAAAAAATGAAATGAGAAAGACATCTGAAAAAATATATGTCTGAAGAGAAAAGCCGTATGGGACCTGAATAGTTCATGTTTCCATACGGCTTTTGCTGATTCCGGCGGTAGCAGAAGAAGTCCGTGCTGACCGCCGGAGCACAGGGTGTGTCAGAAAAACAGACGCCGGATAATAACCAGGATTGTGATATGAAGGGGATAAAATACATAAAAGAAATATTTGGCAGCCTTTCCTTTGACAAAACCGCGCTTTCCGTTGTACATGTTGATGGGCAGAAACGCAAAGCAGGCCTTCCATTCATAGAAAAGCCAGCAGCTTCCCACAATTGCCTGCGTCACCTTCTCGTCACGGAGAAGATACAGGATCAGAAGAAAGACATATCCTTTCCATCCGTAATCCGCGTTCAGCTTTACTGAGACAAAGAGAAGGGCGATGAGACAGAGGAACTGCTTCCAGGGAACATCCCGGAAATATTCTATGGCGCAGAAGCCCAGATACCCCAGAAACAGAGTGAAAAACACATTTTGCTTTACATAGGTCCATGTATCTGCAAACATGAAATTCCAGGGAAGCTCGGATATCAGGGCGAAAAGAAACAGGTTCCGCCCGTATCTCCAGCGGCTTCGTGTATGAAGAAATCCCTCGATCAGCAGAAAACAGAAGATGGGAAAGGCAATCCGCCCGATATCACGGCAGATACGGTAGGCGCTGTAGCCCCGTCCGCCTATATAAAACAGCGGCGTCATAGCCGGAGGATAGATGCTCAGAAGAACTGCAGCTGTATGATCGATCAGCATGGTAAGTATGGCAATCATTTTCAGCCCGCTTCCGCTCAGCACCTGAAAGCGGGACGGGAGAAAAGAAGGTGGAAGATAGCCTGTCATATGAACCTCCTTTTGTTTTTTTCCAGTGTATCATATTTGGCCGGGGATTGCCAGAACTCTTATGCTGTGATATATTAAAGTAAACAATAATTAAATAAATGTAACTGTCTGATATCTCTGCAGTTACAGGCGATTGGAGGGAGAGCCTATGGTACAAAAATGGAAGATCACCATTCCGGAATTCACGGGGAGCCAGGAGCGCAGCGCATATGTATACCTTCCGGATTCTTATGAAGACAGTCCTGAGACTCATTATCCTGTTCTGTATATGTTTGACGGACATAATGTGTTTTTTGATGCGGATGCCACCTACGGAAAAAGCTGGGGTATGAAAGAGTATCTGGATCGGACGGAAACACAGATGATTGTTGCGGCTGTAGAGTGCAACCACAGTCCGGATCACGGAAGGCTGAAAGAATACGCGCCGTTCAGCTTCCGGGATACGCAGTGCGGAAGCATCACGGGAATGGGACATATTACCATGGAATGGCTGGTACATACCTTCAAGCCTGAGATTGACAGAAAATTCCGCACTATGCCGGATCGTCTCCATACCTTTATCGGAGGAAGTTCTATGGGCGGTCTGATGAGTATTTATGCGGTAACGCAGTATAATCATGTATTCAGCAGAGCGGCGGCCTTATCTCCGTCTATCTGGACCGCCCCGGTAAAGCTGGAACAGATGATCCGGAGAGTGAAGATCCGTCCGGATACGGTAATTTACCTGGATTATGGCTCAAAAGAGATGGATGCGCGTCCGGGGGTCAGAAAAAATCTGGAGACAATAGCCGCGGTGCTCCTGGAGAAAAAAGTTCTTCTGACAGGACGTATTATTCCGGGAGGGACTCACTGTGAGGCCAGCTGGGAGAGACAGATTCCTTTTTTTATGAATACGCTCCTGTATGAAGAGCAGTGAGGCAGAGGCCGGACAGAAGACTGTCTCAGTAACTGAAGAGGAGCAGACAGATGGATTACTTCCCGGATTTACATCAGTGTTTTCCGTACCGGGAAGGAAATGGACGAATTTTATCAGGATATCCTGAAATGTGGGGACTGATGAGAAAAGAGTTGATTTTTTTACAAAATTTGACTGGACTATTGGACTGTTTTATGAGAAAATATTCTCAGGTTGTTAGGATTTTCTTTAACAACATTATAGTAAATCTATACTTGAAAGGAGTTTTACAATGATTTATTCACGCGAAGTAGAAGAAATGTGTCCAGTGGCACAGGGCGTTCATCATGGCGCTGCTCCAATCCCGGAAGAAGCGAAA
>DWYN01000115.1 GCA_019118645.1 Candidatus Blautia excrementipullorum | reverse complement strand
TTCCACAGTCTGCGTTTTCCTGATGAATGATGATGTATCATCTCAATACCTCCTTATTCGTGTTTGCGTCCGGCCATCCCTGCTTTTCATGCCGGCTCTCCGGAATCTGGATTTCCTCCCGTTTCCATCCGCTTTGCCGGTATGTTTTCCCGCATTTCGGGCAATCCTATCTCTAAACCGCCGTCTTTGATACGATGCCGCCAAACGCTTTTCGCAGAGTTCAATACTCTGAGAGAAGATAAGGATTTTTCCTGAGAAATGAAGAATTTCCGATGCCTGTGACGGCTGGTTTTGACGGCGTTAAAACCCCCAGACTTTGAATCAGCACCTGCTTCCCGGCACTTCCGGTGAAACCGCACAGCCTGTCATTGTGCTGTCATCCCATGAGCGTCAGCCTGTCCATGTTTTCCCGCTTCAGCTCCAGAGAGGAATGCACGTACCGTTCCAGTGTGATCCGGGGGCTGGAATGTCCCAGGATCTCCGACAGGCTTTTCATCTCAAAGCCTGCCTCCACGCAACGGGTGGCAAAGCTGTGCCGGAGCGTGTGAAAATGTACGCCTTCCAGCCCACAGGCCTTTGTGTACCGCTCCATCCGGTACTGCAGGGTGCGGGGCTCCATATATCGCTTTTCCTCTCCGGTGAGCACATAGGCTTTCGGGTTCAGTGGCTTCCATTTCCGGCAGAGCTCCGTCAGTTCTCTGTTCAGTGGGATGACGCGGACGGAGGTGCTGCTCTTGGGCGCGCTGATCAGAATCTTCGTTTTTCTGTTTTCTCCGCTCTCCTGACTTTCTGTATTCTCCACGTTTTCCGTATCCTTCAGTCTCTGCATGGTCTGGCGGACGGAAATCGTCCGGTGGGAAAGGGAGATATCCGACCATCGCAGGGCGCAGATTTCTCCGACTCTCAAGCCTGTCAGCAGGGCCAGCAGCATGCCGAACCTGCAGCTGTCCATATCCTGCAGCAGATATTCTGTAAAACGGCGCTGTTCCTCTGGGGAGAGTACCCGCATTTCTTTCCGGTTTTCCCTGGGATATGTGACGCTGACCGGCTACATGGAGGGAAACTGTCTCTCCGTATACGTCAGGATGGAGCGGAGCAGTGACAGAATGTCGCGGACCGTTTTGGGCGCCAGCTTTTCTTTATGGAGCAGATCGTAACCGAACTGTTCCACCAGAAGCTCTGAGAGCGTATCCGTAAAACAGCCGCCCAGTCCCGGCTTGATATGTTTCTCTATGATGGTTCCATATTTTACATAGGTAGATTCTCTGATGCTGTTCCGTTTCAGCTGAAGCCATTCATCACAGCAGACTGCAAACCGTTTCTTCCTGTCCCTTCCGGGCAGCGGCTGATGGTGCAGCAGCGCGGCTCTGGCCTGTCCGGCTTTGTTTTTCGCCTCATAATAAGTCCTGCCGTAGCAGTAGCCGTAACGCGCCCTGCCCTCCGGGGAGTATCCCTTGATATACCTTGCTTCCCAGCGGCCGTCCTTTCTCCTGTAAATGTTTTCACCCTTTTTGCTCATGTATTGCTTTTTACCTCCTTCTGGCTGGATGACGCCTTTTTTATTATAATCGTCAGACAATTCCCTGATTTCAGTCAGGGCGATGACGGTTCTTCTGACGGCGATAAAACCTGCGTTCTCTGCGTACCATCCTGATTTTTACTGTTTTTTTCCTTCCGGCCTGAAATCTTCTGCGAAAACCCTCTGTTAAACCCCCGTAAAAATTGCATAATCTTCCAAAATAACGCTTGTATTCTCTAAAAATCAGTGCTAGAATAGGCTCATAGAGTATTGAACTCTATGAAAATGCAAGCATAATTATACAGACAGATACGTGGACAGCCACGTATCTGTTTTTTCTTTCTGCCTCTCCCGCATGTACGTTTTCCACGTATTTGTCTCTTTAAAATTATAGATCGCATAACCAACGAAGACAGCTCTGCAAGCAGAACATATGACTGATATTTTAAGCGGTCATATCTCTTGTCAGCAGCTGTGCCGGAAAATGTCTGCAAAACAGCATTTACCGGTTGCATATTTTGTAATTAATTGATAAACTTGATATATTCTTGGATATATTTGTATTTTTAGGGGGCGGATAAATTGGATGATCTTAGTAATCGGTGGAAGGCTGCTCAAGACGAGTTCTGCGAAATTATCAATACCTATATACTGCCGCTGTTAAATCCCCGTGGCAGACTGAGCTTAAAACCGCAGCGCTGTCAGAATAAAGAACTTGTTACTTTTACAGAAAATGAAGACGGTAAAATGATTGTCTCATTTTACCCCTGTGTACCCCCTGCGGGCGGATATTCACCCTTTTATTGTGAAATAGGCGCCTATTCCACAGAATCAATGAAAAAGCCCTTAACTGCAATATTACGGGAAATTCTGAAAGTAACGGAATATCGCTGCATAAACGGACAGATAAGAAAACAAAGAGATTATGGCATTACGAGCAGGCGGCAAAAGGAATATAAGAAAAGGACTCTAAATCTTGCGTTTGAAGTCGGAATGTGTTCCTGGATCGCACCCGATTATGACACCGGCATTACTTTATATTCTATTATATGCAGAATGCTGGACTGGAGTGGTAGAACTTATGAGGGCAAAGCTGTCCCCTTTGGTATTGTGATTGATTTTAATTCAAAAGCCGAACCGGAGGCCGTAAGCTACCTCCAGTTTCTTGAAAACAACAGCAGTGCAGTTTTTTCAGACGGAGTTTTTTCAGGAATACTATTAGACAGGCACGGAAAGCTTTTATCATTTCTGACTCGCAATACACCTCCAGCTGAAATTCGTGACAGAGAAGAAATATTTGTACCTTACAATTATACAGATATAGCTCGGCATTGCTATAACAATACTGTAGGGATTATTGTTCCTGCCAATGGTGAAATACTGTTGATTAAAGACAGGGCTCTCTGCTTTGCAAAACGCGGAAGCAAATGGGTATATTTTGACTGGTCGCGCGTATATTCCAAATTACGTCCTTACTTTGTGAAAAGTGGAGTAAAACTTGAAAACAGGGAAATTGACAGAAAAATAAAGATTATTTATAGCACTTTGCTTGATGTATCATTTTCACATACAGGAGGCTGCCTTGCAATCGTTCTGCCTGATGTCCCCGAAAAAGAAATTTCCAAAGTGATACAGGATCGTTTTGACCTCAGCCTTGCCGGCGCACCGCCTTCAGGGATCAGCAAAGAAAGCAAAGAGAAGATTGAAGTTTTAAAATATCTTCTGACAAACAAAGACAATATTATCCGTTCTTTTTTTGATATCGACAAAGAGCTCCGAAAAGAAATTCTTAGTCTGGATGGCGCGACTGTCGTATCTTTAGACGGTTCTTTCTATTGTGCAGGTTCTATCGTATCCGTTCCCGGAGGAAGTTCCGGTGGTGGCCGGACTGCTGCAGCCAAACGGCTTGCTCAGCTGGGCGTCGGAATAAAAATCTCAGAAGACGGATATATCGAGGCCTACGGACAGTCCATAAAAACCGATAATGCAAAACAGTCAGATTCCAGATTGATACAGCTTTTTACTTTTAAATAGTTCTGTAAAAAACTTTTATTCATAATGTCTATACCCTTAATTGACAAGGGCATACTCGCCTCCAGCGGTCTGGTTTCCGCCTTTTCTGCGTCATCGTCAATCGGCGTACGTCCAGTACGCCTCATTCCGTTTCCTTGAAAAGACGGAAACCGGACCTACTGGAGGTCAAAGAGTCAGGCAGAGACTGTTCCGGCGCCCTGCAAGGCGCTTGAACGACGCGTACTGGACGTACGCGGAGTGAAAAGCAACACAGCAGGACACCGGAACAGCCCTGCTCTGACCGAATATGCCCTTGTTAATTAAGGGTAATGTTATATTGTAATGACATTCAAAAAAAGATTGACACGTTTCTGAAAGAATGCTAGTATAATTAATACAAAAGCAAGTACATATTTTTTGTATTTGCGCATAAACTGATACTGGCTGTATGGAGCAAGACCATATAGTTATACGTTCTTCCTGGTTCAGGATCAAACCCTCAAAAGGGATGAATCTAAGAAGACGGATTGATCTGTAAAGAAGATTGCAGAGCCAAAAGGGAATCGCGTACTGAATAATCAGTACGCGATTCCCTTTTTCTCTTTCCCGAAATATCTGTGCCGGTGTACAAGGGCGAAATGCCCTTGTGCACCGGCGCCGCTCAACCGCCGAGGCCTCTCCCCATCTCCTTCACCAGTATCAGCTTCTGGCCCGGCCTGAGGTCCTCCGATGCCAGACCGTTCAGCTCGCAGATCCGTTCCGTCGTGGTCCGGTACGCCTTGGCCACGTCCCAGAGCGTATCCGAG
>DWYN01000114.1 GCA_019118645.1 Candidatus Blautia excrementipullorum | reverse complement strand
GATAACCGTGGTATTATTATTTTGGAACTTCAACATAATGATGCCTCCTTTCATAATTGTATTCCCTACAAATAGGATAGCACATTTTGTTGAAGTTTCTTTATTTTTATCTAGCACAACGGGTTAAATTACTTTTACTCTATTTTGAAAGTGATTATCGGATTTATTCCTCTCTCTTTGTACTTCGGGCTTGGAGCAGGCGTCCCGCTGTGGCTATGCCTGATAATTCCGTTTTCCATAGCAGGCGTAAAAATAGCTGTTGCGGCGCATTCACTGTGGGACTATGAAAAAAGAGGACTTGTTTACAATGAAAACGAAATCTCAAGGTGTTTCTGGATATTTGTGGGCGCTTTTCTGGCAGCGGCCTACGGATTGCCGGCTGTGGGAATCGTGCTTCCGGTAGCCCTTTCCGGCGGTATTATGGCGGCTTTTATTTTGGCGGGAGCTGCCGGCCTTTGGAAAATCCTGAAATTCACAAAATACAGGGAGATGAATCAGCAGCTTCTCCAGCAGATCACCAATCAGATGGATACGGTGACGCAGGTTGTTATAAAGCAAAGCCGGAAAATGATCAGTATGGATACGGGAATTACCAGTAACCGGAAGGGCTTTGAATACCTGAATGAACTTTTTATAAAACGTCACAGGAAGATCCTATGGCGTTCCTCAGAAAAGATCACCGCAATCTGTTTCTTTCTGGTCCTGGGGGCTTTGACGGCCCTTTTGCTGAAGCCGGAAGCGAAGGAAGAAGTGAATCAGCTTTTGCTTGTCTACCTGCCCTATTTCGTATTTATCATGTACGCCATCAACAGAGGAACAGGGTTTACAAGAGCTCTTTTTATCAACTGTGACCGCAGTCTTCTGACCTATTCTTTTTATAAAAAACCGGACATGGTACTGAAGCTTTTCCGCATCCGGCTGCGGGAGATCATGAAGATAAATCTGCTTCCGGCGGCAGTCATCGGAGGCGGACTTGCAGGCCTTTTGTATGTGTCGGGAGGGACAGAGAACCCGTTGAATTACGCGGTGCTTATTGTATCAGTTACTTGTATGAGTCTGTTTTTTTCGATTCATTATCTGACGATATATTATCTGCTGCAGCCGTATAACGCGGGAACAGAGATAAAAAGCGGAACATACAGGATCGTATCCTCAGTAACTTATTTTGTCTGTTTTCTGATGATGAAAGTCAGGATGCAGCTTTTGCTGTTCGGAGTGATCTGTATTGTGTTTTGCGTGGCCTATTCCATTGTGGCCTGCGTCCTGGTCTATCGGTTTGCGCCCAAAACTTTCCGGTTGAGGAACTGACAGAGAAAGAAAAAATGCAGAGTCAGCGTGCAAAGAAACAGTTGAGACGGAGTGAGCAGGGGATAGAAAAAGTATAAAAGAGGTACAAGATCATGAGAATACCGGGGAAGGAGAAAAAGACGCCTTACCAAAAGGAATGGGAAGCTCTGCAGAAGAAAGAGAAGCGTTTGTTGGAGAAACGAAAGCAGAAAAAAGAGACGGCCATGAACCGTCTGCTTGCTGAGAAAATTCCGGAAAAACTTCAGGGAACACTGGACGCTGCCTTTGAAAAAGCGTTTCACCTTATCTTTGAAAAGGGTACGGGAGCGATAGAAAAGCTTTACCCGAAAGAGAAGCTTGAAAAGGAATTTAAAGTGAATCTTTACGCGGACAGCGTTTATGGCAGCCGAAAAACTCTTCATGCATTTTCGAGAAAGGCAGGCAGAACAGGCGTCAGAAACCTTGCGGTTTCAGGGCTTGCCGGAGTTGGAATGGGGATATTGGGAATCGGTCTTCCGGATATTCCTTTGTTTACCGGAATGATTTTAAAATGTGTTTATGAAATTTCCCTGAATTATGGATTTAACTATACCGAGGAGAAGGAGCGGTATTTTGTGTTGCTTTTGATCGAGGGAGCGGTTTCCTATGGAGAACATCTGGAAGAAACGGAGAGCAGAATAGAGGAATTTATCCGGATCCCGGAGGTTCCTGAAGGATATGATCCGAAAAAACAGATTTCAAGGACCAGCCGCGGACTTTCAAAAGAACTGCTGTATATGAAATTTCTTCAGGGAATTCCTGTGGTGGGAGCGGTGGGCGGAGCCTGTGACGCTGTTTATATGAAGCAGATTTCATCCTATGCGGAACTGAAATATCAGAAACGGTTTTTGACGGAGTATAAAAAGAAAAGGGAATAGATTTCTGTCAGGGCTGCTGGTATAATATACTCAATAAAGGAAAATGCATCGGGACAGAGCCGGTCCGGACAGATGAATTTTTAAAGAAAAGGTTTACGTTTTTACTGATTCGGACGGACTGTCTGTAAAGTTATATGAATATAAAATGAAGGAGGACATTGGAATGCATATTACATGGCTAGGACATTCTTGCTTTAAAATCGAAAAGGGCGGATATTCTGTGATTATTGATCCATATAAGGACGGATCTGTTCCTGGGTTAAAAAATATAAGAGAGAGCGCTGATATGGTGATCTGCAGCCATGAACACGGAGATCATAACGGCAGAGAATGCGTAAGGGTTACGGAAAAAACGGATTGCCCCTTTAAGATCATTTCACTTCTTTCCTTCCACGACGATGCCGGCGGGACCCGGAGAGGCGAGAGCGCCATTACAATACTGGAGGATGGAGATGAAAGAATCGCCCATTTCGGGGATCTTGGCTGCGCGCTTACAGAGGAACAGGAAAGTCTTCTGACAGATCTTGATCTGGCTTTGATTCCCGTGGGCGGTTTTTACACCATCGACGGAAAAACGGCGGGAGAAATTGTGAAAAAGATCCATCCCCGGAAGGTGATCCCCATGCATTACCGTGACGTAGATAAGGGATACGGATACGCTGAGATCAGTACTGTTGATGATTTCCTTCAGTCAGTGGGCAGCGCGGTGTTTCTGGAAGCAAGTTCCATGGATACAGAAAAGGACTACAGTACGCAGATGATTGTGCTGGAACCTGAAAATATCTGATAACCTGACAGAAGGTTAGAAACTTGACAGAAGATAAAAATGCAAAGAATAAAGAACTGATAGAAAACTTTAATTCAAAAGTTGATTGTGATTCCTTAAACCTTGTAGTTTGGATCTGCAGATTGCCAAAATTGCTTCTCTGTGCTATACTCATCTTGTACACACTAATAAAATACAGGAAGGGGTATGCTGTTTGAAGAACAACGGATGTGCTATTGTATCAGGCCGGGAGGCTTGCGTGCAATAACCCGGCAAACCTCCCGGAGGATTTGGATGCATCAAAGACTTTCAGGAGGAAAAACAATGAACCGTGAGAATAAACGGAAAAAATACGAGAAACATTATTATAAAAATCATGCCTGTACCGATTCGTTCATCTGCAAAGTGTGCGGGTGGCCAGTTGTCCCGGAAGGCGCAGGGTCCGGACACAGGAACCATTGCCCGAACTGCCTGAGCAGCCAGCATCTGGACAATGAGCCCGGGGACAGGGAAGCAGACTGCGGGGGAGTGATGGATCCGGTTGCTGTATGGGTGAGAAAAAATGGCGAATGGGCTATTATCCATCGGTGCCGTATCTGCGGGAAACTGTCATCCAACCGGGTAGCGGCGGATGATAATCCGATGAAGCTTATGGCGATAGCTATGAAGCCATTATGTGAACCGCCGTTTCCGGTGGAGCGTATTGAGGAACTGACCGCTCTTATGGGAGGCGATGGAACGATTCGATAATATGAGAAAGCATCTGTCTTGAGGCAGGTGCTTTCTTTGGTGGGGAAAGAAAGGTATATAGCTTATGCCTCAACATGTTATTGTGAAAAATTAGCGTTAATGTACAAGGGGCAACCGTATTGTCCCTTTGTACATTAACGCTACTCTCCTTTATGAGAAGAACGATTTAAAGAAGAAGCAAAAAAATCCGGAAAATTTTTCAGATAAGAACATCAAACATAAGTTGTGGGAGTGACAAGATGAAAATTATTGAAATAACAGACAGAGACGCTCTGGCGATCGAACAGTTAGTAAATGTATGGGAAAGTTCGGTGCAGGCGACGCATCTTTTCCTGTCAGCGAAAGAAATAGAAAGTATTAAGCAGTATGTGCCCCGGGCATTGGAGGAAGTGCCGCATTTACTTGCAGTGAAAAACGAAAAGGGAATACCTGTTGGATTTATGGGAATTGCAGGGCAGCATCTGGAAATGCTTTTTATTTCGGCCAGCGAAAGAGGAAAAGGGTTGGGAAAAGAACTGCTGAAATACGGAATGGATACATATTCAGTTACTGATCTGGCGGTTAAAGAACAAAATCCTATGGCAAAAGGTTTTTATGAACATATGGGCTTTGAAGTTTATAAAAGGACGGAACTGGACGAGCAGGGGAATCCATATCCTTTGCTGTATATGCGGAGGAAGGTGTAAAAAATCCACCGCCGGTTGAGAATCTGCCTGACGTCGAATTAGAAGGAGATAAAACAGAATGACCAATGAAAAAATATTTCAGATGCGATTTTCAAAACTTTATCCACTACTCATGGCAAAGGCTTTGAAAAAAGGCAGGACAGCAGACGAAGTCCAGGAAGTCGTGACCTGGCTAACAGGTTACGACGCATCAGATATCGAGAGAATGCTTTCCGATGAAACAACATACGGCGCTTTTTTTCAGGCGGCTCCAGAGCTTAATCCAAACCGTAAACTGATAAAAGGGACAATCTGCGGAGTGCGTGTCGAGGATATAGAAGATCCATTGATGCAGGAAATCAGGTATCTTGATAAGTTGATTGACGAGCTGGCAAAGGGCAGGCCAATGGAGAAAATCTTACGGAAGAACAAATGAAATTTCTTGATGAATGGATAAACAAGGCTGCTGAAGTTGAGGTGGAATTATGGCGTCAAGTAAAGAATATTTAGAATTTATTTTAGGGCAGTTATCTGAATTAGATGAAATTACATATCGAGTAATGATGGGAGAATTTATTATCTATTATCGAGGTAAGATTGTAGGCGGTATCTATGATGATAGATTGCTTGTCAAACCAGTTAAATCAGCAATTAGTCATATGCCAGCGGATCAGTATGAATTACCCTATGAGGGGGCAAAAGAAATGCTGTTGGTAGATGAAGTTGACAATAAGGAGTTTTTGAGAGATTTATTTAGTGCTATGTATGACGAGCTGCCAGCTCCCAAAACGAAAAAGAAGAATTAGGCAAATTCCGATTTGTGAAGGTGAAAAGTATGAGTCAACATATTACTGTGACGGATTATGATCCACTGTGGCCCCCAAAATATGAAGAAGAATCTCTATTGATTAAGGGAATTCTTGCAGATAACTGCATTGCAATCTATCATATCGGAAGCACATCTGTGCCGGGATTAGCTGCAAAACCTATTATTGATATTATGGTGGCAGTAAAAAGTCTTACAAAAGTAGATGATACTGCAGATGAGCTTATTAAAATTGGTTATGAGTATCTTGGCGAGTTTGGAATTGCAGGCAGACGCTATCTTCGCAAAGGTGGAGATGAACGGACTCATCAAATTCATATCTTCCAAGCTGAGGATTGGAATAATATTGGGAGACATCTTGCGTTTCGTGACTATATGCGCACTCACGAAAAAGAACGAGAGGAATATGCGACAATTAAAAAAGCACTTGCCCAGAAGTACCCATATGATATTGATGGCTATTGTGATGGCAAAGAAGATTTTGTGCGTGAAATAGAGAAAATTGCTTTTGCTCAATTTGATGGTACATGGGACAAAATGTATATTGCTGCTCGCAAAGTTCAAAATAAAAGAGAGATTTCTTCACTGATTGAAGCGGGTGGTGTTGCTGCTGCGGTCGAGTCTGCTATGGGCAATATTTATGTAGGCGTATGCGTAGATACTGCTTGCTCATTGGGAGTGTGTGCCGAGCGGAATGCAATTTTCAGTATGATTACAAATGGCGAGAATGAAATACAGCGTGTGATGGCTGTGGACTGCAACGGAAAAGCTATTCCTCCATGCGGAACCTGCAGGGAGTTTATGACGCAGTTAATGCCGGGTACATATGGAAATATTGAGATTATGCTGGATTATGACAGTCATAAGATTGTAACCCTCAGTGAACTAACGCCGGAATGGTGGATATAAGGAGATTTTTGGATTGTTCTTTTTAAATCCACATTTTTATTACCAATGAATAATAAATCTTGTGCCTGATGGTATGGAGGTGTTTTATGAAGATCGAGATTGAAAAGGATTTTCCTCAGTATTTCAAGCCAGCCTATCCGGAAGAATTTGATTTGTTTTCTCATTTTGAAGTAACGGCAGGAATACCGACTGTTTTGTTTGCAATTACTACCTGGAAAGAAAACGGAAAACCAAATGTGTGCTTTCATTCGTGGAGCTGTTTTCACGGAGATAAGACTGCCTTTTTTGCCGTGATGGGAAACTTATATCAGCATACCCATACCTATGCCAATATTCAGAGAGAAAAATGTTTTTGTATTAACTTTCTTCCAGTAAGCTGCTACGACAAGCTGGTAAACACCATCCATCAGAATGAGTGGGACGATGACGAATTTGCGGTAGGAGGCTTTACTGTTTCCAACGCAAAAACCATTCACGCACCCGCGATTAACGAAGCGTTTCTCACGATAGAATGTACCTTGAAAGAAATACAGGATTTAAGTGGTGCGGGTATCACGGCTATGGTAATCGGACAGGTTCAGCACATCTCCGTGGAAGAAGCGTATGCACAAGGATATGAATTAAGATATGGCAAGGACGGATTTATGCTGCTTGTGCCCGCGCCACAGGACCTTATTACCGGAGAGCCGAATCAGTCAGCGATTGCCACTGTGCATATTGAGAAATACGACTGATTTAAGGAGGAAGCAAAATGGCGACTTCAAATATAAAAGCGTTGATCTCCGGCGAACTTCAGAAAGTGTGGGAACTGGTTTTGGATATTGAAAATTATGCTGCCTGGAGAAGCGACCTGAGTAAGACGGAAGTTATCAGCGATAAGCAATTTATTGAATACACCAAAGACGGCTACCCAACGACCTTTACCGAGACGTTTGTTGAGCCATACAGACGATGGGAATTCGATATGGAAAACAGCAATATGACAGGTCATTGGACTGGCATTTTCAATGCCAAAGGCGATGAAACAGAGATAGATTTTACGGAGCGGGTGGAAGCAAAAAAATGGCTGCTGAAACCATTTGTGAAATTATATTTGAGAAAGTAGCAGGCACAGTTTGTTGTGGATATAAGAAAAGCTTTAGGAGGAAAATGCCCTATGAAAGATATGATCGGATACTGCGGACTGGACTGCGAAAAATGCGACGCATACATAGCGACCGTTCATAACGATCAGGTTTTGCGGGAGAAAACGGCGAAGCTGTGGGCGGAACTGAATAACGCCCCTATTCTGCCGGAACATATTAACTGTGAAGGCTGCCGTATGAATGGGGCAAAAACGGTGTTTTGCGACAGCCTGTGCGGGATTCGGAAGTGTGCGTTAAATAAAGGCGTTTCCACCTGCGGGGACTGTTCGGAATTAGAAACCTGCAAGAAAGTTGGAACAATTCTCGAACATAATTTGGTGGCTTTGGAGAACCTGAAAGGATTGAATACATAAATTAGCAAATCTTAAGTTGTAGAGTGGCAAATTGGAATTTGAGGAGGTATAAATACATGTACAAAACCGTATTAATCAAAGGTATTACGACGGAAAATGTAACTGATAAAATAGATAAACAGATAGTAGAAATGGAAAAACAGAGTTATCGTCTTATAACTATGTCATTTTTAGGAACTGAAAGAGCTGTATTAGTTTTCAAAAAAGGATTAAAAGGAAGCTTATTGTAAGAGTACAAATCCTAAGTTATCGAGCAGGAAGATGTAAGTGATAACATATTTGGTTGATAAGGAGACGAATAAAATGGCTTTTGACTACAAGAAAGAATACAAGGAATTTTATATGCCGAAGAACAAGCCCGGTATTATAGAGATTCCTCAAATGAACTATATCGCAGTCCGGGGAAAAGGCAATCCCAATGAGGAAAACGGAGAATACAAAAACTCAATCGGCTTGCTGTACGGTATTGCCTTTACCATAAAGATGAGCTACAAGGGGACGCATAAAATTGAGGGGTTCTTTGAGTATGTCGTGCCGCCCCTTGAAGGTCTTTGGTGGCAGGAAAACACACAGGGACTTGATTATGCAAGAAAAGAAGATATGCACTTTATTTCTATGATCCGGCTGCCGGATTTCGTAACGAAGGAAGATTTTGAGTGGGCAGTCCGGGAAGCAACAAAAAAGAAAAAGCAGGATTTTTCTAAAGTTGAGTTCTTCCCCTATGATGAGGGACTGTGTGTTCAGTGTATGCACATCGGCTCTTACGACGATGAGCCTACTACTATTGATTTAATGCACGACTATATGAAATCAAACGGGTATGAGCTGGATATTACGGACACGAGATACCATCACGAAATCTATCTGAGCGATCCGAGAAAATGCGATGTGAGCCGGCTGAAAACAGTTGTGCGTCACCCGATAAAGAAGAAATGAGGTCTTATATGAAAAAGATCCTGATCCACGGTTCCGGGCACAAGGCGTCAAGCTGGGAGAAGACAGTTGCCCATATGGAAAACAGATGCGATATACTCTGCCCGGAGCTTTGCTCCCTTCTGAACGGGAAAACCGCAAGCTATGCGAACCTGTATGATTCGTTTGTACGGTATTGCAACGCAATCGATGGGCCGGTTCACCTGTGCGGTATTTCATTGGGCGGCATTTTAGCGTTAAATTACGCCTTGGACTTCCCGGAGAAAACGAAAACATTGGTTTTGATCGGCACGCCGTACAAAATCCCAAAGCTTGCATTCGCATTTCAAAACATGATTTTCAGGTTTTTGCCGGAGTCTGTTTTTGAGAATATGGCGTTTAACAAAAAGGATACGTTTCTTTTAGGGAATTCCATGAAAAGCCTGGATTTTGGCGGCAGGCTTCAAAATATTAAGTGCCCCGTGCTGGTTATTTGCGGGGAAAAGGATACTGCAAACAGGAAAGCGGCGCACTTCCTGTCGGGGAATATGAAAAACGCGAAGCTGAAAATCATTGAAAATACCGGACATATCGTAAATGAGGAAGCCCCGGGGATTTTAGCGGAAATATTGAATGAATACTACGGGCTTCACCGCGAATAATAGTTGATAAAAATTAAAAAGGAGGCTGCCGGAGCATGGAAAACAAAATGTATCTTGCTATTGACTTAAAGTCTTTCTATGCTTCGGTCGAATGCATGGAACGGGGGCTGGACCCCATGACGACCAATCTGGTGGTGGCTGACGAGAGCCGCACCGAAAAAACGATCTGCCTTGCCGTTTCGCCATCCCTGAAATCCTACGGGATCCCCGGCAGGCCGCGGCTGTTTGAGGTTGTGCAACAAATTAAAGAAGTGAACGTATATCGGAAGCGCCAGGCTCCGCAAAAAGAGTTTACCGGGGCATCCTCCGATTACAATGAATTAAATACACATCCCGAGCTTGCGGTTGACTATATCGTTGCACCGCCCCAAATGGCGCGGTATATGGAAATCAGCGCCCGCATATATGCGGTTTATCTGAAATATATTGCGCCGGAGGATATGCACGTATACTCCATTGACGAGGTGTTTATGGACGTGACCGGCTATCTGAAAACATATAAGATGTCGTCAAAAGAGCTTGCCATGAAAATTATTTTAGACGTTCTTAAAACAACCGGCATTACCGCGACCGCCGGGATCGGGCCGAACCTTTATCTTTGCAAGGTTGCCATGGACATCGAAGCGAAACACATCCCGCCGGACAAAAACGGCGTGCGGATCGCGGAGCTGGACGAGATAAGTTATCGCCGGAAATTATGGAGCCACCATCCATTGACCGATTTCTGGCGCGTGGGCGGCGGATATGCCAAAAAGCTTGCGCAAAACGGGTTGTTCACAATGGGAGATATCGCACGGTGCTCCGTCGGGAAACCAAACGACTATTACAACGAGGATTTGCTTTATAAGCTGTTCGGCGTCAATGCCGAATTACTGATCGATCATGCATGGGGCTGGGAGCCATGCACCATTGCTGACATTAAGGCATATAAGCCGGAGTCAAACAGCATTGGTTCCGGGCAAGTTTTGCAATATCCCTATGACTTTGAAAAAGCAAAGCTTGTTGTAAAGGAAATGACGGATGCTTTGGTGCTGGATCTGGTAGAAAAAGGGCTTGTGACCAATCAGCTCACGCTTACTGTCGGCTATGACATAGAGAATCTGACAGATCAGAACCGCAGAAAGAAGTATCGGGGCGAAATCAAAACAGACCGTTACGGGAGGAATATCCCGAAGCATAGTCAC
>DWYN01000113.1 GCA_019118645.1 Candidatus Blautia excrementipullorum | reverse complement strand
CAGCATTACCTCTCGATAATGGTTACTCCTTTCAGAGCGTTCCGTACAGACCTCCCTGGGTACCACACGTTTCTTTCCCTCCATCTATCTGCCGCATCTACTGCACATGATTCCGTGTAGCTATCGGGCTTTATCTTGGCTTGCAGATTTACCCTCATGTACAGCCTTCTATGCGATTTCTGTCCGTCAGACCAGAGGTTTGCCCATGGGTTAGTAGGTTCCCCATATCCGGCTTCCTTCAGATTCCACCTCGCGATGGACACCCTTGCCTTCGGCTATATCCTTCCCACTACCGGGTGGATTTGGGACTTGCACCCTTGAGAAACGTGCGCCGCCAGGCGCACAAGTCAAAAAAATGAGCGCGCCGCCGTTTCCGGCAGTGCGCTCGTTTTTATATATTATATAACCTGATCCGTTTTCATTTATTTTGCGGCAATCGCTGCCTGAGCCGCTGCCAGTCTCGCAACCGGTACACGGAACGGTGAACAGGATACATAGTCCAGTCCGATGGAATTGCAGAATTCTACGGAACTGGGATCTCCGCCATGCTCGCCGCAGATTCCCACATGCAGCTTCGGATTAGCCGCCTTGCCTGCCTCGACAGCCATCTTCATCAGCTTGCCCACGCCGTTCTGATCCAGCTTCGCAAACGGGTCATTCTCCATAATCTTCGCTTCATAATAAGCAACCAGGAACTTGCCTGCGTCGTCACGGGAGAAGCCATAGGTCATCTGGGTCAGGTCGTTGGTACCGAAGCAGAAGAAGTCCGCTTCCCCGGCAAGCTCGTCCGCCATGAGAGCGGCTCTGGGGATCTCGATCATCGTACCTACTTCATACTTCAGATCGCTGTCTGCCGCCGCGATCTCAGCGTCTGCAGTCTCAACCACAAATTTCTTTACATATTTCAGCTCTTTCACATCTCCCACCAGCGGGATCATGATCTCCGGCACAAGATTCCAGTCCGGATGAGCCTTTTTCACCTTGATAGCCGCGCGGATGACAGCCTTTGTCTGCATCTTTGCAATCTCGGGATAGGTCACGGACAGACGGCAGCCGCGGTGTCCCATCATCGGGTTGAACTCATGGAGACTGTCAATAATCGCCTTGATATGCTCCACTGTCTTGCCCTGAGCTTCCGCCAGCTTCCTGATATCCTCTTCCTCTGTGGGAACGAACTCATGAAGAGGCGGGTCCAGGAAACGGATGGTAACCGGATTTCCTTCCAGAGCCTCATACAGCTCTTCGAAGTCTCCCTGCTGATAAGGAAGAACCTTCTCCAGGGCTTTTTCTCTCTCTTCCTCTGTCTCCGCGCAGATCATCTCACGGAACGCGTCGATTCTTCCCTCGCCGAAGAACATGTGCTCTGTACGGCACAGTCCGATTCCTTCTGCTCCCAGCTCTACCGCTTTCTTTGCGTCAGCCGGCGTATCTGCGTTCGTGCGGACCTTCATGGTTCTGAACTTGTCCGCCCAGCTCATAATACGTCCAAATTCGCCTGCAATCGTAGCGTCTACCGTCGGAATGATTCCGTCATAGATATTTCCTGTGGTACCATCGATAGAAATGGGATCTCCCTCATGGAATTCCTTGCCGCCGAGAGTGAATTTCTTATTGGCTTCATCCATGACAATATCGCCGCATCCGGATACGCAGCACTCACCCATACCGCGGGCAACTACAGCTGCATGAGAAGTCATTCCTCCACGGACAGTCAGGATACCCTGAGCGGACTTCATGCCCGTGATATCTTCCGGAGAAGTCTCAAGACGAACCAGAACTACCTTTTCGCCTCTCTCTGCCCATGCTACCGCATCGTCTGCCGTAAATACAATCTTGCCGCAGGCAGCTCCCGGAGAAGCTCCAAGGCCCTTGCCCATAGGCGTGGCTGCCTTCAGAGCGGCTGCGTCAAACTGGGGATGAAGAAGCGTGTCCAGGTTACGGGGATCGATCATCGCCACTGCCTCTTCCTCGGTTCTCATGCCCTCATCTACCAGATCGCAGGCAATCTTCAGAGCCGCCTGAGCGGTTCTCTTTCCGTTACGTGTCTGAAGCATATACAGCTTTCCATGCTCTACGGTAAACTCCATGTCCTGCATGTCTCTGTAGTGCTTCTCCAGAATATCACATACTTCCTTAAATTGCTTGAATGCCTCCGGGAATTTCTCTTCCATCTCGGAAATGTGCATCGGAGTCCGGACGCCTGCAACCACGTCCTCGCCCTGCGCATTTGTAAGGAATTCGCCGAACAGTCCCTTCTCACCTGTAGCCGGGTCACGGGTAAATGCCACGCCGGTACCACAGTCGTCGCCCATGTTTCCAAATGCCATCATCTGTACGTTGACAGCGGTTCCCCAGGAATAGGGGATATCATTGTCGCGGCGGTATACGTTCGCTCTGGGGTTGTCCCAGGAACGGAATACAGCCTTCACAGCGCCTACCAGCTGCTCTTTTGCGTCAGACGGGAAATCAGAGCCGATCTTTGCCTTGTACTCAGCCTTGAACTGGCCTGCCAGTTCCTTCAGATCCTCTGCGGTCAGCTCCACATCCTGCTTCACGCCCTTTTCCGCTTTCATCTTGTCAATCAGTTCTTCAAAATATTTCTTTCCGACTTCCATCACCACGTCAGAATACATCTGGATAAATCTGCGGTAGCAGTCCCAGGCCCAGCGGGGATTGCCAGATGCTTCTGCCAGGGTTTCCACTACTTCCTCATTCAGTCCAAGATTCAGGATGGTATCCATCATACCGGGCATGGATGCTCTCGCGCCGGAACGTACGGAAACCAGAAGCGGATTTTCCTTATCTCCGAACTTCTTTCCTGTCATCTCTTCCAGTTTTGTCATGGCCTCCATAATCTGGCCCATGATCTCATCGTTAATCTGTCTTCCGTCCTCATAATACTGGGTACACGCCTCTGTCGTCACTGTGAACCCCTGCGGCACCGGAAGTCCCAGGCCTGTCATCTCGGCCAGATTCGCTCCCTTGCCTCCGAGAAGGTTGCGCATGCCAGCGTTTCCTTCCTTAAACAAATACACCCATTTCGCCATTGCAATGTTCCTCCTGTTATATAGTTTCTCTCCCCGGCGCTTTTACGTCCTGCAGGGCCGTCCCTCGCGCACGAGTGCGCTCCTGCCGCCTTCTGCGGCTTCTGCACGGCTCATGCCTGAACGTAAAATATGCGCCGGATATGTGGTCAACGACCAAACCCTGCGCACATTTCTAGTGTAACACATTTGCAATATTTGTCAAGGCTTCTTTGGTAAATTTGTTGTAAAAAGCCACGGTTATGCCGGTCATTTTTTGTCTATTTTTTAACTAACTTCTGGCTTTTCCGCATCCTTTTCCGGAAAACTGCCATAAATATTTTCCGGCCGTTCCGTCTCTGGTTCTCTGAGCAAATCATACATGCGTATGGTTTCTGTTATCCTCCTGGTCCGCACAAGCCGCATGCCGAAATGGCAGTATTTCTCCATTTTCAGACGGCCGTCCGTATCCAGAATACAGGAGACCTTTTTCTCATCCGCCATCCGGAAAACCGCCTCCAGAGCCTCCCGCATATGCCCCTGTCCCTGATAGGGCTTTCTGATGCAGAGCATCTCAATTTTCATAAAAGGCTGTTTTGCTTTTTTCATGCTCTCTTCCAGCGTTCTTCCGCCCGCATTCAGACTTTTTGCCAGATAAAACGCGTCTTTCAGACCGAGAATACGCAGACAGTTCCACAAAAAGCCAGCCATAATGGAAGCCGGAACCGGATTGTCAGAGCTGCTGACAGCAAGAAATCCTTCCCTGTTCTCTCCTACTGCCCACATCCAACCGCATCTGAGCGCCGCCCGCGCGAAGGCACAGATATACCGACTGACCTTTTCTCTGCTTCCGAAGATGGAGAACATCCCTTCTTCTCCGTCTTCATAGACATAATCTGCAAAAGCATCGCCGATCTCTCTTATTTCCTGCTCTGTCATTTCCGTAATCGGAGTTAGCATACATTATCTCCTCCCCATTATGAAATATTTAACAAAATATTGTATAAAAACTTTCTTTTCTCAAAACAATTGGTGTATTCTAACCAAATTATACTCTATTGTGTCTGCTCCGCCTAGAATACACTCATTTTAGTCATTACAAAACTTCAATAATCTACAAAAATATACGAAGAAACCGCTTTCGTTATTTCTGATAATCTATAACGAAAGCGGTATGCTATTGAAAATAATTTACTATTTCCTCTATTCGTTTTTTCGTGAGTTCTTTATTTGAACACACATCCTTACTGTATAAACCCAAGAGCTCTTAGATGTCTTTCAAAATGCAGCTGGACCCCTTTCTTGTATTCTTCTTCATGCCTATGCAGAGCCTGATACAACTCTTCATGCAATGTCTGATCGTCTTTCAAAATTGCACCGTAAGTTATATGGAGAAGTTGTCTTGCATCATCCTGTTCTAAATATTCAGATAATTTATCATCTGACACATCGCTCAATACAGTTACTCTGGATGGTACACAATGTACTTCATAGTATTTTTTTGCCTCATCAAATTTTTTCAAAGCAGCCTGATGAATTTTTCGATACAATTCCGGTTCTTCAGATGCAATTACACGTAAAGCCTCAAGATAACTGGTGCCGGATGTTTTCAAATGAAATCTTTTTTTCGTTTCTTTTTCCACAGCCGGGAAAATGCGAAACTTATCGCTTCCTGAATGCACACTTATCCGGTACCCAAAATAATCCGCAATTTTTGTGTGCTCTCTCAGATTCATCTGAAACTCATTTATATCTCCAATATAATCTACCGCTTTCTGAAATTCTCCTACAAAGCGAGGCGCCAGGCTTGTAAGAATAACTTTCCTCTTTTCCAACTCTCTTGCAACAAAGTAATGTGCAGCTAACGATGTCTTATGTGCCGTTTCATCCAGCGAAATCTCCAAATCCACCGGATAATCTACATTCTGTATCAATTCCCATACTTTCTCTGCCAATTGCACAGCATCATAATATACAACAATAGTCTCTTCTAAAAGCGGCTGATTAAAAAAGAGCCCTAATCCCTCTGCATCTTTATCATGCAGATACTCGTCTTCCAGATCTCTCCTTAACGACTCAGGAAGCCTTTCATAAAGCTCCCGTCTCTTTAAAGCACCCTCAGGAAGCTCACACAAAGCCAGAGAACAATCCAATGTAATCATCGACATGCCATGAGCCAGTGCTTGTTCTACTTCTTCTACAGTCTTTAGATGATCGCCATCCGCACCATATCCAGAACGATATCCCGTCTTAAATACCGCCCAGGCCGCAGCATCCATTACATTTTCATAGCTGCGTCCTGTCAGCGTTAACTCCCGCAGACTCTGCTGTGCCATAACTGGACGGATTTCTGTTTTTTTCACCGCTTCCAACTGTCCTACTCCAGCCAAACCAAGCCTATCTCCACATCCAATAGAAGCACATTCTCTTCCAAAAGCCACAGGAAGTGTATAAGAAAAGCATTTTTTCAAAGATAAGCAATTCTCATGATCCATTTCACAAATCCGAAGCGTTTCTCCTTCAGACTTCTCTATTTCCACCGTCCGTCCCCGAAACATTTCCATACCCGTTCCAGACACTACGAGCTGCTCTCTGCCATCAATGTTTGCACAAACCGCCTGCATTCCACCCTGAAACGCAAAAGATTCCTGCATAACACTTGCTTCGGTACCGGGAAATAATTCGTTTATTCTTTCTATTAAAGATGGCATTTTCCTTTTCTCCTCTTTAATGTGCCTCTGCATATAAATCCAGATAATATATCGCATTTATCAACATATCCCTAGATATGTACATGGGCATATTACATACATTCCAGCGTTTCCCGTATACTTCATCCACCAGCTTTTCTACATATTCATTTCTATTTTCTGCTGTTAATCCAATATCCGCCGTACATATCGGAAGGCCGATTTCCTTACAAAAGGAATACAGCTTTTCAAACCGCGGTATATCATTTTCAATAATTACCTGTATTAACATACAGTATCCTACTCCAGCTCCATGCATAAGAGGTTTTCCTGGAAGCACATGAAAACCAGCCTGCAATCCGTGTGCTATAGACACGCCAGTGCATTCAAAACCAAGCCCCGATAAAAGCACGGTAGCCTCAGCTACATCTTCATATGCCGGAGTACGCAAATGTGCCTCTGCCGCTCGGATTGCTGCAACTCCTTTTTCCAATAGTATATCAAAAGACAGCTTTGCTGCGGCCATTCCCAATTGTGTTGGTTTATAAACACCCGCTCCCGCATTGCACACATTATTATTGGCGTAAGAGGCGCAGGCTTCTACATAAGTAGCAAGCGCATCTCCAATTCCCGAAACAAACATAAACGCTGGTGATTGGATTGTAATTTCTGTATCAACTACTACATAATCAGGGTTTTTATAATGAACCATCAAGTATGGCATTTTCCCTTCATCATTAATAATAGAATGCGTTGATGTTGGTGCATCCGTTGCTAATGATGTAGGAACATTAATAAATGCTTTCCGAAAAGCAGCCCCCAGTGCTTTATTAATATCACAGGTCTGTCCGCCACCGATTCCTATAAATGTATCTGGAATCTGCGGAAGCGCTTTGCAATACTCTATCAGATGATTTAGAGTATCTGTCGAACACACTCCCGGAAATTCTACCGTGTAAGCCATCATATTATGTTGTTCAAAGAGTTCAGGAATCCATTGACTGTATTCCTGATAAAAAAAGGGATCGATAACTGCCAGTGCAGTTTTCCCATAATTGGATGCGAATACCGGCAAATTTCGGATTTCTCCAGGTCCCTGAATATACCTGGACGGGCTTCCAAATGCACGGGCTTCCTTAGCTTTTCCTTCAGGCATCTAATTTTCCTCCTTTCTCTTTACAGGTTTTATACTTTCTGTACCTTATAATACTTCTCAAAATTCCGGCACACCCTCCGGCCAAAAACAGAAGCGCAAACACAATAAGGATTAAATTTCCCACCCTTGTTTGGCTGCCCTCCACCACTCCAGCAAAAAGTTTCACAGTAAGAAACAGCAGGAAAACACTGGCCAGAACATCTATTGTCAGACGAGTCGAAAAATCAAAAGTCATCATCTTTCTTTTTTCCATCGCACTCTTGACCCCCTTATTCAAGTCCCAGATATGCCTTTCGCACTTCCTCGCTGGAACGTAGTTTTTTTGCTGTATCACTCATGACAATATGCCCCGTCTCCACTACATAGCCTCGATGAGCCACACTCAAAGCCGCATTGGAATTCTGTTCCACAAGTAAAATTGTTTTCCCGTCTGCATTGATTTTCTTTATAATATCAAAAATACCATTTACTACAATTGGCGCAAGTCCCAAAGAAGGCTCGTCCATCATCAAAAGTTTTGGGTTCATCATCAGGCCTCTTCCAACTGCCAGCATCTGCTGCTCTCCTCCTGAAAGTGTACCCGCCATTTGATGTTCTCTTTCTTTCAATCTTGGGAAAAGACTATATACATATTCGAAATCTTTTGCAATACCATCTTTATCTTTGCGTAGAAACGCACCCATTTGTAAATTTTCTTTTACCGTAAGATGCGGAAATACCTGACGTCCTTCCAGACATTGCGCAATACCAAGACCAGTAATGCGGTGAGCGCTCATCCCCAGAATTTCTTTACCTTCAAAAAGAACCGATCCGCTCTGACCCCCTCGAATCAGCCCAGATATAGCCCTTAAGGTAGTAGTCTTGCCTGCGCCATTTCCTCCAATTAGAGTTACAATTTCTCCTTCTTCCACATAGAAAGAAATATTATCTACTGCCCGAATTCTGCCATAGGCATAAGAAAAGTTGTTTACTTCCAGAATTCTATTCGCCAATCAAGCCACCTCCCAGATATGCTTCAATCACGTCCGGATTCTGCTGGATTTCTTCCGGCGTACCCTGCGCTATTTTTACACCGAAATTTAATACGCTTATTTCATGTGTAATATTCATAACCAGCTTCATATCATGTTCCACCAAAAGAATAGTCATTCCTCTTTTGTTGATTTTCCTAATCAGTTCGGTTAAATCCATTTTTTCTTTGGAATTCATCCCTGCTGCCGGTTCGTCAAGCAGCAGCATTTTGGGCTCAGTAGCTATAGCACGGGCAATTTCCAGGCGCCGCTGTTCCCCATAGGAAAGGTTTTTTGCGACCAATTCTGCCTTTTGCTCCAATCCTACAAATTTCAGAAGTTCCATACATTTTTCATAAACTGCCTTTTCCTCTGTCCGCTGAGATTTTGTGTGCAAAATATTGGCAAGAAGGCCAGATTTGATTTTATCATGACATCCTATTTTTACATTTTCCAGGACAGACAGGGTCTGGAAAAGATTAATATTCTGATAGGTTCTGGCAATTCCTTTATTGCATATTTGATATGGCTGAAGGCCTGTAATCTCTTCATCCTGGAGCCATACACTGCCGCTGTTCGGAGCATATACACCGCTGATAATATTGAACAAAGTGGTTTTACCTGCTCCATTAGGGCCAATCAATCCAAAAATAGCTCCGTCTTCCACCTCAAAGCTCACTTCATTTACGGCTGTCAGTCCTCCGAATTTAATGGTCGCCCGATCAATTTTTAACATTTTTCTTCACCAGCTTTCTTGAAAGAGTTTTGATCTTAATTCCCAAATCCGTCACAAGTCCATAACAGCCACGGGGCATAAATAGAACCGCTACCAAAATCAGAATCCCGTAGAGCAATGTCTTGTAGGTATTAAAACTCTGAAGAGATTCGTTTATAACAGCAATAACAACAGCTCCCAAAATAGGCCCTGCGGTATTACCCATACCACCAAACAAAAGCATAGTCATCAACATCGTAGACAAAGAGCTCTCAAAAGTTTCCGGACTGATATAACCTACAAAATGAGTATACATGGAGCCTGCAAATGAAGTAAACAACGCACTTATAATAAACGCCATAATCTTATATTTTCGTACATTGATTCCCATTCCACCGGCTGCCGTTGTATTTTCTCTAATAGCCATAAAAGCTCTGCCTGTCGAAGAATTAATAAGTCGAAGTTTAATAAACAAAAACAGAAACACTGCAAGTAAAGTAAATATGGCAAAGCTCAAATTTGAATGAAGCTCATATCCGAATATACTTAGATCCGGAATCTGACGGATACCAGCCATGGCATTGGTTATGCTGGTAGCCTTGCTCAGAAACACATACATCATATTACCAGCAGCAATAGTCAGCAGTGCCAAAAATTGATGAACCAGACGCGAAGCTGGCAGCGCTACAATAAAACTCAGAAGTGCAGTGACAAGAAGTCCTGCTAAAATAGCCAGCCAGGGATTCACACCGAATTTTGTTGTCAGGATACCTGACGTATATGCTCCCGAAGCATAAAACATGGCATGTCCCAGTGAAATCTGTCCAGAATAACCAAACAAAATATCCAGACCTGATACAGCGATTACATAAATGCCGCAAAATACAAATATCGTAAGATAATAGGCGTTATTGCTGATGGCCGCCAGAAACAATACTGCAACGATGACAGGTATCGCGGCAGGAAATATTTTTCTTAATTTCATGATGCTTTCCCTCCTGTTTTATCATCTGTCATAAACATCACCTTTCAGAATTCCACGTGGAAGAAAGACCATACATAGTGCCAAAAGTCCATAAGTAATAAAATCTTTGTAGTCTGAGGTAATGTATGCGGCAGAAAAAGTTTCCGTAAAGCCAATAATAAGTCCTCCGATAATAGCTCCATACATGTTACCGTATCCTCCAATTACGGCAGCTGCAAAAGCTTTTGTACCAATCGTAGATCCCATGGAAATACTTACACCCTGCACCGGGCCCAAAAGGATTCCAGCAACTCCGGCCAGCGCGCAAGACATTCCCCATGTAATTCCCGTAGTTAAATCCACATTAATACCTACCGACCGTGCCGCCATTGGACTCATAGCCGCAGCTCTCATGGATGTTCCAAATTTCATTTTATTCATAAACAAATGGATTCCCAGCATAGCAAAAGCGCCAACAAAGATACACACAAATGCCTCCGGCTGTACCATGGTTCCCAGAATATTTATCGTATCTACTCCAAATATAGCAGGAAACTGTACAGCATGTGTTCCCCAGATCTGCTGAGCCACATTAGTGATAACAATTCCCAATGCAATGGTAGCCAAAACAATATAAATATCAGTTGCATGCCTGCTAAGAATCGGCCGAATTAACAGACGCTCTATCAACATTCCAAGAACAAACATAATTAACATGGTCAAAAGCAACGCTATTAAAAACGGCCATTCCAAATATCGAAAAAATGTCAACCCGATAAACGCCCCAAACATCAATATTTCGCCCTGACAGAATGTCATCAGACCAGAGGCTGAGTAAATCAGACTGTACCCCAGTGCAATCAATCCATACACACTGCCTATGACAATTGCGCTGATTGTCAGAGATAAAAGCATATCCTTAAATTCTCCTCTCGTTGTTTTATAATATTTATAAATAAAGAGGGCGATTTCCGTTTCACCTTCCATCGCCCTCAGCCTGAAACCTTACTGTATTTCCTCCAGATATGAATCAAAAGTGACGATCTTTCCTTTATCAATTACATAAGTAGTTCCTGAAGTAATGCCTTCTCCTGATCCATCAGAAAAATCAAATTCACCCGCTATACCAGTAAAGGTATTAGACAGTATTGCCTCTCGAATATCATCTCCATCTGTGCTGCCAGCCAGTTCTATTGCCTGTAAAAGTATATTCATTCCGTCATATGCCCTGTAAGCCACTTCTGAAACAGGCAGTTCTCCATATTCCTCTTGGAATGCCACCAGGAAATCATGTTCTGCATCCGTTAACGCATCATCCACGCTCTGTGGTACAAAGTAACAGCAGCTGAAAATTACGCCATCCGCATAGTCACCAGCCAACTCCAGTGTCTGCTGATCTGCAAGGGACTCAATACCGTAAATGTACCCCTCATATCCCTGCATACGAAGCGCTCTTACAATCTTGCCCAGATCTTCTCCGCCACCGTTAAGTAAAACTCCATCAGCTCCGGATGCCAGGATCTTTGTTACCTGTCCAGAGAAATCTGTATCGCCGGATGTATAACCTTCCTGATCCACAACTTCCATAACTCCGCCTTCTTCGATTAAATTAACCACAGTTGCAGTTGCTGTCTGTGCATATTCTGTCTCTGCAGATATCGTTGCGATTTTGGTTGCCCCCATAGTAACCATTGAATCATAACATGCCTGATTAAATAAAGCAGAGCATACAGTCGGCCGGAATGTATAGGAAAGACCAATATTGGTCCAGATTTCAGAGGTACCCGTTCCAAACTGAACAACATGAGCCTCCTCATTAATATCCGATGTTGCCAAAACCGCTGCAGATAAATGTGAACCGACAATTCCCACAACATTATCCTGTTCAATCAAACGAGTCACATTTCTTACAGATGTCTCTGTCACTCCTTCATCATCATACTCAATCAACTCAACCTGCTTTCCAAGGACACCGCCTGCTTCATTCACCTGTTTTACCGCCAGTCTCGCAGCCTGATCGCCTGTCGTTCCCACCGATGCTGCGGAACCCGAAAGCGGGCCATACCAGCCAATTTTAATTGTATCCGATGAATCTCCGGATGTTCCCTCTGTAGAAGTTTCTTCTGCTGTATCCGTATTAGAATTACCCCCGCCGCATCCTGTCAGCAATACAGCAATCATACTTGCCGAAAGAACAATACCTAAAAATTTACGAATACTTTTTTTCATCCCATTTCCTCCTTTTTTCTAAGAAACACATTCTCATTTGTTTTAAGATACAAATAGTATACCCTCATTCACACTATTTTGTCAATATTTTTAATATATTTTTGTTTATTTATTAGTAATTCTTTGTTAAACATTTTTTAAATCACCATTTTTTGTAATTAAAATAATGTCAAAATAACCAAATTTTAGTATTCATAGCGCAGGGCGCTTGATTTACCAAAATTTATGAGGATATTTTTGTGATATTTTGAGTTATTCTCTTCAAATATTCAATAGCCTTCCGAGCAGTGTATACACCATCTCCATGGCAAAAACACTCTACAGTTATATATCCACCATAATTAATCTTTTCCAAAGCTTGAAAAATAGCAGAAAAGTCAATCTGTCCGCTTCCAGGATACCAGCGCTGATTATCAGCAATATGAAAATAACCAAGTTTATCACCAGCAATATAAATCGCTTTTTCAAAACTGTCCTCTTCCAAATTCATATGATAAGTATCCAAATGAACATAACAATTATCCAGCTTATATTTGTCCAGAAAATCAACAAGCTGCTCACACTTAGTAAATACATTTACTTCATAATGATTAATTACTTCCAGATTAATTTTTACATTTTTTTTCTTTCCATAATCATTAAGCTTATGCAGATTTCCAGCCAAACGCGACAGGTATTTTTCCGGTGCTTTCCCAACGGGTACATTTCCTTTTACCCAGCCAACTACTATATCAGCCTCCAAAGCAGAAGCCATGTCTATATACTGATACATTCCTTTCATAGCCGCTTCTGTTACATAGGGTCTGTCATCCATCAGACTGCACATGGCCTCCGTATTCAGACGGCCCGTCACAATTTGTGCAATACGCACCTTAGTTTCTTTCATACGATTTAAAATTTCATTATAATCCAGTTCTATATCCTCCCGGGTATGAACTTCAATGGCATCATATCCTAATTCTCCGGCTTTTTGCAGATTGTCTACAATATTCCCTTTTAAAAGCAAAGGTGCGCTCTCCGGAGCTTCATCTGTTGATGAAACTCCAAATTTCCAATTTCTCATACAGTCTGCCTCCTGTTTTTTCTGGATACGGCCAGACGAACTTTCTCTACTATACGCTCTGCTGTTAAGCCAAAACGTTTTTCCAGATAATCCTGTGGTCCCACCTCTCCAAACTCATCTTCTACAGCTACACACTCCACCGGAAGCGGAAGTTTCTCAGCAAGCACATCACAAACCGCACTGTACAATCCGCCTATCCGATTATGATTTTCAGCCGTTACTACTGCACCGGTTTTCTCTGCATATTTCAGCGTCATTTGCCTGTCCAAAGGTTTCACAGTAAACATATCTATGACAGCAATTCCAATCCCCTCTTTCTTCAATATTTCTGCGGCTTCCAATGCCTTTGCTGTCATAATGCCGCAGGCAAACACCACAGCATCATCCCCTTCTTCTTTTACTAAAATTCCTTTGCCTATCTCCATCTGTGAACCGGTTTCATATATTTTCTTGTTATTTTTCCGCCCCACACGAATATATTTTATCCCCGGAAGATCTTTGCATTGTCTCAATACGCTTTCCAGCATGGCCGTATCTGTCATATCAAATACATAAGCTCCTGGAATTGCCCGATACAAAGCCATATCCTCAAACGGCATATGTGTTCCTCCGTTAAATGTCGCGCAAACACCCGGATCTGTACCAATTATCGTCACAGAATTACCTGCATAAGCTCCAGACAAAAAAATCTGATCATAACACCGTCTGGATGCAAACGGGCCAAAAGTATGCATGATCGGCTTAAATCCTACCGCTGACAATCCCGCTGAAATACCTGCCATATTTGCTTCGGCAATGCCGCAATTGATTGCCCGATCTGGATGTTCCTCCGCCCATTTCGCCATTCCGATACAACTCATCAAATCTGCGTCCAGATAAATCACATCCCGATCCTCTATCGCAAGCCTCTGAATTGTTTCTCCCAGCACCTCTTTGAACGCACGATCATTCTCTCCATTGTACACAACCTTCATTTTACTCTTCTCCTTCCTATGAAATTGCGTTCAGTTCCGCACGAAGTTCCGCAAGCCAACGGTCATATGTTTCCTCCGTCATAGTCATGGAATGATTGCTCGCAGCCATTTCTACTTCTTTAACACCTTTTCCCTTCACAGTATCCAGGACAATGGCAAGAGGTTTATCATCCGCCTGCTTTGTTAGTGCCATATATAGTTGTTCCACATTATTTCCATCAATTCGAAGGGCTTCAAATCCAAATGCTTCGAATTTTGCTCTTAAATCTCCGGAATCCAGGACATCTTTTGTATAACCATCCAGCTGCTTTTTATTGTTATCAATCAACCAGACCAGGTTTTTTACTTTTTTAGCAGCAGTAAACATAGCCGCTTCCCATACCTGACCTTCATCAATCTCTCCGTCTCCTACAAGAAGATACGTCCGGCAGTTTCGTTTTTTCAGGCTGTCTCCAAGCGCCATTCCTACAGCCAGTGAAGTCCCCTGCCCAAGAGAGCCTGTGGTCATATCAATTCCTGGAGTCTTTTTTCGATCACAATGACTCGGGAAATTGGTTCCTGGCTGATTTAACGTTTTAATATCCTCATAAGGGAAAAAACCTTTTAGGCCCAATGCCGCATATACAGCTGGGCCGGCATGTCCTTTAGAACAAACCAGCTTATCCCGATCCTCTTTTTGCGGATTTTCAGGATCGTATTTCATAACAGCTCCATATAAAACAGCCAGCACATCAGCAATACTAAGAGAGCCTCCTATGTGCCCAAACCCCCGGGCCTTGAACTCCTCAATCGCCCCAATACGAATTTCAAGTGCAAAACGTTTTAATTCTTTTTCCAATTGTTTCTCCAACATCATAACAGAAAACCTCCTGCTTTTAATAACATACCTGTTGCAGATATCTTTCTCTACTATATCAATTTGAATCTTTTAAAATTCTGCCTGCGGAAGCGTCGAGCCACCATATGGCATCACAATTACTGACGCATCTTTACCATGTTTATGCAATGCAGCCTCAAAAGCATCCTGCACAGTATCATAGGGTTTCATAAAAATAGATCGTACAAAATCCGCTTTCAATTCTGATACCAGATAAATTTCTGCCCGTTCCAATACCAACGCTATAGCTGCCGCCTTATGACCGCCTAGACGAAAATCTTTGCGGATACGTTCAATCAGTTCCTGCGGCTTCTTTGCTTCCAACATCCATTGTTCAAAATTCTTTTCCCCCATTCCTTCTCTGCAGGAACCTACAAGAATAATTGTACCACCATCTTTCACCGCATGCTTTGCGTTATCCAGCGCTTTTTGTGTCTGATAAAGATTCAGATCCTTAGGAGCTCCTCCTTGCGATACAATAACAATATCTGACCGTTTTTGGATTTTTTTTCGATATATCTTATCCAAAAATTTACATCCCTCACGATGGGCTTTCACTGCATCTCCTGCGCAGGCATAAATTATTTTCTTATGTTCATCCAATACCACATTCAAAATAAAGTCTATTCCGCATAATTCTGCCGCTTCCTCAATATCTTTTCTAAGTGGATTTGCTGTAATATTCCCCACACAGGCGTTTGGATTTACCATCAAACTATGATTGGACTGTATCGCTTCTCTGGTGGATACCCCCGGCATAATCGCTTTAGCTCCTCCCGAATAGCCGGCAAAATAATGGTATTCAATATTTCCCAGACAAATACGGCGATCTGCTTCTGCTACAGCTCTCGTAATATTCACAGGGGTTCCATGTGCTGTAACTCCCAGCCGAATACAATCTTCCGGATTTGAATCCACGCACCGGATTCTCGTATATATATCTATACCTGCCAGCTTCTTTTTTTCTTCTACGGTATGTTTTCTGTGACTTCCCAAAGCAAAAACCAACGTTACATCATTCTCATCTACTCCAGCCTGTTTTAATTCTTCCAAAAGCAGTGGCATCACTATATTGGTAGGCATAGGTCTGGTTATATCACTGGTAACAATCGCAATTTTTTCGCCAGGTTTTACAATTTCCTTAAGTCTCTGACTCCCAATCGGATTGATAAGCGCCCGTTGTACCTCAGAGTCTCCAGATAATCCATGTACGATTTGATTTGGCGCTAATACTTCCTGTATATTTTTGTCAGGTATCCTTACTTCCTGTTCCTTGTCACCAAATCCTAACGTTATTTTCATTTTCCCTCCTCCCTTTTTACATGATTTTCTTCTACATGAGCTCCATAACGCAAAGCCTTAACCACAGGCAGTTCTTCGCCTGTCAAGAACCGGATTAATGCTCCTCCCCCTGTGCAAATATAAGAAATTTTCTCTGTTTTCCCATACTTTGTAGTAGCTGTGATACTATCTCCACCACCTACAACGGTATAGGCCTTCGTATCACCCAAAGCTTCCCAGACAGCCTTCGTGCCATATTCTGTGGCTTCTTTTTCAAAAACTCCCATTGGTCCGTTAACAAATACTGTGGCAGACTCTTTGATATATTTCTGATAAATATCTGCTGTTTTCTGTCCAATATCTGTTATCATTGCATTTTCAGGTATTTCTTCCGTCAGCACTTCCTTTCTCAAATCATTTTCTGTATATGCCAAATCCACTGGCAAAACAATATTCTCGCTGTACTTTTTATACATTTCTTTTGCTTTTGAAATATATTCTCCATAATTGGATTTATATATATAATCCAGACTTCTCTGCCCAATCTGCTTGCCAGCAGCAAACAGTAAAATATTCGCTACCAATCCTCCGGTAAGAATATAATCTGCCGCCCCGGCTTCTAAAACCGCTTTCATCATTAAAAATGCATCTGCAATCTTTGCTCCGCCCAACACAAAAGTACATGGACGCTGAGGACACTCCATTAATTCTGATAGTACACAATATTCTTTTTCAAAGAGTCTTCCCATTGCTGATGGAAGAAGCTGCTCAAATCCACATAAAGAAGGCTGATCACGATGAGCTGCTGCAAACGCATCACAAACATACAAATCTGCGAATGGCGCAAGTTTACGGATAAGCAATGTATCTGCCTGCTGTTCATGAGTTAAACAAAGTTTCTGTTCGAACAACGTCTGTTCTTCTGACAAGAAACGAACATTATCTAAAAGTAAAATATCTCCCCGTTTTAAACTTTCAATCTTTTCCAGAGCCGCCGGACCACAGACATCCTCGATAAATTGAACTTCTTTTCCAAGTATCCTTGACAAAACTTTTGCATGAGGCTTTGTCGTATAAAAATTTTTATATTCAATATCACTGCCCTGATGAGCCAGCAACACCAATTTAGCTCCTTTTTCTGAAAGCTCCCTTATAGTAGGTGCACAGGCTTGAATCCTAACTTCGCTTTTAAGCATCCCCGTTTTTTTATCTACTGGCTGGTTTATATCCACCCGGCAAATCACCACTTTATCTTTCACATCAAAATCATCAATCGTACGAATACCAAAACGCATAAAACCCTCTCCTTTTTTACATACCCAAGTTAAATGCTTCTGTCTATTTTTGTACATAAAAGGGCGGGCTGTCTTTCCCGCCCTTCGGAGGAACTACTACAACCTTTATTTAAATTTGTTATTTCTTCTTAAAACGTCCTATTTTCAGATACTCATTTGTCTTAGCCGTAGCTTCCTCACCGTTTAACTGCATCTTGCACGCTGCTCGAATGCCATCCATCGTCTCAGGAATTGTAACGCTCTCTTGCGGAATATTAATTGCATACATAATATCGTTTCCGCTTTCTACAATACTGTCTTCCCAAAGGCCAATTTCATACATATCTCCTCGAGAATTTCCCAAATCTCTCGCGTACTTAAAGAAAGAAGCATTTCCTTTAAATCCTTCATCAATACTGACCACACGAATACGCGGATGTTTTTCAAAAGCCTCAAGCGCCATCTCTTTCGTAATTTTCTGTTTTCCAGTAGCTACCACGGTAATGATATGTCCATGTGTAACAGGTGTATGTACCAAAATTCCAGTCGCATTTATATGAGGCATAATTGTCATCAAATCTACCGCTTGATGAGTAGGAGCTTTATCCATCTGCAATGCATTTGTCAGACCACGATGGTAATCACCAGGATCTGCCACTCTACGAATAATAGTAATTGCCACTTTTTCAATGCCATAAGCTTTATCCAGGCAATCAACCGATCGAATCAATCCAGTAGTATTACAGCTTGTTAACTTTAAATAATCTTTTCCAATACCCTTTTCATAATTAGCATACCCATGGAAAAAGACATCAGCTACTGAATTTTTTTCTCCTCCCTGAAAAATGGCCTTTACTCCTTTCTTTTCATATATTTCTTTATTTTTTGCTCCCACACCGCCAGGAGAAGAATCAAGCATAATATCTACTTTATCTATTAATTCCTCGAAATCCCCACTTACTGGAATCCCTAATGCATCAAACTGTGCCTTATCTGCTCCATCCACAAGATACAAATCATAAGGCATTCCCTTTTCATACAATGCCCGAATTGCTAATGTAGGAGCTAAGTCTGCCACTCCAACTAATTCCATATCCTCTTGAAGAGCAACCCCATCCGCTAATCGCTGTCCTATTGTTCCGTACCCAGCTACACCAACTCTTACTTTCGTCATTTTTACCCTCCTATTTGTGCTTTTTGGTTATTTGATTGTTGTTTTATTATAAATTATTTATCATATTTTTGCAATATATTTTTATTTATTTTGCATAGTTTTGTTATATTTTTTATTAACTTTTTGTATTTTGAATATTTCAAGCTTTTACTTTCAGTATTATTGCTGTATTTTATCAACAAAAAGGCTCTTTAAACTTGTTTTAAAAAAACCAAAAAAGTTTCTCAAATTTCTTGCACTTTACAACGGAATATTGTTATAATATATAAAAATGTTTAATTTACAAAAAACAATTCCCCATGGCTCCGTATACTAAAAGCATTTTCCAGATCCATTAACGCAAAAAGGTTGATGTCTGCATAAGAACAGCTTATTCAGAAAATCTACCAGTAACTACAATATAAAATCGCGGTAAATTACCAGTTTTTGAACAGCCATATTTTAAAATCAAAACACTTATTAAACTTTACATTCACAAAGCATAAAAAACAGAAAACGAAATCATAAAGAAGCAAATATATATTGAAAATTCTAAAGATAATAAAAAAATCAGAGGTGAGGCAAAAAATATGAGATTGGATCGGTTAAATGATATGGAGCAGTATATTTTAAAAGAGGGGACCGTTTCTCTGGAAAATCTCTCTAATCATTATCAAGTATCTGTCAATACAATTAGAAGAGACTTAAACGAAGTCATTGCGCGTGGTAGAATCCGCAAGGTCTATGGGGGAGTTTCCGCTGTATCTGAAGAAGGATTAATTCCTATGACCATCCGCGCTAACAGAAACAAAGACGCCAAACAGGAAATCGGACAGATGGCTGCAGAGTTGGTTAACGATGGGGATACTATCTTTTTAGACTCTGGTTCCACAGTACAATGTATTATTCCCCATATATCTCATAAGCATAATATTACCATTGTCACTCATTCCCTGAGCGTTATGTATGAAGCTTCCAAATATCCAACTTTGCAAATTATCGCATTAGGTGGATTATATAACCACTCTACATCCTCTTATGTAGGTTTTTCTACTCAAGAGGCTCTGTCAAATATTTCAACAAACGCTGTTTTTATGGCAGCTACTGGTGTCTCGCTTGAACGTGGGCTTACCAATACTACTTATCTAGAAGCTGAGATTAAACGTAAAGTGGTACAATGCAGCAAAAAAGTTATATTAATGGCTGATCAGAGTAAATTTGACTATTCATCCACTATTACCTTTTTTAATTTCGAAGATTTATATGCGGTAGTGACAGACAGTAAACCTTCATCTAAATATTTAGATGCAATTCAAAAAAACGGTATCCAACTAATATATAAAAAGTAGCAGAAATAACCAGCTATATATGTTAAAAAAACCATCAAAAAATGTGAGTCAGCAAGCAATAATAATTCATGCTTAACGACTCACATTTATTTTTATATCTCTTGATAACGTCAAGACTTTTGACCAAAAACCATTTAAAATCCTACGCCATTATGTTTTCCGGATCACTCCGTGCTCCATCTCATACACCTCGTCGCACAGGATTTCTATATCCTCCCTGCTATGGCTGGCCAGCAGAATCGTCTTTCCCTCCATCCGAAGTCCCAGCAGAAGCTCCCGGACGTCCTCCACGCCCTGCCGGTCCAGACCGTTCATGGGCTCGTCCAGGATCAGAATATGAGGATTTTCCATGATGGCCTGGGCGATTCCAAGCCGCTGGCGCATTCCAAGAGAATATTTTCTCACTTTCTTCGGGCTCCGTGGATCGAGCCCCACCCGCTTCATGCTTTCCATTATTTCTTTTTTTCCGATCTTCTTTCGGATTCCCGCCAGGTATTCCAGGTTCCTGTATCCGCTGTACCCGCTCAGAAAGCCGGGATTTTCAATGATAATTCCTATATTTTCAGCGAAATCCACATCCTTTCCGATCTCCTTTCCTTCCACCAGCACCCGTCCGGAGGTTGGCCTGATAAAACCTGCAATCACCTTAAAGAGGACTGTCTTGCCGGAACCGTTTCTTCCGACGAAGCCATAGATCGCTCCCTTACGGAACCCAAGGCAGATATCCTCCAAAACCGTTTCACCGCCAAACTTTTTCGTCACATGCTCTACCTTTATCACACTTGCCATAAATAATCGGTCTCCTTCTCTCTTCCCGCCAAAAAGCCATATCCCAGCAGACAGCAGCCCGCGATGCAGGCCGCTTCCGCGGCCAGAACCGGCACGGTCCGGTATCCAGCTCCATCGCACAGGCTGCTCTGCGTATACATCCCCCAGCTTCCAAACATAAAGCGGGCGGCCTCCCTGTGGTAATGTCCATACAGAAAGCTCATCCCCTCCAACAGCAGCAGAGCCGGAGGAATCAGATTTCTCTGTTCTGCCGTTTTCATAAACAGCTCCATGAAGAAAAACAATGCCAGAAGCGTCATCATATGGACTATCCATAGTATGCAGACTGCCGCCATCGCTTCCATCCCCTGCCTGTCCGGCTGCCTCCCGGTCAGCAGCTGCTGAACCAGAAACCCAGACGCCAGAAGCGCCGCCCCTGTCAGAACGCCGTACAGCAAATGCCTGCAGAAATGAGCCGTCCACCATTTCCCTCTTTTCCCATAGCGAATCACTGCAAAGAGACGGCTGGCCCTGCTTCTCTCCATGCGGAACCCGACTGCCAGAAGGCAGATACTCAGCGGAAAAAGCCAGCGTCCCAGGGGATACAGTGGGAAGCCTCCGGTATCCTCTGCGGGAACTCCTGCGAAAAACAGGAAAAACAGTTCTCTTCCCATCTACTCCTCCTCTGTCTTCAACTGAAAATCCACACGTCCGATAAAGCACAGGGAAATCACTGTCAGAATCAGCAGAATTCCCGCAAACAGGAGCGCGGTTTTCCATTCTCCCCCATTCCCGTCTACGGAATATCCCAGTACGGATTTCGACAGAAGGGAAAACTGGGGGCTCATCCCCTCCTGCAGCAGAAATCCGCCTATCTGTACTCCGAACACAGCCAGAATGGCAAAGATTCCTTTCAGAAGCAGCGTGCATACATAAAGCAGCATCCCAAGCATCATCAGATACAGCCACAGAAAAAGGAGAGTGAGGAAAAATGCCTCCGGAACATGCATGGCTTCCATGATATTCGGCCACGAAAAATCGATTCCTGCCTCCATCGCCGCACTCTCCGCCCGCCCCATGGCCAGATCATAGACCGGACTGCTCCACATATTTCCCGCGAATCCCAGAGGCGAGCTTGCAAGCACCGAGACCAGTGCCAGGCACGCTGCGTAAAGGAAGGCCTGCACTGCGATATAGAGCAGCATGCCCAGATTCCAGACCTTGCGCCCGCACCGGTGAAGGACGAGATACGCATTTCCCTTTACAAAGGGAGCATCCGCCACGAGCAGAAGCCATCCCAGAGGCAGAAACAGCATATTTTTATATAAATGAACCACTACCACAAAGGCTTCCAGTATATTTACCGGCTCTCCCATATCTGCGGCGTATTTCAGAAAAAGCTGCAGCCGCCAGCCCAGAAGAGCGATTCCCAGAAGGAAGCCCATCACAGCTCTTTTCTCTCCCTGTTCCTGTCGGAGCATATTCTTCGTAATGCCAAGCACCTGCCCTGCCTTACCCATTCCGGCACCTCCTTTTCAGTCCCAGCATGACCGCCGCCGCGGCCAGCAGGATGTAGATACACTCCATCAAGACCGACAGGGGATAGCTGTTCAAATCATTCCCACGCCACATGTAAATGGGATTCAGCACCATAAGCCTGCCTGTTCCCAGGCTCAGCCACATAGCCTCATACAGCACAAAGGGGCCTATCAGTGCCACGTATTTATTAGGCATCCACACCGCGAAAGCCAGCCCGGCCAGAGCCCACATACAGCCAAACAGGAAGCCCAGCAGCACCTTTCCCGCGAAGATATACCATTCCCCATAATGCTCTATATAATAATACTCGACTGTTCCATCCAGCAGCCCCCTGTCGCTTCCGGACGGTATGCCGGGAATACCGCAGGTAAACGCAATCCCGCAGGTAGCCGCAATCGGAAGCGCCAGCATGAGCCCTCCCGGCAGCGCTGCCGACAGCATACGGATCAGCCCGAATTTTTTCCAGGACATCCTGGAAAGAATCATCTTTAAATATCCGCTCGTATATTCCTCACAAAAGACAGACGCGTAAGCCAGTCCCGGGAATATTGCCGCGAAGGGGCCAAAGCCCGAGGCCGCATAGATATCCGCGAGGATATGGTAGGTGCTCCTGCTTCTGTTCAAAGGCGACTGGAAGGACCCGGCCACCAGAATCCAGGCCACCGCCAGAAGCCCCGCGAAAAAGCCTGCGTTCAGAAAGCCCCTTCTTAAATCCTGTCTCCAAAAGCTCTTCATCCCTGTACCACCCGCAAAAGCTCTCCGGTCACTGCGTCGATGCAGATATTCCAGGCCGCCCCCTTTGTTCCAAATTCCTTTAACATCGCACTATCCTCCACCCAAATGGACAGCGGGACATGCAACTGCCAGACAGGAACCAGCTCCAGTTCCTTTTCATCCTCACTCAAAAACGGATAGTAGACAAGCTCCACGTCTGTCAGAGCCGCTTTGCTGCTTCCATGTATCTTCCCCTCTGCCAGATACGTCTCCAGAATCCGCGCTATCTGTTCCCAGGTCAGCACGCTTTCACAGCGTTCTTTTTGAATCACTTCCGCCGTGCTGGTATCCAGACTCACACTTGCAACACCCTCGCTGCACACCCATGCCTGGCAGAAGGGAATATGTTCCCCATCGCTTACCGAACCGAAGCTGTGAACCGTACCCATTCCCTCCCAGGACGGCATATAATAAATTTCATAGAACATGAAATCACTGCTTTCATACATGTACACTTCAGAAACATGGATTTCTGTGATCTGAAGTGCTCCGATCTTCTCTAAGAGCATGCTTAACGCGTCTTGAATGGAAAAGTCAGCGCTGCCTGCCGCCGCATCCGCCAGCTCATTTTCCCCAAACCTCGTTTCCTGCGCATTCTTATAAATAGCCCCGCATCTGTCACGTAGAGCCTGATCTTCATAGTATGCATAGGTTCCTCTGTCAAAACTTGCCCTTTTTACCTCATCTGTCAGGACATAGAGCGGGCCTGTCCCAAAAATTGGTACATCCACCCATGCTTCCGGAGACTCATTTTTCTCCTGTGCCAGTGCCTGTGCCTCCTGCTCTGACAGATCCTGAATTTCTCCGGAATTACTGTCCAGGAATGTTTTCAAAAGCTCCTTATTCATGGCAGTGTTCTCTCCCAGAACCATATGGTACACACCTTCGGGAGCCTGCACGGCAGGGTCCTGAATCCGAATTCCATTTTCTTCCGTACCGATAAGGCAATCAATCGCATCCTGTCCGCCGAACAGTTCCTTACCTGTACTGCCGCTTTCTGTCTCTGAGCCCCCGCCTGTCCCGGCTGTTCCGTCCTCACCTGCCTCCCCGTCGTCTGTTTCCACGATGCCTGCAATCTCGTCCTCAAGCGAATCCTTTGCATGCAGAATTTCCTCGTCCGCCGAAGCCTCCGGCATCTTCTGGCAGCTGCACATGGTAAGCGACAAAAGTACAGCCGCTGTAGTCGTCTTTAGAATCTTCTTTCTCATATCTGCCTCCTCCTCAGGTAAGACTTTCCTAAAGCCCGGAAAAAGCCTGTCTTCCGGACAGGGAACTCTTCCAGGCCTCTTCTCTGGACATTTACAGTATACCTCTTTCCAGCCTGCCTGAACGCAGCATGCCGAAATTCGCCTGTAAAAACACCGAAAATTGCAGGGGCGGGCGGCTGTGAATAGCAACGCGAAGACAGCCGGGAAACCTCTGCACCCCGTACAGGTTTCCCGGCTGTCTTCAATGCCTGTATATGAAGGGACACCTGTTCCCTGTATACCGCACTACAGCTCTTTCAGATACAGCATGATATCCGCTTCAAACCACCCGTTCTCATATGTAAGCTCCATATCCCCATGGTATTTTTCTACGATGGCCTGCACATTTTTCAGCCCGATTCCATGGTTTTCCCGGTCGGCTTTCGTGGTAGGAAATATAGATATCCGGGTGCCGCCTTTTCTCTCTGTCTGCTTTTCCGGACAGCTGTTGCGGATATTCAGGAACAGCAGCCCTTTCTCTGCACGCATCCGGAGCTCCAGCTTTTTTTCTTCTGTCTGGATGGCCGACTCCACGGCATTGTCCAGCAGATTTCCCAGGACTACATTCAAATCAAAGGAATTCAGATGCAGCTCCTCCGGAATCCGGATATCTGTCTTCACAGAAGAAAGCCGTTCCGCCGCTTTCCCTATTTTATAGTTCAAAAGGCTGTCTACCTGCTCGTTTCCGGTCATCACATATTCCGATGGATTCACCATGAAATCACGCATCCCGTGAAGATATTCCTGCAGCTCCCCGCTGTCTCCCCTCCCGGCTATGGCCTGCAGGGCAAGAAGATGATTTTTCATATCGTGCCGGAGCGCCCGGATGCGGCCCTGGGACTCCATAATGACCTCCAGCTGATTCTGATACAGTCTTGTCTGCTGCCTGTAGCTGTCCCGCTCCCGCAGATGCCGGGCGCTTTTTAACAGCCCATGATACAGGTAAAGGACACTCAGATTCACAATCAGAACGCAGACGCAGATAAGCCCCGCGAGCATGTCCTGTGCCTTTTCCATACCCATCACGGCAGACAGCAGGACCACCCCAGCAGCCGGAACCGCCGTCAGCGCCAGGGCCTGCTTCCCGATTAATTCCGCTTCCTTCAGCTCTTCCACATCAAGAATATGCTGCAGTATGAAAACACAGGCAAGAAACAGGAGCACTCCCGCGGCAGTCCCCAGGTAGAAGTTGTATAATGCATCCTCTCCAAAGATAAAAAACACAGTAAACAGGCAGCACATATCCAGACAGAACAGTACGGACGCCGCCCAGATCTTCTTTTTCCAGCCATCCTCATAAAAACCCACCAGTACGAGAATGCCCGCAAGGTTCAACAATTCATAAGCAGCAGAAAGCTTCCACAGGCAGTACGCGGCAGAGGACGCCAGATAATAAACAGCAAGGACAGCCTGAAACATTCTTTTTTTCCGCTCTCCTCCGGTCAGGAAAAGCTCTGCGGCCTGTTTTATCATGGACACCCGCAGAATATTGACGATAAATTCTGCCAGGACGCCCTGATCAATCTCCGGGTATATCATTCCTTCCTCCAGTCTGCCGCGCGGCGGCGTTTCTCGCGTTCCCTGATTCTTTCCCGCACTTCCTTCCGGTAAGGTCTGCTGATACTCAGCTCCTCTCCATCCGTCAATTTCACTGTTTCATACGTATATTCCGCAATAAAATCCTGATTTACCACATAAGACTGATGGATCGTCATAAAATACCCGGGCAGGCCTTTTACCGCCTCCTTCAGCTTCCCATAGAACTCCTCCGGCCCGCTTTTCGTCACAACGCGAATCTTCTTATCCATGCTCATAAAATAGACAATCTCTTTCAAAGGAATCCTCCGGTATGAGCCGCCCTTCTGGTATTCAAAATAACCGCCGCTGTCTCGTCTCTGGCGGATACTCCGGGACAGTACCTCTCTTAACTGGTCCTCCGGCACCGGCTTTATCAGAAAGTCCAGCGGCTGAATCTTAAAAAGCTGCATCGCGTAGTTCTGCTTCGATGAGATATAGACGATATGCATCTCCATATCATTCAGCTCATTCCTGATAAATCTCCCCACATCGACGCCGTTTGCCTGTACCAGCTCAATATCCAGAAACAGCAGATCAAGCCGGAAGCTCTTTTCCAGATCCTCTCTCAGGCTCTCTCCCGACTCCCAGACCTCCGTCTCAGCTTTTACCCCCATTTTTCCTGAGATGC
>DWYN01000112.1 GCA_019118645.1 Candidatus Blautia excrementipullorum | reverse complement strand
ACGAAAGAAGTAGGGGTTAACTACTACATCCCGGCGGAAGACAGATATGTGGAAGGAAAAGTTGTAGTGGACAAAGACGCCACCACAGTAGACCCGACAACATTAACGGACATTCCGGAAGGCTATGAAGTAATCAGTACAGATGCGGTACAGATCAATGACAACTGGATCTATGTAGAACTGCAGCAGATTGTGACCACGAAAGAAGTAGGGGTTAACTACTACATCCCGGCGGAAGACAGATATGTGGAAGGAAAAGTTGTAGTGGACAAAGACGCCACCACAGTAGACCCGGCCGCATTGACGGACATTCCAGAAGGTTATGAAGTAATCAGCACAGATGCGGCACAGATCAACGACGGATGGATTTATGTGGAACTGCAGAAAACGGTAAACGAAGCAGCCGCAACCCTGCAGGTGAACTTTGTAGGTGAGTTCGGAGAAGACATCGGAGTAGCCCCGGTAGTAGTGACCAAGAACGGTCCGGAGGGAGAGACAGCGAACTTCGTATACGGAGAGGACTGGACCCTGCCGGAAGGCTACACATTTGCAGCAGACTTTGATGAAGCAGCAGCAAAGCAGACGATAAGCATGAAATACGGGGAGACAGTAGACAGCCTGCAGATCGGAATTGTACCAGAGAAGCAGGAAGCAGTAGCAACACTGCAGGTAAACTTCGTAGGTGAGTTTGGAGAAGACATAGGAGTTGCTCCGGTAGTAGTGACCAAGAACGGTCCGGAAGGAGAGATGGCAAACTTCGTATACGGAGAGGACTGGACCCTGCCGGAAGGCTACACATTTGCAGCAGACTTTGATGAAGCGGCAGCAAAGCAGACGATAAGCATGAAATACGGGGAGACAGTAGACAGCCTGCAGATCGGAATTGTACCAGAGGAGCAGGAAGCAGTAGTAGAGAATGCCGAGCCGGAAGCCGAAGCGGTAGTAGAGAATACTGAGGCTGAAACTGAAGCAGCAGTAGAGAATGCTGAGCCGGAAGCCGAAGCGGTAGTAGAGAATACTGAGGCTGAAACTGGAGCGGCAGTAGAGAATACTGAGCCAGAAGCCGAAGCAGTAGTAGAGAATACTGAGGCCGAAACTGAAGCAGTAGTAGAGAATATCTAGCCGGAAGCTGAAGTAGTAGCAGAGAATATCGAGCCGGAAGCTGAAGTAGTAGCAGAGAGTACAGAATCGGTACCTGAAGAAGGTGAAACGCCGATAGAAAGCAAGGAGATGGTAGAAGAAGCTTTAGACGCTGTTCAGAGTGAATAAAGAGTCTTTTCATCAGAAATTGCGCTGAAGACATTTGCGGTATGTAAGAAAGAAATTTGGTAACAAAAAAGATGCTGTTGTATCATTGAGTTGATACACAGCATCTTTTTATTAAACTATTCTCCTAAATATCAAGAATATTTTTTCGATCATCACATGAGAGAAAGAACACTTGTTTTTATTTTCATGGAATGATACAATATTTCTGACCAGAGAGATGAGCAGGATATACATATATTGTATTTATTTCACCAGAATGGAGGAAAGAGCATGACAGAAAACGCAGTATTGGAAGCTATAAAAACAAGAAGGAGTATCCGGAAATATAAACCGGATATGATTCCAGGGGAAATCCTTGACAAAATCATAGAAGCGGGAACCTATGCGGCTACCGGAATGAACCGTCAGTCACCTGTGATCATCGCGGTTACCAATAAAGAGGTGCGGGACCGCCTTTCAAAACTCAATGCGGAGATCATGGGGACGGACAGCGATCCTTTTTATGGAGCTCCTGTGGTATTGATCGTGCTGGCGGACAAAAGTTCGGCAAATTATATTTATGACGGAAGCTTGGTCATGGGAAATCTGATGCTTGCGGCACATTCTCTGGGAATCGGAAGCTGTTGGATCCATCGGGCAAAGCAGGAATTTGAGCGTCCGGAAGGAAAGGAGATCCTAAAAACACTGGGGATAGAGGGCGACTATGAAGGAATTGGGCACTGTATTCTGGGATATGCAGACGGAGAGTATCCAAAAGCGCCGGAAAGAAAAAAAGACTGGGTCTATTCTATTGACTGAAGCAGTTCTTACAAAGGAGTATTCTGAATGAAAACAGTTTCAGAAAAAATACGGGAGGACCTTCTCGAAATGCAGGATCTTCCTTTCAGAGATTTTCAGGCTAAGCTCATGCCGAATGTGGAAAAGAAGAGAGTGATCGGAGTCCGAACACCTGATATAAGAAAATATGCGGGAAAAGCGGCAAAAGATCCAGATATCGGGGATTTTCTCAACGACCTGCCTCATTATTATTTTGAAGAAAATAACGTACATGCTTTTGTGATCGAAAAGATAAAAGATTACGAGACATGTATGAAAGAAGTGGAAAACTTTCTTCCCTATATTGACAACTGGGCTACCTGCGATATGTTTTCGCCTAAAGTGTTCGGAAAACATAAAAAGGAACTTCTGGAGGCGGTCCGCCGATGGATTGCCTCAGGAAAGACCTATACGGTCCGGTATGGGATCGGTATGCTGATGCGTTTTTTTCTGGATGAGGATTTTCAGCCGGAGTATCTGGATATCGTGGCGGGAGTTCGTTCAGAAGAGTATTATGTCAATATGATGATCGCCTGGTATTTTGCTACGGCTCTGGCAAAACAGTATGAGGCTTCGGTTCCCTATCTCGAGAAACAGTATCTGGATAACTGGACCCATAACAAGGCTATCCAGAAAGCTTGCGAAAGCCGCAGGATCAGTAAAGAGCAGAAAGAATATCTCCGGTCTCTGAAGGTAAAAAAGAACAGTAAGGGAGAATGAGCTGTGACAGACTTTATTAACGTGAAGGATTTTTCATCGGAAAGCCTGAGGATTTACGGAGAGTATTCAGAAGTACAGCTTCTCAGATACTTTGAGCCGGAACCGGGAATTTTTATCGCGGAAAGTCCGAAAGTGATCGAAAGGGCTCTGGACGGAGGATACGAGCCCTTATCTTTTTTGATAGAAGAGGGAACGGGGAACAAAGAGACAGATCGGATTTTTGCCCGCTGCGGGGATACTCCCGTTTACACGGCGGACCGTTCCGTACTCTTAAAGCTCCGGGGATATTCGCTTACAAGAGGGATGCTCTGCGCTATGCGCCGCAGAGCCCTGCCTTCTGTGGAGGATATATGCAGAGATGCCCGCCGGGTGGCGGTGCTGGAGAATGTAATGAATCCTTCCAATGTAGGCGCGATCTTTCGTTCCGCCGCTGCCCTGAATATAGACGGGGTGCTTCTTACTTCCGGCAGCAGCGATCCGCTGTACCGCCGGGCGGCAAGAGTCAGCATGGGAACGGTTTTTCAGATTCCCTGGACTTATTTTGACAAAAAGGAGATATGGCCGAAGGAAGGTATGAACCGTTTAAAGAAACTGGGGTTTCAGACAGCGGCAATGGCTCTCTGCGAGGATTCTCTCAGTATTCAGGATCCCAGGCTGAAGATTCCGGAAAAGCTTGCGGTAGTTCTGGGAACAGAGGGTGAAGGGCTGGAGAAAGAGACGATTGCGGAATGTGACTACACAGTGCGGATTCCCATGTCACACGGAGTGGATTCTCTGAATGTGGCGGCGGCCAGCGCGGTAGCATTCTGGGAGTTGGGAAAAGAATAAAAAATACAGAAAAACAGGCGGTATGTCCTCAGATTTTCAGGATCATACCGCCTGTTCTCTTATTCTGCTGATTTATGCTGTGCTTATGCCAGCTTTTCTCCTGTGAGCATTTCGTATGCTTGGAGATATTTTTCAATAGTCTTGTCTACGATTTCCTGAGGAAGCGTCCAGTTGTTGTCCGGATTTGCCTTCAGCCAGTCGCGGGCAAACTGTTTGTCAAAGGACGGCTGTCCATGACCTGGTTCATAACCGTCTGCCGGCCAGAATCTGGAACTGTCTGGAGTGAGCATTTCATCCCCGAGAACAATATTGCCGTTTTCGTCAAGGCCAAACTCAAATTTTGTATCTGCAATGATGATACCCTTGCTCAGAGCGTACTCCGCACATTTTTTGTAAAGAGAGATTGTGCAGTCGCGGAGCTTTTCCGCATATTCGCGGCCTTTGCCGGGAAAATGCTTTTCCAGATGGTCGATGCTCTGCTCAAAAGAAATATTTTCGTCATGATCGCCAATCTCCGCCTTGGTGGAAGGGGTATAGATCGGCTCAGGAAGCTTGTCGGATTCCTTCAGCCCCTCCGGCAGCTTGATGCCGCAGACGGTTCCGTTTTCTTGGTAGCTTGCCCATCCGCTTCCGGTGATATATCCGCGCACAATACATTCAATGGGAAGCATGTCCAGTTTGCGGCACATCATAGATTTGCCTTCAAATTTTTCCTGCTGGAAAAATTCCGGCATATCCTTTACGTCTACAGAAATCATGTGATTGGGAACAATATCCTCCGTCATATCGAACCAGAATTTCGACATCTGTGTGAGCACAGTTCCTTTTTTGGTAACTTCGTTGTTCAGAATCACGTCGAAACAGCTGATGCGGTCGGTAGCTACCATGATCAGGCTGTCGCCGTTGTCGTAAATCTCACGTACTTTACCTTCTTTGATCGGTTTTAAAATTTCCATGTTCATACCTCGCCATTGAATTTTGTTTTCTTATTAATATGTGTTTCGTTTCCCCAATAAAATTAGCACTGCTTCTGCGGACTGTCAAGAGATAAATTCGTGATCTTCCTATAAAAAATAATTGTCAGCACTGTTGTGGCAATCCAGCCGAAAGGCCAGGCCATCCATATGCCTGTGCTCTGAAAATAGCGAGACAGCATATTGGCCAGGATGATACGCAGAATAAGATCCGGTACAGTGGCAATTACAAAATACTTCATCGCGCCTGCGCCCCGGATAATGCCATCTGTTGTAAGTTTTACAGCAATCATAAAGTAGCAGGGGCTGACAAAGCGGAGAAATTCAGTTCCCGCCAGGATAGCTTCTGTGCTTCTGCTTTCGAGAAAGAGCCCCATGATCTGTCGGCTGAAACAAAAATAAACGAGAAAAAAGGGGACGGCCGCTATAAGAGCCAGACGGACTCCGGCGCGGAATCCCAAAGGAATCCGTTCTCTTTTTTGTGCCCCGATATTCTGTGCCGTATAGCTGGAAAGGCAGCTTCCAAGAGACATAAAAGAATTTACAGCAAAAGTATTCAGTTTAACTCCGGCAGAATAGCCCGCAATTACAGAAGAGCCGAAACGGTTTACGATATCCTGTACAAAAAGGTTTCCGACCGAAAGAACACTCTGCTGCATAATACTGGGAACAGCTATGGCAGCAATTTGTCTAAAAAGAGACTTGTCAAAAAGAGCAGACCTTTTCCCGGGAAGATTCCGGATTCTGGAGAGCAGTGTGAGGAAAGCCAGGACGACGGAAACTCCCTGAGCCAAAAAGGTAGCCCAGGCCACGCCTGCCACATCCCAGTGAAAATATACCACGAAAATATAATCCAGGGCAATGTTTCCCAGCGAGGAGCCAAGAAGAAAGAAAAGAGGCGTTCTGGAATCGCCGAGAGCTGTAAAAATTCCGGTGCATACGTTATAAAAAAGGAGAAAGGTCAGGCCGTAAATATAAATGTTCAGATACAGGACTCCATCAGCAAAAATATTGCCTGGTGTGTGTATCAGTTTCATCATCCGGGGGCAGAAAAGATACCCGAAGACAGAGAGCGACAGACTCAGAGCCGCACAGGATAAAAAGGCTGTACTGACAGCGGTTTTCATTTTTGCATAATTCTTTGCGCCGAAATATCTGGAAACGACAACGGATACGCCAAGATTGCTTCCAACTGCAAAGGCCATAAATATTACGGTAATCGGATAGGAAGCTCCTACGGCGGCCAGAGCATGTTCGCCGGCAAAACGTCCGGCAATCATGCTGTCGGCAATATTGTAAAGCTGCTGAAATATAACACTGACAAATAAGGGGAGAGCAAATCTCCAGAGTGTTTTATCAGGATGTTCTTTTGTAAGATCGGTAATCATTTAATCGCTGAATCCTATGCGGATTTCCTTTCCTGTAAATAATCGACAACTTATTCGCTGCAAATGAGCAGAAATACCTGTAGACTATTATGACATTTTTAACCGAAAAAAGCAATGTCGCAGAGGACGGCGGGAAATCTGCATGTATAATAGCTGAAACGATTCCATATACTTTTTTGTAAATGAATTACAGCAGGAGGTAACCCGAATTGAAGAAGAAAACCAAATTACTGCTGATCTGTCTGGCGGTTCCCCTCCTTACAGGAGCTCTTTCCGGATGGATTACAAGAGACAGCATGGAAGCTTTTCAATTATTGAATAAACCGCCTCTCTCTCCGCCGGGATGGCTGTTCCCTGTGGTATGGACCGTCTTGTATATTATGATGGGAGCAGCTTCCTGGCTGATTGCGGTATCCGGACCGGGGGAAAACAGAAAAGAGTGTCTGACTCTCTACGGAGCCCAGCTGACTGTAAATTTTTTCTGGCCTGTATTTTTTTTCCGGTGTCAGTGGTATTTCTTTTCTTTCCTCTGGCTGCTTCTTCTGTGGTGCCTGGTACTGGCGGCTCTCAGGTGCTTCTCGCAAATCAATAAAAAAGCGGGATATCTGATGTTGCCGTATCTGATCTGGGTCACGTTTGCGGGCTACCTGAACTTGTTTATTTCCATTATGAATTAAAGGATACGGCAGACCATGAAAACTTGCAGAAAACTCTTGACGAACTTTTTCATATATTTTAAAATATTTTTGGAATTATATAAGCTCAAGATTGGTTGAGCGTTTCTACCAACTGCCGTAACAGTTGACTATGATCCCTTGATTACAGTCAGTTGCTGCGGCAGTTTTTTTACTTTTGCAGAAGAGCGCTTTTTCTGTGTACACAGGGAGGTTTTTTATGAATTACGATGTGATTATTATCGGAGCCGGACCAGGAGGGATTTTTGCAGCCTACGAGCTTATGAAAGAGAAGCCGGAATACAGGGTGGCGGTATTTGAGGAAGGGTATCCTCTGGAAAAAAGAAAATGCCCCATTGACGGTGTGAAGGTGAAAACCTGCATCAACTGCCGCCGATGCTCGATTATGTGCGGCTTCGGAGGGGCGGGAGCTTTTTCTGACGGGAAATATAATATTACCAACGATTTCGGAGGAACTCTTTACGAGCATATCGGAAAAAAACAGGCGATTGATCTGATGAAATATGTGGACGACATCAATATGGCATACGGCGGGGAAGGAACGAAATTATACTCGACTGCAGGGACCAAGTTTAAAAAGCTGTGCCTTCAGAACAAGCTGAATCTGCTGGATGCCTCTGTCCGCCATCTCGGAACAGACATCAACTATGTAGTTCTGAAGAATCTGTATGAGCATATGAAAGACCATATAGATTTCTATTTTGACACTCCGGTAAATAAACTGGAAAAAACAGAAACAGGGTATCGGGTTATCTGTGAAAAGGATACCTATGAGTGCGGTAAATGTATTGTTTCTGTAGGCAGAAGCGGAAGCAAATGGATGGAAAAAGTATGTAAGGAGATGAAAATCCCCACAAAATCCAACCGGGTAGACATTGGAGTGCGCGTGGAGCTTCCTGCGGTGATCTTTTCTCATCTCACGGACGAGCTGTATGAGAGCAAGATTGTTTACCGTACAGAAAAATTTGAGGACAATGTGCGGACTTTCTGTATGAATCCTAATGGAATCGTAGTAAATGAAAACACCAACGGAATCATTACGGTAAACGGTCACAGCTATGAGGGAGACGAGAGAAAAACAGAGAACACAAATTTTGCCCTTCTTGTATCCAAACATTTTTCAGAACCTTTTAAGGACAGCAACGGATATGGAGAGAGCATAGCAAGATTGTCCAATATGCTGGGCGGAGGCGTGATTGTTCAGCGTTTCGGAGATCTTGTCCGGGGACGGCGAAGCACAGTAAAGAGAGTAGAGGAAGGCCTTGTCAGACCGACGCTTCTGGCAACGCCCGGGGATCTGAGCCTGGTTCTTCCGAAGAGAATTCTGGACGGTATCATTGAGATGATCTACGCTCTGGATAAAGTGGCTCCGGGAACCGCAAATGACGATACGCTTCTCTATGGAGTGGAAGTTAAATTTTACAACATGGAAGTGGAGATTGACGAGAACCTGGAAAGCTGCTACAAGGGGCTCTATATTATCGGAGACGGAAGCGGTGTTACCCACTCGCTGTCTCATGCATCCGCCAGCGGAATTTATGTTGCGCGTCATATTGCAGGGCAGAATTAAAAGAACAGTCAGGAAAATCAGGGCAGGGAGGCAGTGCTTCCCTGCTTTTTGTTTGGAAAATATCTCTTGACTTTTAAATATTACAGATGTAAGATTTAAAAAACGATGTTTTCAGGAGGTGTTTATGAAAAAACGAAGACGCAGCAGGATTCTGCCGCTGGGTATTCTTGCCGCAGCAGGAGCCGCGGCTGTATTTCTGGGAATCCGCCTGGCAGGGGAGCTGGGGAAAGAGAAGCCGGAAGACCTTCTTGTCAGATATATGGGATATATAGAAACGCAGGATTATGAGAAAATGTACGATATGGTGGATGCCGATACCCTGACGGTACTGGACAAAGAAGGATTTATAGAAAGAAATTCCAGAATTTATGAAGGGATAGAGCTTCAGAACCTGGAAATTACCAATGTGCAGGAGGCGGGGCGGAGCGGAAAAACAGCGGCGGTCTCTTATGATACTCTCATGGATACGGCAGCGGGACAGATTTCTTTTTCCAATGAAGCCTCTTTTTTAAATACGAAAGACGGGTGGCTACTAATGTGGAATGATGGCCTGATCTTTCCGGAGCTGACAGCAGCGGAAAAAGTTAGTGTTACTACCCAAAAAGCCGCCAGAGGGAGAATTCTTGACCGGAATGGAAAGACGCTGGCCGGACCTGGAACAGCTGTTTCCGCAGGTATTGTCCCGGGAAAGCTGCGTGAGGAAGAAAACCCCGGATCCCTGAAGAGAATTGCAGAGCTTCTGGAGATGGACGAGGAAACTATCCGGGAAAAACTGGAGGCTTCCTGGGTACAGGAGGATTCTTTTGTTCCGCTGAAAACCATTCCGAAAGTGCTGGACGTACAGGTGCTGCTGGGAGGACTTTCGGAAGAGATGAGCCAGGAACAGGAACGCCAGGAACAGCTTCTGGCAATCCCCGGAATGATGCTTACAGATGTGGAGATAAGGTCTTATCCTCTTGGCGAAGCTGCGTCACACCTGGTGGGCTATGTACAATCGGTGACGGCGGAAGACCTGGAAGAGCATGCAGGTGAGGGCTACGATGCTTCCAGCGTAATTGGAAGAAGCGGCATGGAGGCTTTGTATGAAAAGGAACTGAAGGGCAGGAACGGATGTGAAATCAGCATTACAGACCAGAACGGAACAAAAAGAAGGGTTCTTGCCAGTGTTCCGAAACAGGACGGTCAGGATATTCAGCTGACAATTGACGGAGAGCTGCAGAAGTCACTTTACACGGAATTTGCGGGGGATCCCGGATGCTCCGTGGCCCTGCAGCCTTATACCGGAGAGGTGCTGGCTCTTGTAAGCACTCCCTCTTACGATAACAATGATTTTATCCTGGGAATGTCCCAGGAACAGTGGACTTCGCTGAATGAAGACGAAAAAAGGCCTCTGTACAACCGCTTCCGGCAGATCTGGTGCCCGGGTTCCTCTCTGAAGCCTGTGGTAGCGGGAATAGGACTGGAGACGGGAGCTCTTGATCCAAATGAGGACTTTGGCAATGTAGGACTTTCCTGGCAGAAGGATTCATCCTGGGGATCTTACTATGTCACAACCCTTCACGACTATTCGCCTGTGATACTGAAAAATGCGCTGATTTATTCAGATAATATCTATTTTGCAAAAGCGGCTCTGAAAATCGGGGCCGACAGACTTGTCGGTTCTCTGGAGGCTCTGGGATTCGGCCAGGAGATGCCTTTTGAGATTTCTATGACGGAGTCTCAATACTCCAATACGGATAAAATTGAGACGGAGATCCAGCTTGCGGACAGCGGTTACGGACAGGGCCAGATTCTGGTGAATCCTCTTCATCTTGCCAGCATGTATACGGCTTTTCTAAACGGAGGCAGCATGCTGAAGCCGAAACTCCGTTATGAGGACGGAACTTCGGCGGAAACCTGGATCCCTCAGGCGTTTTCCGGGGAGACGGTAAATCAGGTTATGGAAGGGCTGTACGGCGTTGTAAACGATCCAAACGGTACGGGCTACGGCGCTCATCGGGAAGATATGGTTCTGGCGGGAAAAACAGGAACTGCAGAACTGAAGGCAACCCAGGAGGATACAACCGGAACAGAGATCGGCTGGTTTTCTGTCTTTACAACGGACAGAAATATTTCAAAGCCCATCCTTCTTATCAGTATGGTGGAGGATGTAAAAAATCTGGGCGGCAGCGGGTATGTAGTGGAAAAAGACGCCGCGGTGCTGGAGAAATACCTTGCTTCCGGTGAGGACGGAGAATAGAAGAAGATACGGGAGGAATGACAATGAAAAAACTTCCGCAGATATCAGAGGCGGAATACGAAGTAATGAAGACGGTATGGAAATATGCGCCGATTACTACAAATGAAGTTACGGAGAAATTGACTCCGGAAACCGGATGGAGCCCCAAGACAGTCCAGACTCTTCTGAAGAGACTTGTCAATAAGGGCGTGCTTACTTATCAGAAACAAAGCAGGATGTTTGTCTACAGTCCTGCTTTTCAGGAGGAGGATTATCTTCAGCAGAAGAATGCCAGTTTTCTTAAAAGATATTATAACGGAAATCTGCCGGCAATGTTTTCTTCTTTTCTGGACAGTGAAGAGATCTCTGACAAAGAGATAGATTCCCTTCGGAGTCTTCTTGATGAAAGGTTGAAAAAATAGTAGAAAAGGAGAACCAAATTGCAGAATTTTGGAATTCATTTTTTGACGTGCAATCTGATTTTTGCAGGTATGATTTTTCTGCTGACAGGGTGTAAAAAACTGCTGACAGGGCGGATTTCGCCGCAGATCCAGTACCGCTTTTGGATTCTGATGCTGGCTCTTCTTTTCGTGCCGTTCCTGCCTGTGGATTTTCCGGATTTTCCTCTTCCGTGGATGCTTCTGGAAGGTGCAGTAAAGAGAGAAAACAGTGTGCCGGCAGCAGGAAGCGGTTCTGTGGGAAGCGCCATTCCGGAAGATTTTGCAGTCTCCGCCCCGCCTGGTATGCAGTCTGAAATAAATCAGACATTTCTGTGGCTGTGGGCGGCCGGAATGGCGATAATGGCAGGATATCTTTTCTTTTCCTGGCGCAGATTTCGGAGAGTCTGTCTGTCTGCCCTGCCAGTGGAAAATCCCCGGGTGCATAGGATATTTGATGACTGCAGAAGAGAGCTTCATGTAAATGACAAGGTCAGACTGTACAGTACTGCCGTCTTAAGATCGCCGGCAGCGGCAGGGATTTTCAGACCTGCTGTGTACCTGCCTCTTCCTTTGATTTCAGACTTTTCAGAGGATGCTCTGCGCTACATACTTCTTCATGAACTGAGACATTGCTGTCAGATGGATGGACTGATGAATCTTTTTGCTGATTTTGTGCAAATCCTCTACTGGTTTAATCCGGCGGTGTGGTATGGACTGAAGAAAATGCGTTTGGACCGTGAACTTGCCTGTGATTCAGCTGTTCTTGAAATCCTGGAGGAAGGGGAATATGCCGGTTACGGCCATACGCTTCTCGATCTGGCGGAAGGAATGGCAGGCTCTTTCTTTCCTTTCTCTTCCGGCATCGGAGGAAATACGAAACAGATACGTCTTCGCATTTTACATATTGCGCAGTACCGTCGGGAGAGCAGAAAGAAGAAAGGATTTGGGGTTCTCACATACATTGTGATTTCAGCGCTTTTTCTCAGCTTTGTTCCCGAACTGTCCATACAGGCCTCAGGAGATATATATGAGTTTGATCCGGGGGAGGATAAAGTGGTCAGCGCAGATCTGTCCGGGATTTTTCAGGGATACGAGGGGAGTTTTGTCCTTTATGACAGCGCCGGAAAAACCTGGGAGATTTACAATCCTTCCGGGGCGCAGAAACGCACAGCGCCGGAATCTACATATAAAATATATGCGGCCCTGCACGGTCTGGAGGAAGGGGTGATTTCCCCGGAGGATTCCTATATCGCATGGGACGGCAGTTCCTGCCCGTTTCCGGAGTGGGAAAGAGACCAGAACCTCACGTCAGCCATGCAGAATTCTGTAAACTGGTATTTCCAGAATATAGATAGCAAAATGGGGATCCGCTCGGTGAGAGCTTTTCTCCGGAAGCTTCACTATGGAAATGAGACTGTCGGAAATGATCTGAAATATTACTGGATGGATCAATCTTTGAAAATTTCTCCTATTGAACAGGTGGAACTTCTCCGTAAACTGCACGGACATCAGCTTCCGTTTTCAGAAGAAAATATAGAAGCCGTGGAGAAGACTTTCTGTCTGGCAAAATCAGAAGCAGGAAGCTTATATGGAAAGACGGGAACCGGTCAGGAGGATCATGTAAATGTAAACGGGTGGTTTGTGGGTTATCTGGAGATGCCTGGAAATGTATATTATTTTGCCGCGAACATCCTGTCCGGCCCGGACGCCAGCGGAAGCAGAGCGGCGGAGATCACCGCGGAAGCTCTGGAAGAACTGACTGGCTTTTCTCTATCTGATTGACAACCGCATTTCCTCGATGATATGATGAAAAAAATGCTTTTCAGTATGAGAAAACATATGGAAAACGATCAAATATTCCGGTTGTAAGAGGGAGATTTTCCGGAGGCTGAGAGCAGAAACAGAAATTCCGGCAACTGTGGAAAAACCTGAAGAAGAGCGGAGGGAAGAACAGACATGAAACAGGTTACATTGGGAAAAACAGGGATTACAGTACCCCAGAATGCTTTTGGCGCGCTGCCGATTCAGAGAGTGAGCCGAGAAACGGCAGTGAAGCTGCTGCGGCGGGCATATGAGGGAGGCATGCGATTTTTTGATACGGCAAGAGCCTACAGCGACAGTGAGGAAAAAGTGGGAGAAGCTTTCGATGGAATGCGGGAGAAAGTTTATATCGCAACAAAAACAGGGGCGAATACTCCGGAAGAGTTCTGGAAGCATCTGGAAACTTCTCTGAAAAATCTGAGAACAGATTATGTGGATCTGTATCAGTTCCACTGTGCGGATCAGTGCTACAGACCAGGAGACGGCACAGGAATGTATGAATGTATGGAGGAGGCAAAACGCCAGGGAAAGATCCGGCATATCGGCATTACCGCCCATAAGCTGTACATTGCGGAGGAGATTGTTCAGTCCGGGCTGTATGAGACACTTCAGTATCCGTTCAGCTACCTGTCGTCAGAGAGAGAAATAGAGCTGGTGGAAAACTGCAGAAAAGCAGATATGGGATTTATCGCAATGAAGGGACTGGCCGGAGGTCTGATTAACCGTTCGGAAGCCGCCATGGCGTTTATGGATCAGTTTGATCAGGCGCTTCCTATCTGGGGAATTCAGAGAGAAACGGAACTGGAAGAGTGGCTGGGCTACATGGATCATACACCTTCCATGACAGAAGAAATTTCCGGATTTATAAAAAAAGAACAGCAGGAACTTACCGGGGAATTCTGCCGCGGATGCGGATACTGTATGCCGTGTCCCGCGGGAATTATGATTAACCAGTGCGCCAGAATGTCGCTGATGTTAAGAAGAGCGCCTTCCCAGGCATGGCTGACGCCTCAGATGCAGGCAGAAATGAAAAAAATAGAGGGATGTCTGGAGTGCCGTCAGTGCATGGAGAAATGTCCTTATGAGCTGAATACGCCGGAACTTTTGAAAAAGAATTATGAAGATTACAAAAAAGTACTGTCCGGAGAAGTAAAGGTATAGTGATGGACAGTACAGAAGCACTTTTAAAAAACTGCCGGCTGTGTCCCAGAAACTGCGGAGTCAACCGTCTCGCCGGACAGAGGGGGTACTGCGGAACAGACGCCGGGATAAAAGTTGCCAGGGCAGCGCTGCATATGTGGGAGGAACCCTGTATTTCAGGAAGAGAGGGCTCCGGGGCAATATTCTTTTCCGGCTGCTCATTGGGCTGTGATTATTGCCAGAACCGCAGCATTTCCCGAGGAGAGAGAGGCAGAGAAGTTACAGTGGAAGATCTGGCGGAAATTATGCTGAAGCTGCAGAACCGGCAGGCCAATAATATCAATCTGGTCACAGCCGGCCATTACGCTCCACAGATAGCCGGGGCTCTGAGACTGGCAAAAAAGAAGGGGCTTGGAATTCCTGTGGTTTACAACAGCAGCGGCTATGAAAAGCCGGAAACGCTGCAGATGCTTTCCGGACTGGTGGATGTGTATCTGCCGGATTTTAAGTATCTGAGTCCGGATCTTGCTAAAAAATATTCTCATGCCGGTGATTACGGCGAACAGGTAAAGGCTGCTCTTGAGGAGATGGTACGGCAGGCAGGGGGCCCCCGGTTCGACGGCGGAGGCATTATGACAGGAGGAGTGATCGTACGCCACCTGCTTCTTCCCGGCCATGTAGAGGAAGCAAAGAGGGTAGTGGAATATCTCTTCAAAACCTACGGCAATCAGATCTACATAAGTCTTATGAATCAGTATACGCCGATGCCGGCTATGGACGGTGATCCGCTTCTTTCCCGCCGGGTAACCAGAAGAGAGTATGACCGTCTGACAGATTATGCCCTGTCTCTCGGATTGGAGCAGGGATTTATCCAAGAGGGCGAGACTGCTGGGGAAAGCTTTATACCGGAATTTGACGGGGAAGGGGTTCCATGATCATCACAGAAATGTGGTATTTGTGCAGGAGCAAAAGGATCTGCAAAGAAACACTTGACCTAAACCTAACTTCAGGTTATATAATATTTATATCCGGTGCGCGGCAAAAGGACGCCGCTGCGGTAAATATGTAAAGACGGAGGGAAAATAAATGATTTACAGAGATTTTCAGGACATAAAGCTTTCCGCTCTGGGTATGGGCGCTATGCGTCTGCCGGTAGTGGACGGAGACGATTCCAGAATTGATGAGAAAAAAGCAGAGGAAATGGTTGCCTGTGCAATGAAGCAGGGCGTGAATTATTACGACACTGCCTGGGGATATCACGGAGGAAATTCGGAAATCGTAATGGGGAAAGCGCTGAAGAAATACCCCAGGGACAGTTTTTATCTTGCCTCCAAATTTCCGGGCTATGATCTTTCCAATATGGACAAGGTAGAGGAAATTTTTGAAAAACAGCTGGAAAAATGCCAGGTGGAATATTTTGATTTTTACCTTTTCCATAATGTCTGTGAAATGAATATTGACGCTTATCTGGATCCGAAGTATGGGATTTTTGATTATCTGATGAAGCAGAAGGAGAACGGACGGATCCGTCATCTGGGATTTTCCGCTCACGGCGGTCTGGATGTTCTGAAACGCTTCCTGGACGCCTACGGGGAACATATGGAGTTCTGCCAGCTGCAGCTGAATTATCTGGACTGGGTTTTCCAGAACGGAAAAGAAAAAGTGGAGCTCATGAAGAAAAACAACATTCCGGTATGGGTTATGGAGCCTGTACGCGGAGGCAAACTTGCCTCTCTTGCTGAGGAACAGGAGGCGAAACTGAAAGCTCTCCGCCCGGATGAGAGTATTGCAGCCTGGGCTTTCCGTTTCCTGCAGTCTGTGCCGGAGGTGAAGGTAGTGCTCTCCGGTATGTCCAATATGGATCAGATGAAAGAAAATATCCGTACATTCGGAGAAGATAAACCTCTCAAGGAAAACGAGATGGAAACGCTTATGGGGATTGTCGATGAGATGGTGAAAAAGACTTCTGTGCCGTGCACAGCCTGCCACTACTGTGTGGACCACTGTCCCCAGGGACTGGATATTCCAAGACTTCTGGAGCTTTACAATGAACATGTGCTGACAGAAGGCGGCTTTATCGCTCCAATGGCTCTTGCGGCAATTCCGCAGGACAAACATCCGGATGCATGCATCGGCTGCAGAAGCTGCGAGGCTGTCTGTCCGCAGCAGATTAAGATTTCAGAGGCAATGGCGGATTTTGCTGAGAAACTGAAGTAGAGATTCGTCAATATCTGTATTAATTTGCTCAATATAAGTCTAGAAACAGGGCTTCCTTTGTATTATGATACCGTAGTGCGGTATTTTGACGGAGAAAGCTCTGTTTTTGTGCGAAAAGCGGCAGCAAACCGACTGGCGCTGCTGAAACCGGACATACTGCTTGTGGCCGTCTACAGAGTCATGATGAAGTCCAGGCCGGTGAACATACTGCAAAAAACAGAATAATTTGTCAATAAGAATAAGATACCTTGAGGGTATGGTGATATATATGATTTTATAGTATACTGCATATAAGGATGATTCAATCTATACTTCGCAAAAGCTATGTACAGAACAGATAAGAATATTTCTGTGCAGTGCTTGGAAAGAGGATAACAGTAAAAAGAATTCAGGCTGAGCCGGAAAGGAAAAAAATGAAATATCGTGAATTAGGAAACACAGGACTTTCTGTCAGTGAGATTGGAATGGGCTGCGAAGGATTCGCAGAAGAGGAATGCCGCGCAGCAAAAAAACTTTTTGATGAGGCGGAGAAGCAGGGAATCAATTATTTTGACCTCTATACTTCCAATCCCCAGGTGCGGGCAAGCGTCGGCGAGGCGCTGAAGGGCAGAAGAGAAAAATTTTATATTCAGTCCCATGTCTGTTCTGTATGGAAGGACGGACAGTATAAAAGAACCAGAAATATCCAGGAAGTGAAAAAGGCCATGGAGGATATGCTGGAACTGCTGCAGACAGACTACATTGACGTAGGTATGATCCACTATGTGGATTCTCTAAAGGACTGGCAGACTATTGAGGAAGGTCCGGTGATGGCCTACGTAAAAGAACTGAAGGAGAAGGGAATCATACGTCATATCGGTCTCAGCAGCCATAATCCGGAAGCGGCTCTGGCGGCTGTAAAAAGCGGAAACATAGAAGTTTTGATGTTCAGTGTCAACCCCTGCTATGACCTCCAGCCAGCCAGCGAAGATGTGGAAGAGCTGTGGGCGGAAAAGAATTATAAAGATCATCTGGTAAATATGGATCCGGAGCGTCAGGAACTTTATGAAACATGCCAGAGACTGGGTGTTGGTATTACGGTGATGAAAGCATTTGGAGGAGGCGATCTCCTTGATGAGAAGCTGTCTCCGGCAGGAAAGGCGCTGACGGCCAATCAGTGCATTCATTATGCATTGACCAGGCCTGCGGTATCCACAGTTCTTGTAGGAGCGCACAGTGTGGAGCAGCTTAAGATCAGCGCAGCTTATGAAAATGCCGCAGAAGAAGAGAAGGATTATGCGGAGGCTTTCGCCTCATTCCCGAATATCAGCTGGGAAGGGCACTGTATGTATTGCAGCCACTGCGCGCCGTGCCCCGAAAAGATTGATGTGGCTGCCGTGACAAAATTTTTGAATCTTGCGAAAGCTCAGGGAGATATTCCGGAGACAGTTCGAGAGCACTATGAAGTGCTTGAGCATCACGCAGGAGAATGTATACAGTGCGGCGCCTGCGAGACAAGATGTCCGTTCCATGTTCCGATTATGGAAAACATGAAACAGGCGAAGAAAGTGTTTGGAAAATAAAAGCTACGGCATCAGATTTTTGATGCATCTGGAAAAATGTCCGGACAGAAGAACTGTCAGCTCTTCTGATCCGGACATACGATTTTTACGATCTGTTCAATTACATGGTGCAGAAGCTGGGCTGCCTCAGTGTCAGAGGCCTTATAATAAACTTCTTTTCCGCTCCGGCGGCTGACAATCAGTCCGCTGGCTTTCAGCTGGCGCAAATGATGGGAGACGGCAGGACTGCTCATGTCCATCATGGAGGAAATATTGATGACGCATTCCTCACAGTGGCAGAGAAGCCAGAAGATTTGGATGCGGCTTCCATCTCCGAGCTGCTTGAATATTTCAGCGGCAGTCTGAAAATTTTCCGGTGCGGGCATCTGCTCCAGCCAATGTTCTATTTGCTGTCCATGATCGTGGGGCAAAGACTTCCCTTCCATAATAACCTCCTGGAAAATGACTTGATTGAAACCTGTAAATAAAACACAGAATGTTTACGGCTGAGGATCAGAATGTTCTTTTTCATAATAGCATTGTAAAAAAAGGATGTCAAAGAAAAGAGAAAATTTCGGAAAAACTATTGACGGCAGGTGAGAAAAGGTGTATATTACAATCAAAGATTAAACAAATGTTTAATTATAAAAATGATAAAGAAAGGATACTGCAAAAATGAAAAAAACATACAAGATTGAGGTAGACTGCGCAAACTGCGCCAATAAAATGGAAGAGGCCGCAAAACATACAGAGGGTGTAAAAGATGCCAGTGTGAATTTTATGATGCTGAAGATGCACGTGGAGTTTGAAGAAGGAAAAAATCCGAAAGAAGTAATGCGGCAGGTTCTCAGGAACTGTAAAAAAGTAGAAGATGACTGCGAAATTTATATCTGATAAAAATCTGCCTGCAGACATTGAAACATATGTGGAAAAGAAGGGGACATTATGAATAAGAAGCAGAAAAAGATGCTGATCCGTATCCTGGTATCAGCGATACTTCTGATTATCCTTAATTTTATACCGGCGGAAGGCGGAATCCGGTTTCTGTTGTACCTGGTTCCCTATCTGATTATCGGATATGATATTCTTTTGAAAGCATTGAAAGGAATCAAAAACCGTCAGGTATTTGATGAATGTTTTTTGATGGCATTGGCCACAGTCGGAGCTATTGCGCTTGCTCTCTATGAAAAAAGCGGGGATTATACGGAAGCAGTGGCAGTAATGCTGTTCTATCAGATAGGGGAATGGTTCCAGAGCTATGCAGTGGGAAAAAGCCGCCGTAATATTACTGAGCTGATGGATATTCGCCCGGATTATGCCAATGTGGAAATCAACGGAAAACTGGAAAAAACAGACCCCGATGAGGTGGAGATCGGGACAATAATCGTGGTTCAGCCCGGAGAAAAGGTTCCGATTGACGGAGTCGTTGAGGAAGGATCCTCATCTTTAAATACCAGTGCGCTTACAGGGGAGAGCCTTCCACGGGACGTAGGGGAAGGGGACGAAATTTACAGCGGCTGCATCAATATGACAGGCGTGCTGAAAATTCGAACAACAAAAGAGTTCGGAGAATCCACCGTGTCGAAAATTCTGGATCTGGTAGAAAACGCCAGCTCCCGGAAATCAAAATCAGAAGACTTTATCTCCAAGTTTGCCCGTGTTTATACTCCTGCTGTATGCTTTGCAGCTCTTGCGCTTGCGCTTCTTCCGCCTCTGTTCAGAATGGCGGCGATGGGACTTGGAGCAGACTGGGGAACCTGGATTTACCGGGCGCTTACCTTCCTGGTAATCAGCTGCCCCTGCGCGCTGGTGATCAGTATTCCGCTGAGCTTTTTCGCCGGCATAGGAGGGGCCAGCAATGCCGGCGTGCTCGTCAAAGGCTCGAATTATCTGGAAACACTTTCCCAGACAAGAATCGTTGTTTTTGACAAAACAGGAACGCTGACCCAGGGAGCTTTTGAAGTAAACGGGATTCATCATAATGAACTGGAAAATGAAAAGCTTATTGAGTATGCGGCTCTGGCAGAGAGTGCTTCTTCTCATCCTATAAGTATAAGCCTTCGGAAAGCCTACGGAAAAGAAATAGACCGCTCCCGTGTGGACAATATCCGGGAAATCAGCGGAAACGGCGTACTTGCCACAGTAGACGGAAGAGAAGTGGCCGCCGGAAATGATAAGCTGATGGCTCATCTGGGAATTCCTTTTATCAGCTGCCACAGCGTGGGAACAATTATCCATATGGCAATAGACGGAAAATATGCGGGCCATATTGTAATTTCCGATATTGTTAAGCCCCATTCCAGAGAAGCTGTGGAATCTTTGAAAAAAGCCGGTATACACAGGACAGTAATGCTTACCGGAGATGCGAAAAAAGTGGCGGATCATGTGGCCGCTGAGCTGGGGATTGACGAAGTGTACAGTGAGCTTCTGCCCGGCGATAAGGTGGAAAAAGTGGAGGAACTGCTGAAAAACAAGCCGGAAAATGCGAAACTTGCTTTCGTCGGCGATGGAATCAATGATGCTCCGGTGCTTCGCAGGGCAGACATCGGCATTGCCATGGGGGCTATGGGATCTGATGCGGCCATTGAGGCGGCGGACGTTGTGCTGATGGATGATGACCCCATGAAAATATCCAAAGCTATTAAGATTTCACGGAAATGTCTGCGTATCGTCTACCAGAATATTGTGTTCGCCATCGGCATTAAGCTGATCTGTCTGGCGCTGGGCGCGCTGGGGCTTGCCAACATGTGGCTTGCGATTTTTGCCGATGTGGGAGTGATGATTATCGCTGTTCTGAATGCGATAAGAGCGCTTTTTGTGAAGAAGCTGTAGAAAACTTTTTCAAAAAAAATAAAAAACAGGACTTCTTTAATCTTGCTTTAATCTTTGACTCATATACTGAACTCATCAAAACAAACAAGACAGAAAACAAAGGAAAATAAATAACGGAGGTAAAAGGATATGAGAAATAGGAAAGTAAAGGTTTTAGCAGGAACATTGGCAGCGGCAGCTGTACTCACCATCGCGCAGGGAGCGGTGGCAGTGACGGCAGAGGGAAGATATTCTGAATATCTTCAGAAACTTCAGGACGAAGCGGAATATACAAAGGACGAAGCTCTTGCAGCGGCTCTGGAAGATGCAGGGCTGAGTGAGAACGATATGGAGAGATCCAGGGTGGAGCTGGATTACGACGATGGCAGCCTTACCTATGATGTAGAGTTCTATGCAGGGGATGAGGAATACGATTATGAAATTGATGCAAAATCAGGAAAAATTCTTTCTGCTGACCGCGAAATCGAGAAGGATTTCAGAAATCTGGATCCGGATGCAGATGCAGAATATACAGAAGAAGATGCCATGAAAATTGCCAGAGAGGATGCGCAGCTGGAGGAAAAGGATATCGAAAAATCCAGAGTGAATCTGGAATATGATGACGGTTTTCTGACATACAATGTAGAATTTTATGTAGGAAAGGAAGAATACGATTATCAGATTGACGCGGTTACCGGAAGAATTCTGGATGTGGATTATGAGATTGACGATGATTTCATAAATTCTGATACACAGAACACGGGAATTTCCGAGGCAGAGGCAGAAGAGATAGCCCTGGAAAAAGTACCGGGAGCAACCAGCGACGATATCCGAATAAAACTGGAGCGTGACGACGGACGCCTGACTTATGAGGGAGATATCCGTTATGACGGAATGGAATATGAATTTGAAATCAATGCGGAAAACGGAAAGGTAATAAGCTGGGAAAGCGAATCCGAGTGGGATGACTGATCTGTACTGAAAACTCACCGGATGACAGAGAGCTGCGGTTTGGCTGCAGCTCTTCTTTTTAGTTGAAAAAAAGATGCCTGCCGTTTATAATTAGTTTCATAACTGCACGAAGCTAGAGGGACAGACAGAGAATGAGGTAGATTTTATGCCGGTGAATATGAAAAATATTATTGCTGATACGTTTATGAAAATGGTGAGGAAGAAGGGAATTGACAAAATAACAGTAAAAGTACTGATTGATGAGTGCGGCATTTCCAGACAGACTTTTTATTATCATTTCCGCGATATCATGGATGTTGTTGAGTGGCTGGTAAAGAAGTTTGTTGATCAGATGGTGGAGCGAAGCCTGGAAATCGGAACACCGGAGAATGCGGTGAAAGTTTTGATCACATCTACCGTGGAGAATCGCAATCTGGTCAGAAAAATGATGAATTCCCATAAAAGAGAGGAAATTGAAAGACTATTTGCACAGGGAGTCAGAACTTATCTTCAGAAACTGATTCAAACCAGAAGGGAGAAAAGCCCGGTAAATTGTTCCGATATGGAAATCGTGCTTGATTTTATGGCCTACGGATTATGCGGCGTGCTTTTTAAATGCTGCGAGTCAGGACACTTTGATGTGGAAAAAATAACAGAACAGATTTGCTATATCCTTCCTGGAAGAATAGAAACGCTATAATAGACGAGAAGACGGCAAAGGAGCCGAAAGCTCAGAAACGCTGTCTTTTTGTTTTCCATGTACCTGCAACATAAATATGCGGCTATGGCTTGGAGAGAAATCATGCCTGATATAACTGTCTAACTATCAGAAATCTTTACGCTGTTCAGGAAAAAAATATATTTGGCAAAAATTGAGAGTGAAGTTTTTTTCGCTTATACAAAAATAGATAATCTGGTAGTAGAGCTTGTCCGGAGACAGCTTGAAAAAGCACGTCAGATTTTAAAAGACAATCGGAAAAAGCTGGATGAGCTTGCTACTTATCTTTATGAAAAAGAGACGATCACAGGCGAGGAATTTATGTCGATCCTGAATGCGGGAGAGACATCTGGCCAGCCGTCTTAAACGCAAAACAAAAGCCGGATTATTCCGGCTTTTGTTTTGCGTTGGGATAAATCCTTTCCATTTTCTGATCGTCGAAATGGGTGTCTATGATTTTTTCCCATCCGCTTTTGGCGGCGGGTCCTCCGTCCCTCTGATCATAACGGATCAGGGCTGCGGCGGAGACCAGCATATTGCAGACCATAAATACAGCCAAAATCCAAGTGAGCAGATACCCCCATATTTTTGGGATTTTTTCAATCCAGGCAGACAGGCGGGGATAAAAAAACTTAATCCATATTACAGCGGCTATGCCCCAGAAAAAGCAGAAAAGAAGATTAACTCTTCCGTCCAGATTGAAGGGGATTTTACTGTAGTCCCAGAATACTTTGCCGAAAACAAGTTCTGAGAGGACACTGCAGACATACTCGTAGGCGCCGCCCATAAAGGTACCAAAGAGGAAAAGATGATAATCCGGTTTATCCCTGTCTTTATACAGAAGAACGGTAGCCAGGACGATGGCAAATCCCCATATAACGCTGAATGGTCCCCATACGAGACTGCTCCGGTTCATCCAGTATCCCATAGAAAAACGGCAGAAAACAGTTTCCACAAGATCTCCCAGAACACAGGCGATCATGAACAGCCAGAACAGTTTGTAAAAGCCGCATCCTTCTGCAAATTTTCCTTCCCGGTAGATGGGTTCCGCTTTTTCCATGATAATAGGATAAGCCTTTTTCATACGCCGCTCTACATATCCCACAATGGCAAGCCCGAGTTTACAGGTAAAAACGGCAACTTTCTGCTGTACACGGATAGTGGACGGCGAATTTTTTCTAATATGCAGAGCGGCAGCCACTGAGAGCAGAACGTCCAAAAGAATAAGAACGGCTATGCACCATACGAGAATTTCATAAAGTGGTTCCGGCATAAAACGAAAAAACGCCAGAAGAAGCCTGTTTCCATACCGCACAGAGAGCATTCCCAGGACTGCCCATAAAATGCTGTATTCCAGACAGATATATCCGTCATAATTCCATTTCTTTTTCGAATAATCCCACAATTTGTGGCTGTTCAGACGTTCCAGAAGTTTTCCGGTAACCCACTCAATGACCGTGGAGAGGATACCGCATCCTATAAACAGAAAGACCGTATTATCGATCAGGTCGTCAAGAGTTACCGTCATGATAACTGCGGAGACTCCATAGACAAGACAGAAGGGGCCTGTGGAGAAACCTCTGTTTGTAAATTTTCTGGTTTTCAGGGATCCGACCACGGTTTCGATGACCCAGCCAAGAAAAGCATAGGCAAGGAACAGCCAGATCAGCTCGGTAAATGTGTAATTCATATTCCATATCCTTCCAGTTGTGTTTTTATATTGAGCCCATAGTGTTGGATTCGGATGTAGAATAGGATAACAGAAAATTCGACAAATAGCTACCTGTATTTTATCGTTTCTTCGATTTCTCGTCTTGACTGGGAGGGATGGCCTGCCTATACTGATGCTATCAGAAAAAATGAAAGAAGAATTCCCGGAACTACCGGAAAAGAGAGAAAAAACTATGAATAATCATCTGCCCCTTCTGGGAGCCGGTCCGGCTTTTGTGGGAGTTATTACCCCGGCAACGATTGCCGTGCTGACTTTGAACCACCGGAACATAATAAAATATGGAGATCTTCCGGCATTTCGCCCGATGTTTCATCTGGCTGGAATTGTGCTGATACTTCTGGGCGTCCTTCTGTGGGGTCTGGCCAATTATCAGTGCAGAATCAGGGAAAATATCCTCCGCGGCAATCTTGTAACGACCGGAATCTATGGACATGTGAGAAATCCTATCCTCAGCGGGCACCTGCTGGCCAATGCGGGTCTCCTTTTGCTTGCCTGCAATCTGATGCTGGCGGCGCTTCCGCTGGGATACTGGATTTATATGACTATTCTGCTCCGCGCAACAGAAGAAAAATGGCTGAAAGCCCTGCACGGACAGAAATATACAGAGTACTGCAGAAGAGTGAACCGATGCATTCCCTGGTTCTGAGAACCAGGGAAATTTCGGCTTTTGTTCCCTACGTTCTGTCAGGCTGTTTTTTTCATGCCCAGCGTCTGTTTTCCTGTATTTTTTGACAGTATTATATAAGCGATGACACAGATTATCACAGACAAAAGCGAGCCCATGGACGTTGCCAGTCCCATGGGAAACAGGCTATCCGGAAACCAGACGGAGGTCAGATAAACACCCGGTACACGCACCAGGAGAATGGCGGTAATGTTATGCAGGAAGGAAATGCCGGATTTTCCGCAGGCACAGAAATAACCGCTGAAACTGAAATGGATTCCCGCGAAGATGCAGTCCCAGACATAACCCCGCATATACTGTCCGCCCAGACGAACCACTTCCGCTCCGTCAGATCGGGTACTGTCAGTAAAGAGCGAGATTACCGGTTCGGCGGCAAACTGCATCACCACTACCACGAAAATACCGAAGCAGACTGCTGTGAAAGCCGCATAGCGCAGAGTAAGTCTGGCGCGATCGGGTTTGCCGGCGCCGATATTCTGCGCGCCGAGAGCGGAAACAGTGGACAGCATGGAAGAGGGAACCAGAAACAGAAAACTGATGATTTTTTCTACGATTCCCACAGCTGCAGCGTCAGTGAGACCGCGGCGGTTGGCGATGACAGTAATAATGATAAAAGCAACCTGTATCAAGCCATCCTGCATGGCGATGGGAATACCGATTTTCAGAATTTTTCCCATAACAGGCCGCGCAGGCTTAAAGTCTTTCCGGTGTACAGAGAGGCTGCCGCTGTGTTTTCGGATCACAATAAGGGCGATCACAACGCTGACCGCCTGGGACAGCGAAGTTCCGAGAGCCGCGCCGGAGGGCCCCATATGAAGCGCGCCCATAAAGAGATAATCAAGCCCGATATTGGCTGCGCAGGCCACAGCCACAAAATACATGGGACTTTTGCTGTCACCCATTCCCCGGAAAATGGAGCTGATAATGTTGTACGCCGTAATAAACGGGATGCCGATAAAACAGATGGTCAGATAGTCGACAGTTCCTGAAACAGCAGCCTCCGGAGTCGACATTATGCTGACGATAGGCCGTACAAGAAGCAGAAGCACAACGGTCAGCACAATGGACAGGCACATGAACAATGTGACGGTGTTGCCGATACTGGAGGCAGCCCTTTTTTTGTCTTTTCCGCCTACAGCCTGTCCGATGGATACAGTAGATCCCATGGCAAGCCCGACGATCATTACAGTCAGCATATGCATAACCTGAGAACCGATGGATACGGCGGTTGTGCTGGCAACTCCCTCGAACTGGCCGATAATAAAAAGATCTGCCATTCCATAAAGGGTCTGCAGAAAATAAGAGAGCAGGTAGGGCAGTGAAAAGAAAAGAATATTTTTGAATACACTGCCGGTGGTAAGATTTTTTTCCATATTTATGTATCCTCTTCTGATGAATAATTTGTATTTTACTGTAATGAATTATAAACTCTGCAATAATTATAGAGTCAAGCATAAAATCATTATAAACAATAAAAATGAACAAAAGAAGGCACATAACCAGGATTCAAAAAGCCTGCTCTGCTGATAAAACAGAAGAATTAGGAAAGACAGATTATTATGAATTCTTTGTACGCAGGACAAAATAAAAACGCGCAGCAATCAACTGGATTTACGCAGTAGTGCCACACGTTAATATAATTAATGATAAAGAAAAAGTTCGGCTGTTGCAAAGGTCATTCTGCACAAATATTGCTGAAAATGCTGCATTTTTTCAGGCGCTGTCACCTGCGGACTGCGTTTCTCCGACATGATAGACATATTCCTCATAGTCGGACAGAGAAAGAGGCCTGGAAAACAGATAGCCCTGAACTTCCTCACAGTCGGTTTCTTTCAGCATATTAAACTGCGTCTCCGTCTCCACACCTTCGCAAACGACATGGTAGCCAAGCCCGCGGATCATGTCCACCAGCTTCTGAAAGAAAAAAATACCTCTTGGGCCGACTTCACAGTTGCGGATAAAGGCCCGATCCAGCTTCACGGTATCTACCGGTATATCGATAACAGAATTCAGCACGGAATAACCGGCACCGAAGTCGTCCATAGCGGTGCGGATTCCGGCTTTCCTCAGTTCACGGAACCAGCGTCTGGCTTTTTCATATTCATCTACCGTAGCAGTTTCCGTCAGTTCGATTTCTGTATACTTAGGATCAATATGATATTTTTCCAGGATATTCAGGTATTTCTGCACCGCAAACGGATCTGATGCATGGAGAATGGATGCGTTTACGGAGATGGGAACCTGCTTCCTGCCCAGTTTCTGATTGCGGGCAAGGAACTCCGCAACCCGTTCAAATACATAAAAATCCAGTTCTTCGATGCGCCCGCTGGATTCACATAAAGGCACAAAAGCATCCGGAGTTAAGACAGTTCCCTCTCTGGTGATCCAGCGTACAAGAGCTTCTGCACCAACGACTTTTCCGGTTGCCAGAGAAATTTTAGGCTGCAGATAAATCTGAAAACGATGTTCCTGGAATGCCTCGTCAATTCCGTTTATAATTTCATTTTCCAGTTCCTGCTTATGCTTCAGTTCCTCATCGTAAATCCGTATGGATACAGGTGTGTGATGCGGAACCTGCTTTCTGGCATAGTTCGCCGCGTCAATGGCAAAGGAGGCGCTGACACAGCCGGGCTCGATGAAGTAAACCCCAATGCGGATACGGAGTCTTGCCCCTTGAAATTTACCCGCCTGCTGCTGAATAAATTCCTGGTTAAAGCGCTTGGTTTTCTCTATCAGTTCTTCTTTATCGGCATAGGGAACCAGCATCAGAAACTGATCGGAAATTACGCGGGTGAATGCAGCAGGTTCTACATTTTCCAGTTTTTCAATAAAAAAGTTGCTGTATTCTTTTAAAAGCTGATCGCCCACACTATAGCCGCATTTCTGGTTGAAATATTTAAAGCTTTCAAAATCGCTGTAAATCATAGCGTGTGATGTGGCATAGTTTCCCACAATCAAATGTTCTGCTTCAATGCGGAAACGGGAAAAGGAAATCAGGCCGGTCAGGCTGTCATACTCCGTCCAGGAAAGCTGGCTTTGGAGTTCACGCGCATCCGACTGGGTTCTGGAAAGGTGAGCGGATATAATCTTTGTAACTTCGCTGAGTTCTTTGCGGTTCTGTTTGGACCAGAAACGCTTTTCTCTGCAGACCACATAGGAAATGGCCCCGGTATATTTGCCTTCGCAGTACATGGCGGCATAGAGGACTGTCTTGGCTCCTCCCTGCATCAGCAGAGCTGCGCCGCCTGGAGAATACATCCCCATATTATCATACTGAAGAACAGTGGTAAGATTATCATCGTAGCTCTGAAACAGAGTCAGAAAATCTTCCTTTGTAAAATCTTCAGGCGATGTCAGCACCTCGGGAGCATATTGAGAACACCACTGATACTGGCGCGAGGTGCTTTTTTCTTTGATATCTGTACGGATGATGGTAATCCGGTCCAGCTGGAAACGATATCCGATTACTTTCATCAGAAGTTCTACTGCCATTGTGAAATTACTTGTTTTTTCAAAAATTTCAAAAGCAGTGGAAATGATATCGTTGTGCAGATAACGGATATCAATGCTGTCATCCTGAAGAGGCTCTTTTTCGGAGAGTTCATATCTCTGAAGACTGTCGCAGAAGGCATAACGGTTGCGGCCGTTTTCCTTTGCCCGGTAGAGCGCCCAGTCTGCATTTTCAAAGAGCTGATCGTAACTGTACCCGGAAATGTTTTCCGCGAGAAAACAAACTCCTGCGCTGCAGGTGACCGAGTAGCCTTTGTCCTTGAAAGTGAGTTTCCGGGCGGCATTTATCAGCTGCATTGATTTTTTCACAAGGGCTGTATGGCTGATATCCTTTAAAAAGACAACAAATTCATCGCCGCCGGCACGGATAAGAATATCTTTTTCTTCGAACATGGAAGTAAGAAGCCGTGCAAATGCCACCAGTACCTGATCTCCGAAGAGATGTCCGTAAGTATCGTTGGCATACTTGAAGTAGTCAAGGTCAATGACCATAAGACCGCAGGAGGCATATGGATCTTTTGTGCTCAGGTATTCATTGATCAGATCCCTGCCGAAAAAATGATTGTAGAGCATGGTGAGAGAATCTCTCATAGCGCGGATTTCCAGAAGCGCCTCCCGGTCTTTTTTCCATGTGACGTCCCGGATAATGAACAGAAAACGGGAAGAGTGGTCAATTCCCTCCAGAGGATAGACCTGGAGCAGCTGTCTGGTCAGCACATTGTTTTTTTCTACATGGATTTCAATTTCTCCTTTGCTTCTTTCCTGGAAGAATCTGCGAAGCTTCCACTGATCTTCAGGATGAAATACAGAGCTGGTTTTAATGTAGTTCAGAAACTCGGGAATAGTTCGTTTTACACATAATGAATGATCGTAGAGGACGAGAATATCTTCTGTAAATATATATTCACAGAAGGAAAGTCCGTCTGTCGCCAAAATAGTTCTGAGTAATTCTTTAGGCTTATTGAATTCGATTTTCTGCATAATTCAGCATGGCAGGCAAAGACTAGGTCTTCCCTGCGGCTCACTTCCTTTTCTGTGGTAATGTCCGGATATAAAACCGCAGAATTATGATCATCAGCAATTCATAATATCTGAAGTCCCACTTTTTTATACCGGAGACACTGCGTTCCTTAATAGAAAAATGATCTCTCTGCAAAAAGCAGTTTAAAGTTAGTATCCATATATTTTCAGAAAAAAATACAAACCATCATAAAAAGACTGCTGTAATTAGTTTACCATGGATTTTTTCTCTGAACAACTGTGCATGCAAAAATGTTTTGTCAGGGAGAAAAGGAGTCCTGGATGTCTTTTTGCGGCATAGATGTTACTAGCTGCTTCTCTTCAGAATGACAATCGTATTTCAGTGATGATATCGGACATGGGATTTATCGCCATGAAAGGGCTGGCCCGGCAGCAGGATCAGACAAGAGGCAGCACTGCATAAATACAGGCAGTGCTGCCTGTATTTATGTGTGATACATCCGACAGGCGGCTGCCGTGCCCGCACAGACAGATATTTTCTGGATGAAAAATGTGAATGAGGGATATGTCTTTGGTGGTTGAAAAATGACAGTATACAGTCTATAATACCTTCAACAGGCACTATAACGGAAATATATTACGAGCGGAAAAAGAGGTAGGATCTATGCCAGTCAACATGAAGAACATCATAGCCGACGCGTTTGCAAAAATGGCAAAAAAGAAGGGAATTGACAAAATCACTGTAAAAGCGCTGATTGATGAATGCAACATTTCCAGACAGACATTTTACTATCACTTCCGGGATATTATGGAAGTCATTGAATGGTCTATTGAAGAATCTGTAAAGCGGATGCTCGCGCGCAGCCTGGAAATTGAATCCCCGGAAGATGCCGTGGAGCTTCTTATTGTTTCCACACTGGAACAGCGTACACTGATCTGCAGATTAATGGATTCACAGAAGCGGGGACAGATTGAAAAACTGTTTGTGCAGGCAACCAGGATGTATCTGCAGGAGCTGATACGGAACAGGGGAGGAGAGGTCGCTTTGAATTATTCTGATATGGAGACAGTTCTGGATTTCTGGTCCTTCGGTCTGTGCGGGATGCTTTTTAAATGCTGTGAAGCAGGAGAGGTTGACGCAAAAAGTGTGGCAGCACAGATCTGCCGACTCCTTCCGGAAAAACGAGGCGGAGAGATAAAACGATCCGCCGCTTTATGATCAGAGAACAGTTCACAATTGAAAATAATTTGCGAAAAGCAGCGGTAAGGTAGGAAATGCTTATAACCGCTGTTTTTTTGATTTCACAGGAAATTGCCTTCCTGCGAAATCAAAATGCTATGCGAGGGTCGCACTGCGGCGGAATGGAATATGTCGCTTGCGCGACCCGCCGCAGGCGGAGAAGGATTCTTTCTTATCATAATTTCACGAGGTAATCTTCTTACAAAACCGGCAGAATGTAAATGTTTTTGACATTTTGAAAAATGTGTCAATACAGATGGAAGAAATTGCGAATGGTGAAGTTTCGGCTGATCTGGTATAAAAGAATCAGTTCAGGAAAGGAGTCTTACTTATGAAATTAAACGAAGGAATGTTTGCTGCCAAGCTGTATGAACTGGAACAGCAATACGGGCGGATGCAGAGCCGCCTTCGTCTCTGTCAGCAGGAGGATCATAAAAAAATCCGGCAGGAACTTCAGAGGGCTTCTGATGAATACCGGGAAAATGAGCTTCTGCTGAAAAGCAATGTGGAGAGCAGCCGTTCGCCGGCTGTGACGGCACTGGCAGACGCTCAGCTGAGCTATTTCAAAAAGGCAAAAAAAATCCTGGAGCAGGAGCTGCCGGATTATCTCCGGGGGGAAGCGGAAACACCGTCCTCAAGCCTGGCGGAGGCTTCGGCTCTTTACGCGGAATATGCCATTGACTTTGCGGTACAGTCTATGAAATATGCTCTGATGTCAACCTTAAAAGCAATCGATGTACAGATGAACATTGAAGAAAAGGAAACAAAAGAAGGAGTGATTTTATAATGAATGAGGTAAAAAGACCAAAAAAACCGCTGATTTATTATTATACAATTGTTCTTCTGATCCTTCTGCTTTTTAATTTTCTTGCCATGCCATGGATGATGGAGAGGCAGATACAGCAGGTGGATTATGGTACGTTTATTACCATGACAGAAGAAAAAGAAATCGGCCAGGTAGAAATTCAGACGCAGGATAACCGGATTCTGTTTACGGATAAAGATAATACAACGGTTTATAAAACCGGAATGGTGGACGATCCGGATCTGACGCAGCGGCTGTATGAGTCAGGCGCGGAATTTTCCGGGGAGATCATAGAACAGATGTCGCCTGTGTTGAGTTTCCTGCTTACCTGGGTTCTGCCAATTGTAATTTTTATAGGCATCGGCCAGTATATATCGAAAAAGCTGATGCAGAAAGCCGGAGGGCCGAATTCCATGGCCTTCGGCATGGGAAAAAGCAACGCGAAAGTATATGTGAAATCTTCAGAGGGAATCAAATTCTCAGATGTCGCAGGCGAGGATGAGGCAAAGGAGAATCTTACGGAAATTGTGGATTATCTGCATAATCCAGATAAGTATAAAGAAGTGGGCGCAGCCATGCCGAAGGGCATCCTGCTCGTAGGTCCTCCCGGTACCGGAAAAACAATGCTGGCGAAGGCAGTGGCAGGTGAAGCCAATGTTCCGTTCTTTTCCATGTCCGGTTCCGAGTTTGTTGAAATGTTCGTGGGCATGGGCGCGGCAAAAGTCCGTGATCTGTTCCGGCAGGCGAAAGAAAAAGCACCCTGTATTGTTTTTATCGATGAAATTGATGCTATAGGCAAGAAGCGAGACGGGCAGATCGGAGGAAACGACGAGAGAGAGCAGACGCTGAACCAGCTTCTGACAGAGATGGACGGCTTTGAAGAAAACAGCGGAGTTATCCTGCTGGCTGCCACAAACCGTCCGGAATCATTGGATCCTGCGCTGACCCGTCCGGGAAGATTCGACCGGAGAGTCCCTGTGGAGCTGCCCGATCTGAAAGGGCGTGAGCAGATCCTGAAAGTCCATGCAAAGAAAATCAAACTGGCGGATGATGTGGATTTTGAAAAAATCGCCCGCATGGCTTCCGGAGCTTCCGGCGCGGAACTGGCGAATATTATCAATGAGGCGGCTCTGCGTACAGTAAGAGACGGCAGAAAATATGTGGGACAGGCAGATCTGGAGGAAAGCATTGAGGTGGTTATTGCCGGATATCAGAAGAAAAATGCGATTCTGACCGACAAAGAAAAGAAAGTTGTATCCTATCATGAAATCGGCCATGCGCTTGTGGCGGCCATGCAGAGCCATTCGGCTCCGGTTCAGAAGATCACGATTGTTCCCCGGACTTCCGGTGCGCTGGGCTATACCATGCAGGTGGAGGAAGGCGAGCATTATCTGATGACCAAGGAGGAGCTGGAAAATAAGATCGCAACGCTGACCGGCGGCCGTGCTGCGGAGGAAATCGTCTTCGGTTCCGTCACTACAGGAGCCTCCAACGATATTGAGCAGGCGACAAAACTGTCAAGAGCCATGATCACCAGATACGGCATGGATGAAAAATTTGATATGGTGGCAATGGAAACCGTCAATAATCAGTATCTGGGCGGGGATACCTCGCTGACCTGTTCGGAGGAGACGCAGACGAAAATCGACAATCAGGTGGTGGAACTGGTAAGAAAACAGCACGAAAAAGCGCGCCGGATCTTAATGGATAACAGACAGAAACTGGATGAGCTTGCGGATTATCTTTATGAAAAAGAGACCATAACCGGAGATGAATTTATGTCTATTCTGAATTCATAAATCAGAACAGGAGGGAGAAGATGAGAACTGCTGTTGTAGATGTGGGCGGAGGCCTGCGGGGCGTTTACGCTTCCGGCGTGTTTGACCGCTGCCTGGATGAGAATATCCGTTTCCACGGAGGGATCGGCGTATCTGCCGGAAGCGCGAATATCGCTTCTTATCTGGCCGGGCAGAGAGACAGAAATTATCAGTTTTACACAGAATATTCATTCCGGAAAGAATACATGGGGATCCGCAATTTTTTAAAGAAAAAAACCTATATAGATATGGATTATCTGTATGGTACGCTCAGCAACAGTGACGGGGAAAATCCTCTTGATTACAGAGCTCTTGCCGCAAATCCGGCAGAATTTATCGCGGTGGCCACAAACGCGGAAACAGGAAATGCAAAATATTTTGACAAAACCAGCATAAAAATGGATAACTATGATATTCTGAAGGCTTCCTGTTCCATACCGTTTGTGTGCAGACCGTACATGATCAACGGAACGCCGTATTACGATGGCGCGCTCAGCGATCCGGTTCCCATAGAAAAAGCATTTTCACTGGGCTATGAAAAGGTTGTACTGATTCTTACAAAGCCAAGAGATTTTATCCGTACTCCGGAAAAAGATGAAAAGCTTGCGGAAAGGATTCAGAAAAAGTATCCGCTGGCCGCAAAGCAGCTGAGGCTGCGGGCGCAAAATTATAATGAGGGGATCGAACTGGCGAAGCTCTGTGAAAAAGAGGGCAGGATTCTGATCGTTGCGACGGATGATACCTGCGGCGTGGATACTCTGACACGCAACAAAAAGGCCCTGAAGCGTTTTTATGAAAAAGGATATCAGGACGGCGGAAGCATAGTGTCTTTTTTGGAGGAGTAAGTATTGAATATATTAGTTACACTTGATGAGAATTATTTTCCGCAGCTTCAGGTGCTGCTTGCGTCACTGCAAATGAACAATCCGAAAACAAAATTTTCTTTGTATCTGCTGCATAATCATCTGCCGGAACAGCTTCTGGACTGGACGAAGGCATGGTGCCGGAATGCGGATTATGAATTCTTTCCTGTACAGATGGATGAGGCGATGTTTCAGGAAGCTCCCGTAAGCAGCCGCTATCCTGTAGAAATGTATTATCGTCTTCTTGCGGCACAGATGCTTCCGGAGCAGGTTGATAAGGTGATTTATCTTGATCCGGACATATTGGTGATCAATCCGCTCCAGGCTCTCTGGGAGATAGAGCTGGGTGAAAATCTCTTCGCGGCGGCCGCCCATACGGGAAAGACAGAATTTGCCAACGGAGTGAATAAGATCCGCCTTGGAGTGGAGCACGATTATTATAACTCAGGCGTTCTGCTGATGAATCTGAAACTGGGAAGAAAGCAGATACTTCCGGAAAAAATATTTGATTATGTAAAAGAGCACAAAATGGAGCTTGTGCTTCCGGATCAGGATCTTCTGAACGCCATGTACGGAGATAAGATCCTGCCTCTGGACGACGCAGTCTGGAATTATGACGCACGTAATTATAATAATTATATGGTGCGCAGCTCTGCACAGTATAATTTGAACTGGGTTATGGAAAACACGGCGATTCTGCATTTCTGCGGGAAATCAAAGCCGTGGAAGCCGGGATACTTATACCGGTTCGGAGTTCTGTACAAACATTATGAACAGCTGGCAAAGCGTTCATGGGAAGCTGCGGGAAGCAGATAAATACGGTTTATAAAGAATGAAATAAATACGAATGAATCGAATTTAAAGGAGGAACAAAATCATGGATGTATCAGCAACAATAAAAAAATTCGGTCTGGAGCAGGCATTTAAGTATCTGTATAAAGATCCGGAAAAAAACCTTTTAAAGATCATGGACTGGGCGGATAAATTTGCCGGTGATCAGTTCCCTTCCCAGCGAAAAATGATCAGGGAGGCGCTGACAAATCCAGAGCATCCCTACTACAATTTCATACGCCATATTGTAAACGATGTAGACCCTCATGTCATGAAAACCGTAGCGGTAAATTTCTTCATCAATACCTCCCTGATCGGCTGGCCGAAGCAGGAAGAGTGCCGGAAAAAGTACGGTTGCAACATCCCCTGGGCGATTCTTCTGGATCCCACCAGCGCATGCAATCTTCACTGTACAGGCTGCTGGGCCGCAGAGTACGGCAACAAGCTGAACCTGAGTTATGACGAAATTGATGACATTATCCGTCAGGGAAAAGAGCTTGGCGTCTATATGTATATTTATACCGGCGGCGAGCCTCTGGTACGCAAAAAAGACCTGATCCGCCTGTGTGAAAAACATAATGACTGTATTTTCCTTTCCTTTACAAACGGCACACTGATCGATGAGGCTTTTGCGGATGAAATGCTGCGTGTGGGAAACTTCATTCCGGCGATTTCTCTGGAAGGATTTGAGAGTGCGACAGACTTAAGAAGAGGAGACGGAGTGTATAAAAAAGCCACAGAGGCCATGAAGCTTCTTAAAGAAAAGAAGTTGGTCTATGGTATTTCGGCATGTTATACCAGCGCTAATTTTGAGTCGATCACGTCAGAAGAGTTCTTCGACAGTCTGATCGATATGGGAGCATATTTTATCTGGTATTTCCACTATATGCCGGTGGGAAATGACGCCTCACCGGAGCTGATGCCCACGCCGGAACAGCGTACGGAAACCTACCGCCGCATCCGTCATTACCGTGCGACGAAACCGCTGTTTGCCATGGATTTTCAGAATGATGCGGAGTATGTGGGAGGCTGTATCGCAGGAGGCCGGAGATATTTTCATATCAATGCCAACGGCGATATTGATCCCTGTGTATTTGTACATTATTCCGACTCCAATATTCATGAGAAAACAATTCTGGAGGCGCTGCAGTCCCCGATGATGATGGCATATCATGACGGACAGCCATTTAATGAGAATATGTTCCAGCCCTGTCCGATGCTGGAGAATCCGGAGAAATTAAGAAAAATGGTTGCGGGAACAGAGGCGCATTCCACGGATCTGCAGTCCCCTGAGTCAGTGGATCACTTATGTGCGAAATGTGACAGATATGCGGAAAACTGGAAGCTGGTGGCAGAAAAGCTCTGGGATGAGAGAAAGGCCGAGAAGGCACAGTAAAAGACGGCAGAACATAACAGAAGACAGGATAAAAAAATAGCATCACATCGGTCAGGCGTGATGCTGTCTGTGGTATTGCGGCGGGCAGGGAAGAAATCTTCCCTGTCTTTTTTCCGGAAAAACCGGGGAAACCGTGTGCGGAAGAAAAATGCATCTGTGTATTATCGTGATTTGGCGTTTGGATAGATTTTACTCATTCTTTCGTCGTCAAAATGTGTATCAATGATTCTTTCCCAGCCGCTCTGCGCTGCCGGTCCTCCGGCCCGCTGGTCGTAGCGGATCAGTGCAAGGGCGGATACCCGGGGATAGCAGACCTTGATCCAGATCACGGCGGCGATTTCCCAGAAGAAACAGTAGAGAAGATTGACTCTTCCATCCAGGTTAAAGGGGATCCCACTGTAATCCCAATACAGAAGTACTGTTTCGATGATCCATCCGAAAAAGGAGTAGACAAGAATCAGCCAGATCAACTGAGTAATTGAGCAGTTCATAATTTTTTATCCTGTTGTAGTTTTGTTTTCTTCAAGTAAAATATTTCCGGATACTATGCCCGCAGTTCGTAAACAGCCAGTACGATATGATCGATTCCTGACAGAATCAGGTATCCGCCGATAAGATAACCCACCGAGAAAAGTGAGACCATGGGATTTATGATCATAATAAAGCCCATGATCAGTCCGATGATATTTATCACAAGAGAGAAGTAATAATATCCTGTACCGGCGGTATACCGGATCATTGGAAGATGGGTCAGCCGTGAAAGACAATGGGCAATAAACCACAGCGGAAACAGCATGATGAGTGTCCAGCTGCCGATGCCCGGACGGAAGAGCAGCAGGACACCGGCAAAAATTCCGATGATTCCGGTTACGAGAGAGACAGTCGGGCCAAAGCCTGTGCGCGGTTCTGTTTTTACAAAAAAAACAATGTTTACTTTTCCCATCTTTACACTCTCCTTAAGGTAAGCATATAACTTAGATGTAAGTACTACACTTTTATGTGCGTACTTGTTTTTTTGACTCATTCTAGCTATGGTTGTAATATCAGCAGGGAGGAATGTCAATCCCCGGAAAAAAGGAGAGGTCAATATGGGTAAAAAAATTGTTGTGATTACAGGAAGTCCACGTAAAAACGGGAACAGTTTTGCTATGACGGATGCTTTTATCAAAGCGGCAGAGGCAAAAGGACATACGGTGACGAGATTTGACGCAGCTATGATGAAGCTGGGAGGCTGTCGTGCATGTGAGACCTGCTATAAAACAGGAAAAGCCTGTTCTTTTGATGACGATTTCAATACGATAGCGCCGGCTGTTCTGGAGGCGGGCACAGCAGCAGGGAATGTCCCTGTGTGCAGAAGGATGATATGGATCAGATCTATCCTGCAGTGAAGGAGGCGGATGTGATCGTGCTTGCCTCACCTCTGTATTACTGGAATATGAGCGGGCAGATCCGGACTGCCATTGACCGTCTGTTTGCTCTGGAAGAGGGAGACGGAAATCTTCTCAGAGGAAACGGCAGAGCTTCCGCGCTTCTGATGGCCGCAGAGGGAAACGGATTTGAAGACGTAGTCCTTTATTATGATCATCTGATGGAGCATCTGATGTGGAAGAACCTCGGCCATGTCCTTGCGGGAGGCAATGGAGATGTGGGCGACATAGACGGAAAGCCGGAGCTTCAGGAAGCTTACGAGCTGGGAAAATCCATAAAATAATAAAATACAGGCAGCTGAACGATAAAAGAAGAAGTGCAGGCAGAGTTCCGGACCGGGATTGTTGTATGGTGCGGAAACAGGCTGCTGCTCAGAGACAGAAAAGAGTTCAGAAGACATTATAAGCAGACAGGTGCGTATTCAGATCACCGGTCTGCTTATATTTTTGCACAATACCGCAGTGGCCGGATTTTAGGAAACGTGTAAGTGCCTGAATGTCTGAAGAAGTGTTTCGGATATCGGAATAGAACTGAGAGAAAATTTATGTGACTGCAGATATGGGATGAATTTTCCATCCGGAAGTTTTGGAAATTCTATGTTCCTGCAGATTCTGTCTTTGTATAATAAACACATGAAAACCGAAAACGAATTGCTGGAATGAAGAAGAAAAGGAGATGTAAAAATGAAGAAAAAAGTATTGGCAGTGGCATTGGCGGCAGCAATGACAGTGGGTACAGTACCGGCAGCTGCATTTGCAGAAGAGGCGGAGAAACCTTATGAGGGAGTTACACTGAGTATGTGGATCGGCACCTCTGTGTATCACGATGGAACCAAGGCAATTCTGGAGAAGGCAACAGAAGAGCTGGGTATGGAATTTGAAGTTGAGATCAATCCGGAAGGAACGGAAGGCGACAATATTATTAAGACAAGATGTGCATCCGGAGATCTTTCAGATCTCAGTGTTTACAATTCAGGATCTCTGTTTACCGCGCTGAATCCGAAAGAACATTTCCTGGATATTACAGATGAGGAATTTACGAAGAAATTCGATGATGCATACATCAGTACAGTAAGTCAGGATGGACGAGTTTATGGAACTCCGGTTACCACTACCTCTGCGGGCGCCGTTGTTTACTGGAAGCCGGATTATGAGGAGCTGGGTCTGGAAGTTCCGAAAACGTGGGATGAATTTCTTGCGAATTGCCAGGCGTTGAAGGATGCGGGAAAATATCCGGTATATCTTTCCGCCGGTGATACCTGGACTACACAGGTTCTTTTCCTCGGTGATAATTACAATGTTCTGGCTCAGAATCCGACTTTTGCAGAGGACTTTACTGCAGGAACCGCGAAATTTGCGACAGATGAAGCGGCGCTTGCAAGCTGGGAGAAATATGCGGATCTGGTGGATATGTACCAGCCGGATTATACGGCGGCCACATACGAAGACGGTCTTGAAGCTATGGCTACCGGACAGGCTACACACTGGATTATCTTAACTTCTGTGATTCCGCTGATGATTTCCGCGCATCCGGAAGCAAAAGAGAATATTGGTGTATTTGCGATTCCTGGAGATGATCCTGAAGATGTGGGCCTTACGGTCTGGGAACCGAACAGCTGGTATGTAAACAAAGACAGCGAGAATACAGAAGCAGCTCTCGCATTTCTTGACTTCTGGTGTCAGCAGGAGAGCCAGGATCTGTATGTAAATAATTACGGCGCGAACGGGCCGTCCTGTATCAAAGGATATACTCTCCCTGACAGTGTGGCTCCAGCAATCCGTGAGGACATGCAGGCGTACTTTGATGAGGGAAAAACAGCTCCGGCACTTGAGTTCCTTACACCGATAAAAGGAGCTACCTGCGAACAGATTACTACTTCGGCAGCTTTTGGTCAGGTAGATGCCGAGACAGCTGCACAGATGTACGATGACGACTGCAAGAAATCAGCAGTTCAGCAGGGACTTGGATGGGAATAACCTGTGATCTGCAGCTGATGAATTTCTGGCCGACTGCTCAGGCGGTCGGTCAGTTCTTTTTAAGGAGGTCATTATGAAGGCAAAAAGAAACCATAATAAATTATACTCCTTCTGGTTTATAGTTCCATCTCTGGTTATTTTCTGCGTTTTCTTTCTGTTTCCGATTCTGTCTTCTCTTTATTATAGTATGACAGTATGGGACTTTAATACGGCTACTTTTTGCGGGCTTGACAATTATAAAATGTTTTTTTCGGAAAATTCTCTGAGTTCTTCGATTGTACATACACTGATTTACGCATTTCTGACCAGCGCATTAAAGGTTGTGATCGCTTTTTTTATTGCGGTGTTTCTGTGCAGCGGGATTCGGGCAAAAGGCTTTATACGTTCTGCGGTTTTTTTCCCGAATCTTGTTTCCACGATGGCGGTTGGTCTTACCTTTTCCGCTTTGATGCATCCCACAAAAGGCCTGTTTAACATTGTCCTGCAGGCGATCGGTTTTTCACCGGTGAATTTTCTGGGTGATATGAATCTTGCCTTATACAGTGTTATTGCGACAGATGTGTGGAAAGGTCTTTCTGTTTCGGTCGTAATTTATATTGCCGGTGTGCAGTCTATTGACCGGACATATTATGAGGCAGCCTCTATTGACGGTGCTAACGGGTGGCAGAAACTGAAGAATATCACGCTTCCACTGATCGCGCCCTCTCAGAATTCAATCATTATTTTGTCACTGATCGGCGGTCTTCGTTCTTTTGACCTGATATGGGCTATGACAGGCGGTGGTCCGGGATTTGCGACGGACGTTATGGCATCAGTGATTTACAAAGAGTACGCCTATGGTTTTTACGGACTGTCCACTGCGGGCAACGTGATCATGCTTGTGCTGATTTCCTGTATTGCTTTTCCGCTTCAGCATTTTCTTATGAAAAGAGAGGAGGCGATCCAATAATGAAAAAACACAGAAAGCTGCTGTTGATTGGAGAAATTGTCGGTGTGGCTCTAACGGTGATTATTTTTATTATACCGTTTTATTTTATGTTTGTGAATTCACTGAAGTCACAGCAGGAAGCAAATCTGCTGACGATTGCATGGCCCACGGAGCTGCATTTGGAAAATTATCTGGAAGTATTTTCGTATTCGAATTATCAGCTTCTGACGGCATTTAAAAACAGTCTGCTTTTGACGGTATTTACCGTAATCGGACTGATTGTGACCGGTGCTATGGCAGGATATGTGATACAGAGGCGCAGCGACCGTGTGATGAAAATTGTATCTTCGATCATTATGCTTGGCCTGATGATTCCTGCAGCGATTCTGCCGACGATCAACCTTCTTCAGAAACTGCATATTTACAGGACTATGTTTGGAATGGTAATGGTGGAAATTGCCCTTCAGACGCCGTTTACCATTATGCTGTTCCGCGGGTATATGGCATCTATACCCACTGAACTGGAAGAAGCGGCAAGAATCGACGGGTGCAGTCCTTTTCAGGTGTTCCTGCAGATTATCAATCCTCTGCTGAAACCGATCCGTGCTACGGTTATTATTCTCACTGCGGTTACAACCTTCAATGATTTTACTAATCCTCTCTATTTTTTGCCGGGAGCAGAAAACACGACTGTTCAGCTGACTTTATATAATTATAAAGGACAGTTTGCAAGCAGCTATAACCTGTTGTTTGCCAATATCATCCTGATTACGATTCCCATGCTGATTCTCTTTATTCTGTTTAACAAGAAAATTGTTGCCGGCATGGTTGCAGGATCAGTGAAAGGATAATGTTTTGCTGTGAAAATACCGGAAGGGAGTAGAACGATGCTATATAAAAAAACAGACAAATTGACAGCTGAAGTATTTCGTAATCCCGGCAGTGAATACCGGGGAGCGCCGTTTTGGGCCTGGAACTGCCGGATGAATAAAGAGAATATTGATGATACCATCGATTCGCTGAAGGATATGGGAATGGGCGGCGGACATATCCACTGTCGAACCGGAATGGATCACCCCTATATGGGCGAAGAATTTCTCAGGCTGGTAAAATATGCAAATGAAAAATTTAATGAAAAACAGATGCTGACCTGGCTTTATGATGAGGATCGGTGGCCGTCGGGTGCAGGAGGCGGCCTGGTTACCCGGGAGCATCGATATCGGATCCGTTTCCTTCTTTTTACGCCGGAGTGTCAGGACGGAAAAATTGTGAAAAGCGAAAAGAAAACCAGCGGACAGGTCGTTCGGAGCAATGAACGCATTCGGCTTGCAAGGTATCAGATTCGGCTGGAAAACGGTTGCCTCAGAGAATATGCGATACTGAAGGAAGAAGAGAACGCAAGGGCCGGCTGGGATGAGTGGTTTGCTTATCTGGAAGTTTCGGGAGACAATCCATGGTTCAATGACCAGGCTTATCTGAACACATTGGATCCGGCTGCAGTCCGCAGGTTTATTGAAGTGACGCATGAGAAATATGCCGGACTTTTGGGAGAACAGTTTGGCGGGAATGTTCCGGCAATCTTCACAGATGAGCCGCAGTTCTGCCACAAACGCTGTCTGGACTATGCGGAGCAGAAAAAGGATGTGATCATTCCATTTACTGATGATCTGGAAGAAAGTTTTTCAAATGAATACGGACACAGTCTTCTCGGACATCTTCCGGAACTGTTCTGGGAGCTTCCGGAGAATCAGGTTTCCGTCATTCGTTATGAGTATCATGACCACATTGCGGAGAGATTTGCCAGTGCTTTTGCGGATCAGATCGGCGGATGGTGCCGGAAGCACGGTATTGCACTGACAGGACATATGATGGAGGAGCCTACTCTTAAGTCACAGACAGCTGCTCTTGGAGAAGCCATGCGCTCATACCGTTCCTTTGATATTCCGGGGATTGATATGCTCTGTGACCGCAGAGAACTGAATACTGCGAAACAATGTGAAAGTGCAGTCCATCAATTCGGGAGAGAGGCAATGCTCAGTGAGCTGTACGGTGTGACAAACTGGGACTTTGATTTTCGCGGGCATAAGCTGCAGGGGGACTGGCAGGCCGCGTTGGGAGTGACTGTGCGTGTACCACATCTGACCTGGACTTCCATGGCCGGGGAAGCCAAGAGAGATTATCCGGCATCTATCGGCAGTCAGTCACCCTGGTATCGCGAATACTCTTATCTGGAGGATCACTTTGCGAGAGTGAATACGGCGATGACCAGAGGAAAGCCTCTTGTCCGTCTGGGTGTGATCCATCCGATAGAATCCTACTGGCTGTACTGGGGGCCAAAGGACCAGACATCCGGTATACGAGAGGAAATGGATGCGAATTTCCGGCATCTGACAGAATGGCTGCTATATAACACAATAGATTTTGATTTCCTCTGTGAATCCCTTCTGCCCTTGCTGACCGGACAGACGGAAGACACAGGAAGCAGCTTTCCTCGGTTGAAAGTGGGAGAAATGGAATACGATGCGGTTCTGGTTCCAAACTGCCATACGCTTCGAAGTACAACACTGAATATATTGGAAAAATTTAAACAGCAGGGCGGCCGCGTGATTTTTACAGGAGAGATCCCGTATCTTGAAAATGCGCGTCCGTCAGACAGAGGAGGGAAGCTTGCGGAAAAAACAGACGTGATTCCTTTCGGACGTCTGCAGATTCTGAAAGCTTTGGAGGATTTGCGTGAAATTGAAATCAGAGAAGCAGACGGGACAGCCAGTACCAATATTATTTATCAGATGAGGGAAGAGGAGGATGATCGCTGGCTGTTTCTGGCTCATGTAAATCGTACAGAGAGTCCGGAAAGCGCAATATTTGACAATAGTGGTTCCCTGATCCGCCGGAGAAATGTGGATCTTCCGGTGAAAGAAGAACTGACGGTTACAATTCGCGGAAAATGGAAAGTCATGATTTATGATACACTGACCGGAGAAATCTTTCAGCCGGATTATACCTGGAAGTGTGGAAATACTGTTTTGTACAGAACAATGTATGACCAGGATTCCCTCCTCCTTCATCTGGAAAGCTGCACAGGTAAAACAGATACCAATGCAGACAGAGGGAAGAAATCTGTAAACAGAAGAAAGACCATGGAAACAGACTGCTGGAGAATACTTCCGCTGCCGGATGTGAATCCGGTAAGACTATCCGAGCCGAATGTTTGCCTTCTGGATATCGCGGAATACCGTTTTGACAATGGAAAATGGCAGGAGAAGGAGGAAATCCTCAGAATTGACAATCTTTTCCGGAAAAAACTTGGCTACCCGCTGCGCATGGAAGCATTTGCCCAGCCGTGGACAAGAAATGTGGAGGAACCGACAGAACACAGGCTTTCTCTAAAATATACGGTGGAATGCACCTGCGACCTGGAAGGATGTCATGTGGCAATGGAAAACGGAACGGAGACAATGCTTTTTCTGGATGGATATGAAATTATCAATAAGGAGGATGGATGGTATACAGACCGATGCATCCGCACTGTCCCGCTCCCGGTTCTGCCAGAGGGGAAACATATTCTGCAGGTGGAGATTCCATATAACAGCAGAACGAACGTTGAAAATATATTTCTTCTGGGAGAGTTTATTGTGGAAGTCCGGGGAATCTGTCAGATTCTGAAAGCACCGGGAAGGGTTTTGGCATTTGGAGATATTACCAGACAGGGATATCCTTTTTATGGTGGGAATGTGACATATGAAATTCCCTTCTATTCGGAAGGCGGGGAATACGAAATAGAAGCTGACATGTTCCGTTCTCCCTGCATTTGTGTGGAACTTGACGGAAGAAAAATGGGGAGAATTGCCTTCTCTCCTTATAGATGCAGTCTGGGGATAGTTCCGGAAGGAGAACATATTGTATCCGTTACCGTGTACGGCAGCAGAATTAATACTTTTGGGTGTGTACATAACTGCAATCAGGAAGAAATATGGTATGGTCCGAATGCATGGCGCACGGTGGACGATGAATGGTCATACGAATATCAGTTAAAACCGACAGGGCTGTTAAAGGCTCCGATTTTAAAGTGCAGGAGAGAAAAGTAATGAAAGAATTATCCAGAATTGTAAAAAATCTGCCACAGTCAGGAATTCGAAAACTGCAGGAAGCAGCCAGAGAAATACCGGATGCGATCAGACTGGAAACAGGGGAACCTGATTTCAAAACACCTGATTATATCTGTGAAGCGGCTGCCAGGGCAATGGACGAGGGATTTACCAAGTATACGTCTGTACCGGGAATTCAGTCACTGAGGAATGCATTGGCCGAAGATTTTTCGGAGAGATTGGGCATTGATGTGAACACCGGGCAGATTGTTGTTACTGCCGGCGCTACGATGGCACTGGATATTGTTCTGGGATGTCTGGGCAATCCCGGAGATGAAGTGCTCATTCCGGATCCTGGCTGGCCTGTCTATACTATGCAGGTGATGTCAAACAGTTTAAAGCCGGTTCCGTATATCATGCCGGCAGATAAAGGATTTGAGCCGGGGCGGGAAAATATAGAACCATTGATTACAGAGAAAACAAAAGCGATTGTGGTAAACACGCCTTCCAATCCGACTGGTGCTGTTTTTCATGAGGAAACGATCCGGATGATTCTGGATCTGGCGAGAAAATATGACCTGTATGTAATTTCTGACGAAGTATATGATTATCTGATTTATGAGGGAAAACATATTTCTCTGAAATCCCTGGATCAGGACGGGAGAGTCATATTGATTTCGGGTGTATCTAAAAAGTACGCGATGACAGGATGGAGAATCGGATATGCGATTGCGTCAGAAGAAATCATTTCTTTGATGAAGCAGCTGATGGTTCCAATGATCGGAAATGCTACTGCAGTTGCGCAGAAAGCAGCAGAAGCGGCAATCACCGGTCCTCAGGATTTTGTAGAAATTTCACGCAGAGACTATAAGAAGAGACGGGATGCGGCAGCCGCTGTATTCGGGGAAGAAAATGTGGATTTTTATTTTCCTCACGGTGCTTTTTATATGATGGCAGATATCTCCTGCTGTCGCATGGATTCGGAGAAATTTGCATTGAAACTTCTGGCGGATGAACATGTGGCGGTAGCGCCGGGAGGAACATTTGGGGAATCATCCCGACAGATGGTCCGCATTTCCTGCGGAACAGAGATGACCGCGCTGTGTGAAGGTATTCGCAGGATGTGTCGTTATATAAAAAAATATTCCGGATGAAATCCCGGTTCTGCTGTGTGAACAGCGGGAATTTCAGAACAGAGGAGGAAAGAGAATGAGGTCATTTAATAGAGGGGTTTATCCGGTTATGCTGACTCCCTTTACAGAAGATGATCAGGTGGATTATGAATCGCTTGGGAGACTGGTGGACTGGTATATTGAAAAGGGAGTGGATGGATTATTTGCAGACTGTCAGTCCAGTGAAATGTTTTTTCTGTCTCTGGAGGAGCGTCTGAAAATTGCGGAATTTGTTGTAAAAGCGGCTGCGGGAAGAGTACCCGTTGTTGCATCAGGGCATGTTTCGGAAGCAGTTGAAGACCAGATCACTGAGCTTCAGAAAATGGCGGAGACAGGAATTGATGCGCTGATTTTAATCACAAACCGATTTGCAAAAAAAGAGGAAGATGATGATGTGTGGATGAATAATCTCCGGAAGGTGATGGACGCGCTTCCGGAGGAACTTCCACTGGGATTTTATGAATGCCCGTATCCTTATAAAAGGCTGATTACGCCGGAAGAACTGGCATGGTGTGCTGCAACTTCCAGGTTCTATTTTATAAAGGATACCAGCTGCAGCCTCGATGATATACAGAAAAAACTGGATATTATCCGCGGAAGCACAGTCCTTTTATTTAATGCGAACACGTCCACTTTGCTGGAAACGCTGCATCTGGGAGCAGCGGGGTTCAGCGGCGTAATGGCGAATTTCCATCCGGAACTTTATGTATGGCTGGTGGAAAATGCGGAAAAGGAGCCGGAAAAAGCCCGCAGACTTGCAGATTTTCTTACAGTGGCTTCTTTGATTGAGCGTCAGATTTATCCTGTCAACGCGAAGTATTTTCATAAAACGATTCATAACTTCCGTTCGCTGCAGACACGCACAAAAGATCCGGCATTGCTGAATGATACCGGACGTCTGGAGGTGGATCAGCTGATCCGCCTGACAGAAGATATGAAAAAATATCTTGGAATCTGTCAAAATGAGAAATTATGTGATTGAGCAACGCTGCAGTATGATCAGAATCTCTGAAAGAGGAAAGGAATGAAGAAAAATGAAAATCTTAGTCACTGTGACCAATTATTCCAAATACTGTCAGGCCGGAAAAAGAATTCTGCAGGATGCAGGCTGTGAAATTATTGAGAATACGTCCGGCCGTCCGTTTACTGCTGAGGAGCTGGAAGAGCTGGTAGGGGATGTGGACGGTGCAATTGCCGGTGCGGATGTCTGGAGCGAACAGATATTCAGGGCGGCACCTAAAATGAAGGTGCTTGTTCGATTCGGAGTAGGAGTGGATAATTTTGACCTGGAAGCAGCAAAAAGGCATGGAATTGCAGTCTGCAATTGTCCGGGAATTAATACGACTGCAGTCGCAGAACAAGCAGTGGCTCTGATTCTGGGATTAACCAGGCAGATCGTATGGTTAAATAAAGAAACAAAAGAAGGAAAATGGCCGCGTATTATGATGCATGAACTCAAAAACTGTACAGTCGGTATATTGGGATTTGGCTCAATCGGGCGGAATATCTGTGAAAAACTGAAAGTTTTTTCTCCTGTTCTGATCGCATATGACAAATATGTGGATGAAAAAGAAGCGGAACGTCTGGGAGTGGAAATGGTGTCTTTTGAGGAAGTGCTGAAAAGAAGTGATGTGATTTCCGTGAATCTGCCCGCTGTTCCGGAAACGATTGGAATCATCAATTCGCAAAACATCACAAAGATGAAAAACGGTGTATATCTCGTAAACACTGCGAGAGGAAGTCTTGTAAAAGAAAAGGATGTGGCTGAGGCGATCCGGACGGGAAAAATAGCAGGTTTTGCTACGGATGTCTATGCGAGGGAACCGATTACCAGAGAGAATCCACTGCTGTCAAGTGACAGAGTGATTATGACACCGCATACATCGGCGGAAACCTACGAAAACTGTGAGACAACATCGTGTGTGACTGCGAAAATTGTATTGGATGTCCTTCGTGGAAGAGAACCGGAAAATCGCCTTGTGTAATGTAATCCATGGAGGTCTGCAGGCGGAAAAATTGAGAATTCCCTGTTTTTTTGCTATAATGAAAAAAGGCACAGGCTGTCTGCATACTTATAGTCCGGATGTGCAGGCAGCTCTTTTTTCACAGTCAGAGGAGAAAAAATATCATGAAGTATCAGACAAAACTCATCCTTGGTTATGCAACGATTGCGCTTTTGCTGAGCATTGCTCTTGGAAGTGTTGTATACAGTATCAGTCTGGACTATGAAGTGAAACGTCAGAAAAACAGCCTGGATGTAACTTCTGCTCAGCTTGTTTCCCAGATGGAGGATCGATTCCGTACGATGGATGCCATCATTTATTATATTCTGTCAGATTATGATATGCTGGACAGTATTGAGACACTTGGGAGAATTTCGGACAGAGAAGTACAGAGCTCTTATGTTTTAAATGCAAGAACAACACTGAGCAATGGGTTTAATACAGAGTATATTCTCAAGAATTCTTACAGGACAGTATTCTATAATCAGCTGGGCGATCTGGTCAGCAGCTTTAATGCAAAAGAAGCACGGCAGGTTTCCACAGATTTTGATCTGGGAACGATTTCCTATCTGGAACGGGCTATTCAGGCGAAAGGAAAAACGGTTCTGATCGGTGCGCATACAGATGAATGGGGAAGGACGGACGGGCCGGAGGTTTATTCTGTGATGAAAGCGCTTCAGGGATACCAGATGGGATTTCTGGAAGTGGAAAATACGATAGAGAGCCTTTCTACTTTGGCTGTGGCAGCACCTGGGGCAGAGTTTGTCATTGTAGCAAACGGTGAGGAAGTGATGTATTCCAGCAACGGCGATTATTCAGATACAGAAAGTCTGCGGAGTCTGTGTGAGAAGGCGGAGTCAGAGGAAGAGAAAACATCCGGGATGCTTGTATCCAGAAGCAGTTCTGAAGAATTCGACCTCAGCGTCATTGCCTATATACCGGAAATTGCAGAAGGAGATGGAAGGGAAGCGATTCTTATCACAGCAATGGCAGCGGCTATTATTGCCTTTGGAGTCTGTTTGCTGCTGATTATTCTATGGTCTTACATTCTTACAAAATCAATCAGAGAGCTGCGGGGAGTAATCGAACAGACGAGTCTGGAGAATCTGGATATTCAGGCTATAGAAACAGATTATGGCCTGGATGAGGTCAGAACACTGGCAAATTCCTATCAGGCTATGACAAAGCGTCTGAGTCAGGCGGTGAACAGTGAAAAACGGGCGCTGATGCTTCAGATGCAGGCACAGTTTGATGCGCTTCAGGCACAGATCAATCCTCATTTTCTTTATAATGTGCTGAACATCATTTCCGGACGAGGAATTGAAAATAACGATGATATGATCTGCGACATGTGCGGAGCATTGGCCAGTATGCTGCGGTATTCAACAAACAATAAAGAGCGGTATGTGAAGACAGAGCAGGAAATGAATTATCTGGAAAATTATCTGTATCTGCTGAAGGCGCGTTATGGAGATAAAATATCTTTTGATGTTTCTATAGATTCTGCGGTCAGAGATAAGCTGCTTCCGAAAATGACACTGCATCAGTTCGTGGAAAATATTCTGGCTCATGCATACGGTCATTCTGACAGGAGAATGATAATACAGGTGATCGGAACCATGTATTCTGACCATTGGGGGATTCGGGTGCAGGATAACGGGGAGGGCATTAATGAAGAAAAACTAAGGGAAATCCGGGAAAAGATTAAGAATGTGCGCAAAAACCTGGAGAACCGCGGAGGGATGGAAATGGAAATCGGAGGTATGGGGCTGGTAAACACATATGCCAGATGCTTTTTGCTGTATCATGATGCATTGATCTTTTCTATACGGAATCTTCCGTCAGGCGGAGTAGAGGTAACGGTTGGAGAATGGCTGAACAGGAGAGGCGAGGATGGAATATCGGGTGTTGGTGGCGGACGATGAACCGCTTGCATTAAAGTCTGTCTGTTTGATTATTGAACAGCGATGTGAGAATTATAAAATCGCGGCAACTGCAGAAAACGGGCAGGAGGCTCTGCAGAAAATTCGGGAGTATGTGCCGGATCTTGTTATATGTGATATTAAAATGCCGCTTTTATCCGGAGTGGAGCTGGCTGCGATTATACGAAAGGAATTTCCTGAGATTTGTTTTATAATTGTCAGCGGTTATCAGGACTTTGAATATGCACAGAGTGCGATACGTTCCGGTGTGACCGATTATCTTCTGAAACCAATTGTGCCTTCGGCTCTTTTGAACTCACTGGAACATGCGGCAGTAAAAATCAGGAAAATCCATTATACAGAGCGCAACCGGATTCTGCGGACAATCGGAAATGGGAAAAAAGCGGATATGCAGAAGCTGAAACGCTATATACCTTACAGGCAGTATTATGGGGCAATTTTACGGACAAACGGACTTCCGCGCCGGTTTGCCATGGATAAAACGAGAGAAATATATTCGGATATCAATGAACAGTTTCTGATTTTCGGACGGGATGAGATGGAAGCCCTGTATCTGATTCCGAAGAAGCTGTTATCAGAGAGAGACTTTCTGCGTTATATGGAGAAAATTCAGAAACAACGGAAAGAACCGGATTATTATACACTGATCTATGACAGCAGACCATTTTCCGTAAATGAATTGCAGGAGAAGATACGGAAAATGTATCAGGAGCTGGATCAGCGCAGCAGTGTAGGAGTAACACAGTGCGTGAATCTGGCAGAACCGCCGGAAATTTCCGGACAGCAGGCAAGAGAGCTGCGCGAACTTGAGGAAAATATCATGATGGAGCTGGAAGCCGCTGCAAGAACAAAGAAAGCAGACCGGATCAGGTCTGAGATCCGGAAAGGGTACAGTGCGCTGGAAAAATACCGGCCATCACAGCTGTGGATGGAAAATTTTACCAGAGAAATCATGGCGGTAATGAGACAAAACGGGCTCAGCAGAATATCCGTGCCGGAAAGTGAATATCTGTTGAGTGATGCTTTTTTCTATGCGGTTTCTGTCAAGATGCTGACAGACAGTCTGATGGATATTTTTTTGAATTTTCAAAGAGAAGAGCTGGAAGAAGGCAAAGCGGATTCGCAGGAATATTTTGATAAAATTGAGCACTATTTAAAACTTAATCTGGGAAAACCGATCATGCTGATGGAGCTTTGCCATCAGTTCGGTATTTCTCAGCCATATATGAGCCGTCTGTTTCGAAAATATTCAGGCAATTCGTTTAGCCAGCATTTGACAGAATTGCGCATGAATCGGGCAAAAGAACTGTTTCGTGAGAAGCCGGACAGTTTTATTAAAGACGTTGCGGCGATGGTGGGATACGAAGATCAGTTTTATTTCAGCAGACTTTTCCGGTCTTATACAGGAAAAAGCCCATCTGAATTCCTGAGGGAAATTTCCAACGATAATGATAAGGAAATAAAAATTTAATTTTGCTGTTATTATGAAAAGCCTGGATATGAATATCCCGGGCTTTTCTGATTTCCAGTCAATTTGACAGATAGACAGACGGCGGCGAGGAGTTTACTTACCCTGTTTTCTGGGATATAATAGATGTAGCAGCCAGAAAATCTGCCGGAGATACAGTCGTGGTATCCCAGAGAGGAAAGTGATGAACATGAAGAGACCGGGAAGAGAAAAGAAAACGCCTCTGCAGAGAGAGTGGGAGCTTCTGATGAAGAAGGAACAGCGTTTCCTGGAAAAAAGGCAGCAGAAAAAGGAGACGGCCCTTAACCGCCTGCTCTCTGAGAAAGTTCCGGAAAAGCTGCAGCATACCCTGGATACGGCCTTTGAAAAAGCATTTTATCTGATTTTTGAGAAGGGAACGGGGATTATCGAGAAGACCTATCCGAAAGAGAAGCTGAAAAAAGAATTTAAAGTAAATCTTTATGCGGATCAGGTCTATGGTACCAGAAAAACACTCCGGGTGTTCGGAAAAAAAGCAGGACGTTCAGGAGCCAGGAATCTGGCGGTTTCCGGGATTGCCGGGGTGGGAATGGGGATTCTCGGCATCGGCCTTCCGGACATTCCGGTGTTTACGGGAATGCTTCTGAAATGTGTATATGAGACGGCTCTGCATTTCGGATATGACTACAGGACGGAATCAGAGAAATATTTTGTACTTCTTCTGATCGAAGGAGCCGTGTCCTACGGAGAGCATCTGGAGGAAGTTGAGAAAAAAATCAATGCGTTTATACAGACACCGGCGCTGCCGGAAGGATACCGGCAGGAGGAACAGATAAAAAACACAAGCCGGATGCTGTCAAAGGAGCTGCTGTATATGAAATTTCTTCAGGGGATTCCTGTTGCCGGCGCGGTAGGGGGCGCCTATGACGCGGTATACATGAAGCAGATTTCCGGGTATGCCAAAATGAAGTATCAGAAGCGGTTTCTTTCGGAAAGAAAGTGATACGGATTCCGGGCGGAAAATCGGCGGATGACACAGGAAAGAGCTGTAAACAACAGGGGATGTTCTGAAGAAAGAAATCGGTGAAAGGAAAGCGTAGTATGAATTTGTCAAAAATACACCACATTGCGATCATTGTCTCGGATTACGAGGTTTCAAAAGATTTTTATGTAAATAAGCTGGGATTTCCGGTTATACGGGAAAATTACCGGCCGGAACGGGATGACTGGAAACTGGATCTGCGCATTAATGAAACAACAGAGCTGGAGATCTTCGGAGTAAAAAATCCGCCTGCCCGAGTGACCAGGCCGGAGGCGGCAGGACTGAGACATCTTGCCTTTTATACAGAGAACATTGAGGACGTTGTCGCGGAATTAAATGAGAAAGGAATTACTGCAGAGCCTGTTCGCACAGATGAATTTTCAGGAAGAAAATTTACTTTCTTCGCGGATCCGGACGGACTGCCCATTGAATTACATGAATGACAGAAAAAAACAGACTCTAAAAACATACTTTGGATTTGATGCCTTCCGTCCGGGCCAGGAGGAGATTATCGATCATATACTGGCAGGAAGGGATGTGCTGGCGGTGATGCCCACCGGAGCCGGGAAGTCTTTGTGCTACCAGCTTCCGGCGCTTCTGATGCCCGGAATTACGGTGGTGGTGTCCCCGCTGATCTCACTTATGATGGATCAGGTAAAGGCCCTGAACGAGGCCGGGGTACATGCGGCATACATAAACAGTTCCCTGACGGAAAACCAGATGGCGAAAGCCCTGGAACTGGCAAAAACGGGACAGTACCGGATCATCTATGTGGCGCCGGAGCGTCTGGAAACACCGCGCTTTCTTGATTTTGCCTGTCATGCGGAGCTGTCCATGGTCACTGTGGATGAAGCCCACTGTATCTCTCAGTGGGGACAGGATTTTCGCCCCAGCTATGTGCGGATCCTTGATTTTATCCGTCAGCTTCCGGTGCGGCCGGTGGTTTCCGCGTTTACCGCAACGGCGACAGAGCGGGTCCGGGAGGACATTCTGACCTCCCTTTCTCTGGAAAAGCCTTATGAAACGGTAACAGGTTTTGACAGGGAAAACCTGTATTTTGAGGTCAAAAGAACCCGGGAGAAAAAACTGCGTGTACGGAAATACCTGGAAGATCACCGGGAGGAGAGCGGGATTATTTACTGCGCCACAAGGAAAAATGTGGATGAACTGTATCTTTATCTGGAAAATGAGGGATTTTCTGTGGGAAGATATCATGCAGGCATGGGAGCGGAGGCCAGAAAGGTGAGCCAGGAAGATTTCATCTATGACCGTATAAAAGTGATGATCGCCACCAATGCTTTTGGCATGGGGATAGACAAATCCGATGTGCGTTATGTGCTCCATTACAATATGCCCCAGAGTATGGAAAACTATTATCAGGAAGCGGGACGTGCAGGGCGCGACGGGGAGCCGGCGGAATGCATTCTCTATTATTCTCCGCAGGATACGGTGATCAACCGGCTGCTTCTGGAAAGTAAAGAGCACAGCCGGGAATACACAGAGGAAGAAACAGAGAGGATTCAGGCGCAGGATATGGAACGTCTGAGGAGGATGGAGGCATACTGCCTTACTTCGAAATGCCTCCGAAGCTGTATCCTGGAATATTTCGGAGAATCGTCGATCGAGAAATGCGGAAACTGCTCCAACTGTCTGGAAGAGTTTGAAGAAGTGGATGTTTCAGAGGCAGCTGCGGATGTGGTACGGTGCGTCGGTGTCTCCGGACAGCGTTTCGGCTCCGCGATGATCGCCGGAATCCTTCTCGGGGAAAATACGGCGAAGATCCGCAACTACCGGCTGGAGCAGAGTCCGGTATACGGCAGACAGAGCAGTATGGGTCAGGCAATGCTCCGCGAGGTGATCCGGACCATGACAGAGAGGGGATATCTCTGGCAGACGCCGGATCGTTATGCGGTTCTGAAGCTGACGGATCTGTCGGAGGAGCTCCTGGAGCCCGGCGCATCTTTTGTCATATCCTGTAAGAAAAAAGAAGACAGGCCATCCGCTGCAGGAAAACGAAAGTCCGCACAGCTGCAGGATCTGACAGAGAGAGGAAAAGAGCTGTTTGAAGAGCTTCGAAAACTGCGGGCAGCCCTTGCCGGAAAGAGAAAAGTGCCTCCTTATGTGGTGGCATCCGACCGGACACTTCGTGAAATGTGCATCCGGATCCCGCTGACAAAGGAAGAAATGCTGGAAGTACACGGCATGGGACAGAAAAAGCTGGAACAGTACGGAGAACCGTTTCTTGAAAAAATACAGACGGTTACGAAAGGCGACAGAGCTTCCTGGGGCGCAGTACCCCGGGCAGAAGCCGACGATACTCTGTCCGGAAAGGATTTTTCCGGCGGATTTCCGGAGGACGGGAAAGCATCGCCCCTCACGGACGGGAAATCCAGAGGCAGGAAAGCGGAGTTCTGTCTGACGGAAGAAATCCGGTCGGGCATTCGTTATGTGCCGGAGATTTCCCTCAGCGAGTTTGCGGCGCAGATCAATGATCTGCGTGACGCGTCCGCCATGAAGCGTCTGACGGTTAAGTGGCTCACGGAGAAGCTTACAGAGCAGGGCTGCTTTCAGGTGCAGATCCAAAACGGCTACGCGAGAACCGTTCTGACGGATAGGGGAGCAAATGCCGGATTTCGCGCAGAACGGCGGATCAGTGCAAAGGGACACCCGTACGAGGTGTTTTTCTGTACGGAGGCAGGCCAGAGATTTCTGGTGGAAATGATGGAGCAGATTTTGTAACAGGCGGTGAAAACCTGACCGGTGTCAGGTGTATCAATGAGAAATAACAGATTACAGCAGGAGGAAAAAGATTATGAAGCTTACGTGGCTGGGACATTCATGTTTTAAAGTAGAAAAAGACGGATTTGCAGTGATTCTGGATCCGTACCGGGACGGTTCCGTGCCGGGGCTGAAAAATGTAAGGGAAACGGCGGATATGGTGATCTGCAGTCATGAACATGGCGATCACAACGGAAGAGAATGTGTCACGATTACCGGCAGAACAGACGCTCCGTTTTCGGTTTCACAGATCCGGACCTTCCATGATGATACCTGCGGGAGTCAGAGGGGTGACAGTGTGATCACAATTCTGGATGACGGAGATGTACGGATTGCCCATTTCGGCGATCTGGGCTGTGACCTGACCGGGGAACAGGAAGAGATGCTGAAGAATCTGGATCTGGCGCTGATTCCGGTGGGAGGATTTTACACCATCGACGGAAAGAAAGCAGGAGAAATCATAAAGAAAATTCATCCGGAAAAAGTAGTTCCCATGCACTACCGGGACCCCGGGAAAGGCTTTGGATTCGCGGAGATCAGTACTGCGGATGAATTTCTGCAGACCATGGACAGTGTTGTGAAGACCGATACCAGTGAACTGGATACCGAAAAGGATTACGGCGCTCAGGTGATTGTGCTGTGCCCCCGGAATGCCTGAGACGGGGAAAATCTGACATCCAAAAACAGAGTTCTCATCTTTGATCACTGATAGAGAGACAACGGCCACTTTTCAATGAAAAAAATGAACGGGAGGGATTTCTATGTCAGTAAAAGGCGCAGTCATGGTTCCGCATCCGCCTCTTATCATTCCGGATGTCGGGCAGGGACAGGAAAAAAAGATTCAGGCTACCATCGATGCATACCACAGGGCGGCACAGCGAGCCGCTTCCTGGAAGCCGGAGACCGTGGTCGTTCTCTCGCCGCATTCTGTTATGTACGCGGACTATTTCCATATTTCTCCGGGAAAAGGCGCCGAGGGCGACTTCAGACAGTTCCGCGCGCCCCAGGTGAAAATCAGAGCAGCCTATGATACAGAATTTGTAAGAGTTCTGACCGATGAGGCGCAGGCCCGGGAGATTCCGGCGGGGACTCTGGGAGAACGTGACAGAAAGCTTGACCACGGTACGATGATACCGCTGTGGTTTCTCAATCACTATGACAGAGATTATAAGGTTGTCCGCATCGGGCTTTCCGGGCTGCCGCTTTCTCTCCATTACAGACTGGGGCAGTGCATCCGGAAGACGGCGGAGCTTCTGGACAGATCTGTGGCTGTAATCGCCAGTGGTGATCTTTCCCATAAGCTGAAAGAGGAGGGACCATACGGATTTCAGAAAGAGGGCCCGGAATACGACAGCCGGATCATGGATGTGATGGGCCGGGGCGACTTCGGGGAGTTGTTTGATTTCACGGAGGAGTTCTGTGAGAAAGCTGCGGAATGCGGACACAGATCCTTCGTGGCCATGGCGGGCGCACTGGATAGGACCGAGGTGCAGGCGGAGCGGCTTTCGCATGAGGGCACCTTCGGGGTGGGGTACGGCGTCTGTATCTATGAGACTGCGGGAAAAGCTCCGGAGAGGGATTTCCTCAGTCAATATGAGAAGCGCCTGCGGGAAGAAGCGGAAAAAAGAAAGAATGCGGAGGACGCATATGTAAAGCTTGCCCGTCTGACCGTGGAGACTTATGTACGGACCGGCAGGAAACCGGAGATTCCGGCAGGGCTGCCGGAAGAAATGTACACAAAACGCGCAGGCGTCTTTGTTTCCCTGAAGGAGGAAGGAAAACTCCGCGGCTGTATCGGCACCATTTCACCGGTGCGGGGATGCATTGCGGAAGAAATCGTGGAAAACGCGGTCAGTGCCTCCACGAAGGATCCAAGATTTTCCGCTGTGTCAGCGGAGGAACTGGACAGGCTTATTTACAGCGTGGACGTGCTGGGAGACACCGAAGAAATCTCTTCGGCGGAAGAGCTGGATCCGAAACGCTACGGTGTAGTCGTCAGCAGAGGGTATAAGAGAGGACTGCTGCTTCCGAACCTGGAAGGGGTGGACACTGTGGAAGAGCAGATCTCGATCGCAAAGCGAAAGGCCGGCATTCCGGAAAAAGCAGGGGATATCCGGCTGGAACGGTTTGAGGTGGTGAGACATGAGTAAAAAAATCATGTGTCCGGTCTGCATACATCATTGTGTGCTGTCAGAAGGACAGCGGGGACGCTGCGGCGGACGAAAAAACGAAAACGGAAGAATCGTCTGTGCCAATTATGGAAAACTTACCGCCATAATGCCGGACCCTGTGGAAAAGAAGCCGCTGCGGCGTTTTTATCCGGGAAGCAGGATCCTGTCCATCGGAAGCTTCGGCTGCAATCTTTCCTGCCCGTTCTGCCAGAATCACGACATCTCCATGGCGAAGGAAGAGGAGGTGCCGTACAGACTCTGTTCCCCGGAAGAACTGGCGGAACTGGCATACAGTCTGAAAAGCAGGGGGAATATCGGAGTGGCGTTCACCTACAATGAGCCGCTGATCGGATATGAGTTTGTCAGGGATACGGCAAGACTGGTACATGAGCGGGGCATGAAGAACGTGGTGGTGACCAACGGATCCGTGGAGCTTCCGGTTCTGAAAGAAGTTCTGCCGTTTACAGACGGAATGAACATCGATCTGAAAGGCTTTACCCAGGAATTCTACCGGAAGCTGGGAGGCGATCTGGATGTGGTGAAAGCGTTTATCCGGGAAGCTGCCGGGCATTGTCATGTGGAGCTGACGACGCTTATTATTCCCGGAGAAAATGATTCCGCAGAGCATATGCGGCAGGAGGCCCGGTGGATCGCCTCTATAGATCCCGGGACCCCCCTCCATGTGACCAGGTTTTTCCCCCGGTACAGAATGACGGACAGAGAGGCGACCGACGTGGAAAAAGTGTACCGGCTCAGAGACATTGCCGGAGAATACCTGAAATATGTTTATACAGGAAACTGCTGAAGATATGAAGCGAATATAATAAGGTATCTTATTAATTTTTGCTATACAGAACTGCAGTCTGCCTGACTCCTGGGCTGCAGCATTTTCAATGGAGCATGTATCCCATTGTAATTACCGGGTGTTAACCGGTCCATAGTTAAAATCATCTTTTCGTAATTGTCCCGGATATTTTCAAGGGGTCTGATCTCCCGCTCAAAAGTTTCCTGTGCAGTCATGTCCGCTGTAACCTGGAAATATTGATATACCCCCTGCTTCTCTGCGACAAAATCCACCTCCGTGTTTCCGACTTTCCCGATGGCTACCTTATATCCCCGACGCAAAAGTTCAAAATAAACAAGGTTTTCAAGGGAAAAACCCAGGTCATAGTTTTTACGTGGAAGAATATGATTTCTCAGCCCCAGATCAACAATATACATTTTTCGGTTTGCTTTTAAAAGCTGTTTCCCGACAATGTCAAAACGCTCTGCCGGATAAAAGATAAAGGATTCCGTTAAGGTTTGTCTTAAAGTATTTTATTTATCAATATAAACCTGTACTTCGTAATTCCATTGTAAAATACCCGATACGACAATAAGCTGCACACAGATATTTTCCTTTTGGCAATGTCTTTAACACGTTGATCTCCGCATGGCGAATGCAGACAGCAAAAAGCCTTGACAATCCGTTTTCGGTGTATATACCTGCCAAATCCTCAAAGTAAAATTGTTCTTTCAGGGGTTCTTACTGAGGCCCTTACTCCCGTCCTTTCCTGGCGTTCTCACTTTTCCGCTTAAGAAAAAAACACGGCGCAGAAAACCTGCTCCGGTTTTCCACGCCGTATATCCGCTCCTAATAGTATCAGTCCAGATAGTCTCCCACCGGACTGGTATTATACTGTTTTTTGATCTTGATGATGATGGAACCGTCTGCCTGCTGTTCCTCCTCCAGGATCTTATATTTTGTCCGATTCCGGTCAAGACCTCTCTTGTACTGCTCTACTTCTTCCTTCACTTTTCTTACCGCATAATCATGTCCGAAATTCTCCTTCAGAGGGAAATGAAGGGTCTGACAGATGCAGGCGGCTTTTACTCTTTTCATAGTATATACCTCCGACAAGCTTTTTTATATGGCAGGTAAAAATAAAAACAGACGGCAGTCACTGAACTGCGGCAGTTCCTGCCATATGTTCTGTTATTATTTTATAATTTCCATATTTTTTCGTCAAAAGGCTTTTTATACAAAAATATGAGAGATGTTTTTTGTGCAAAATTTACATTTTTATTTATCATCATTTATTGGACTGGCTGATTGAAACAAAGGATTGAATCAAGCCGAATGTCTGACAGAAAAGCATTATAAAACTCCACCAAAACTTCACTTTTATGTGCTACAATACATCCCGGAGGTGTACGGGATATGCCGAAAACGATTTTAGTGATAGAGGATGAGGAATCCATACAGAAGATTATCCGGGCATTTCTGGAGGATGCCGGATACAGCGTGATACTGGCCGGCGACGGAGTTGCCGGGATCGAAGCCTTTCACAGGACGAAGCCGGATCTGATTCTGCTGGATCTGATGCTCCCGAAGGTGGACGGTTATGCGGTCTGCGAGATCCTGAGAAAAGAAAGCCGGGTTCCTGTCATCATGCTGACTGCGCTGGACGACAATGACAGCCAGATGAAGGGATTCGATGTGCTGGCGGATGATTATATTACCAAGCCTTTTTCAATGCCGCTGGTGGTGCGCAGGATTGAGGCGGTTCTGCGGCGGACAGAACAGGGCTGTCAGACGGAAACTTCTGTGCTCCGGTATAAGGATCTGGTTCTGGATACAGAGAGTTATGCCGTTTCCGTGGGTGGTGAGGGCATAGCGCTCACTACAAGAGAGTTTGAGATCTTAAAGTTTCTTCTGGAAAACAGGGGACGGGTGTTTACCAGAGAACATCTGCTTGACAGTATCTGGGGATATGATTATTTCGGCGATGCCAGAATCGTGAATACACATATCAAAAACATCCGGAAAAAATTAGGAGCAGACTACATCGAAACCATCCGGGGAGTGGGATATAAAATTGAGAAAGAAAATCAGTGAAAGTATTCGGGCAAAAACTTTTTTAAGCATGCTGGCCCTGCTGGTCATCTGCTGCGTGATCATATATGCTGTGGTGCTGGTTTTTCTGCCGAAAAATTACCATGCGCGGCTGGAAGATCAGGTGACAGGGGATTTCTATGAGCTTGCAGAGAAGCTGAAGGAAAAAGGCTGGGAAGCGTGCTCCGGGGATCTTCTGGAATTCTCCATGAGAAATAATGCTTCTGTCCGGATTCAGGATGAGAATGAAAAAGATTTGTTTTCCGTGAATTTTGCCGACACAGAGGAGGGTACGGATTCTCCGGGAACTTCTTTTTCTTTAAGTTTTTCGGCGGAATTCCGGCAGGGCGGAGGGATCTTCCGCCTTTTTGCCATGGTTTCTCTGGTGGCGGTTTTCCAGTCCTATGAAATATTGCTGAGATTGCTCCCCTTCATCGCAGTCATTATCCTGCTGATTTCCGTTGCCGGGGCGCTGCTCTGTTCCCATTATTATTCCGGGCCGCTGCTCCACATATGCCATGTGGCGGACAGAATGGCGGGGCTGGATCTGAACTGGAAATGCGAGGTGAAGCGAAAAGATGAGATCGGTGTTCTGGCGGAGAGTCTGAATACCATGTCCCGGCAGCTGGGAAATGCGCTGGACAGTCTGAAGTCTGCCAATGAGGAGCTTCAGAAGGATATTGCAAAAGAGCGGGAGCAGGAACGCCAGAGAATTGATTTCTTTACCTCGGTTTCCCATGAACTGAAAACTCCGGTTGCCGTGCTGAAGGGGGAACTGGAGGGGATGATCTGCCGGGTCGGCGAATACCGGGACAGGGACACTTATCTGCGCCACTGCCTGAAAACGGTCAATGATATGGAAGGACTCGTGAAAGAAATTCTCATGGCAGCCAGAATGGGAGGCAGTGATTTTCTGCCCGCATTTTCGGATCTGGATCTCAGCAGGATGCTTGCGCGCAGCTGCCGGGAGATAAAAGGGCGGATGGAGGACAGGGGGATGGAACTGCACACGGATATTGAGCCGGATTTCCATTATCAGGGCGACGGCCGGTTGCTGGATAAGGTGTTTTCCAATGTGCTGGGCAATGCGGTGTCCTACTCTCCGGAGGGAGCAGCCGTCGCCGTATCTCTGCAGAACGGAGTTTTTCAGGTGGAAAACACAGGCGTCCATATAGAGGAAGAGGATCTGAAAAGGATTTTCATGCCTTTTTACCGTGTGGAAAAATCCCGCAGCAGGAATACCGGCGGCAGCGGACTGGGGCTTTATATCACGAAAATGATTCTTGAGCATCACGGGGTTGCCTGTACGATGGAAAATACGGAAAACGGCGTACGTTTTACGGCTGTTTTTCAGGTTTGAGGAGCTGCTTCACCGGAAATCCTCCGGGACTTCACGGCAGCTCCATTTTTCTGCTGTATGTTCAGAAGGTATTACAGCAGAAAGGAATCGAAAAAATGAAAATGAAAATCCATAATGTGAGCATGACTTATCCCGGAGGGAAAGAGGCTCTGAAGGAAATCAGCCTCAATCTGGAAAGCCCTTGTCTGACTGGCCTTCTGGGACCTAACGGCGCGGGAAAATCCACCCTGATGAAACTATTGACAGCTGCTCTGCTGCCCACATCCGGGGCGATCTATATGGACGGGCAGCCGATTATCAAAAATATCCAGTCCCTGAAAGCGCAGCTGGGATATCTTCCCCAGGATTTTGGCTTGTTTGACGAGCTTACTGTTGCTCAGTTTCTGGACTATATGGCTGCTTTAAAAGGGCTGCGTGATCACAAAACTGCAGTTGAGGAGACAATTCAGGCAGTCAGTCTGGAGGAAAAGAAAACAGCCAGAATCGGAACGCTGTCCGGCGGGCAGCGCCAGAGGGTCGGTATCGCACAGGCGCTGCTGGGAAATCCGCCCTTTTTGATTTTTGATGAGCCGACAGTCGGGCTGGACCCGGAGGAACGCATTCACTTCCGCAATCTGTTTTCAAAAACCGCTCAGAATCGCCTGGTACTGCTGTCCACACATATTATTGAAGACGTACAGTCTGTGTGCGGCCAGATTATAGTTATGAACCAGGGCAGGATTCTGTTTGCAGGTCCGCCGGAAAAGCTGATTCAGAAAGCCTCCGGTCATGTTGGCGTTTTTTTCGAGAAGAGCTTTGCCCAGGAAGATGGACTGCATATTACAGCCAGGGTAAATACCAGCCAGGGCATCCGCTGCCGGGCGGTGGCGGACAGGCTCCCTGCTTTTGCCAGGCCGGAAGAGCCCACGCTGGAAGACGCGTATCTTTATCTGATTTCCAGGGAGGTGGCGAAATGAGAGGAATACGGCTGTTCTTTCTGGAACTGAGGCGCCTTCTGAAAAGCCGCATAACCTGGCTGGTCATTTTCCTGACTGTATTATCGCCGGCGGCGGGACTGTTTCTCTATAAACCCGCTTCCAGTACAATGCTCTCTATATATCTTGCGAATCCGTCTATTGCCGGAGGCCTGACCGGAGGCGTTTTGTTTGGTCTTCTGACTGTATATGAGCTGGACAGAGCCGGCCGCAGCTGTACAGAAGTGCTTTTGAATGCAGCTGTTTCCCCTCTTCGCATGGCGATGGTGCATCTGGCCGCTTTGATTGGAACGGCAGCATTGACTCTGGCGGCAGTGATGACAGTATGGCTGCCTGTCAGCCGGGCGATGATTGGTTCTGTTTTTGATGCAGGAGATTACGTACTGGCTTATCTGATTTTCATGGGACTGGCGCTTCCTTTAGGCATTCTGGCAGCGGCAGCCGCCTTTCAGTTTACCTGCCGTTCAGACCTGTCGCTGGTTTTGTTTGCAGTTTTTGCCGGCCTCAGTCTGACTGTCTGGGCAGAGAACTGGCAGTTTTGCTGGCTTAATCCCAGTGTATGGGCTTTATCGGATGATTTTTCCAATCTCCGTATTTATCGCTCTGCGGCATATATGCGTTTTACATGGCTTGCCGGCCTTGGAGGGGTATGGACATTGTCCTGGATATGCATTCGGCAGTACGGAAAAGGACTCTGGGGATCCTTTGTACGGAATGCACGGCGCATTTACCGCCCTGTCACTGCTCTGCTTCTTGCAGGATGCTCAGTGATGGCTTTTGTGGGGCAGCCGATGGTAGACCGCAGCAATCCGGATGAAACCGTTTTCTCACTGGATGAGATTCCTTATCTGGAAGAAGTTGTCTGCTCCGGCCGTTCTGCCCGGGTGTTCCCGGACACATCCGCAGGAACAGTTGCAGGACAGGCTGCCTATCAGTTTCAGAATACATCGGGTAAAAAGCAAAAGGTGGATTTTGCAGTTACGCCGGGATACCGGATCTCTTCGGTACAGGTAAACGGGAAAGACGCGATATATGAGCTCGGGGATTATCAGGAATACAATGAGGCGGTGCTGGAGGTGGAAATACCGGAGGAGAAGGCGGCAGAAGTGACAGTAGAATACGGAGGCTTTCCGAGGGAAAACAGAAACATGTCCTCCATGCAGGGAAGCAGAGAAATCAGCAGAGAATATCTGTGTCTGGAAAATGCGGCTCTGGCTCCCCGCCTATTGAATGTGCAGCCGGACGAGGGAATGTATCCCGCAGTCATAGAGATTACTCTTCCGGATTCCATGACAGTCATTCCTTTTGGAACAGCAGAAGCGGAGATTGTAAAAAAACAGGACAATGGGACTTCTACCTGGAGATATCAGGACCATGGAACCGGAGGGATTGTTTATGCAGGAGACTATATCCGGCAGGATATAGAGGCGGGCGGTATTGATATTGAACTTTATTACGGACGTAGCCATCAGAAAATTATGGAGACGGCCGGGGCGGCGGAAGCTGTAAAAACGGTAGTGGATTACTGTACAGAACATTACGGTACGCTGGCATTCGGAAGCGGAGGCAGTCTCAAGCTGATTCAGAGCAGGGTTTCCGGAGGAGGATATGCCGCAGCCGGCGCCAGCCTTCTTGATGAAACAGATTTTACTGCGGCCAACCTGACAGACAGCCGGAAAGGGGCCGGGTACGGCGAGGTAATGATTCATGAACTGGTCCACCAATGGTGGGGACTTGGCTGTATGTTTGACAATTCGGACGGAACAGATCCCTGGTCCGCGGAAGGGCTGACGGTCTATACGACCTTTCGAATTGCCGAAAAACTTTACGGCGAAGAATATGCTGAAAAAAACTACCTTGAGCAGTGGAGACAGGCGGCGGAGGAGTATTACCTGAATTTTTATGTCCGGAATCCGGAATATCTGGCCGCACTGCCGGAGGACAGACAGCTGGAGATTTCCAACAGTCTCGAATACGTCCGTCAATACTGTGAAATGCCTTTGAAGATACGGAAGGCAGAGGAGCTGGTAGGAGGAGAAGAGGCAATGGATCAGATTCTCTGCAGCCTTTTCAGCCGGGAACTGGATCCTGCATATCCTTATCTGACATACCAGGATTTTTTAGATGCCTGCGGGCTCAAAGAGGAGGACCTTAATCTTGATCAGAATATTTAAATATGAATGCAGACGGCTGCTCTGGAATAAATTTTTCTTTGGATTTTTCCTGGTCACTTTGTTTTATGGCTGGCAGATACTGACGAATGTGACGATTTTGGGAGTTTCACGAACAGCTCCTTTTTCTCCCTGGAGTTTTGGAGATTATCTGTGCCGGATGATACCGCTTCTTTGGATCGGGGCTCTGTTTTTTCTCACCTTTTTCCATTCGGCCAGGGCCCGGCGCGCTGCCGTGCTTACGAATACTGCTCCTGCACATCCTGGAAAATACGCCTTTGCACGCTGTGCCGCGGCTGCGGCGGGAACAGGACTTCTGATGCTGGCGGCGCTGGCGGAAGCCGCTGTGTTTTATGGCGGATACTTCGGCTGGCATAACTGGAAAACCCTGGCGCAGCCGGCTTTTATATCTTTGGCTCCTCCGCTGATTTTCGCCCTTGGAAGCGGATGGTGTCTCGGGAAAATAAAGGGATGGCTGCTCTATATATGGATGCTGGTTCCTTTTGTCTGCATGGCCCTTCCGCTGCCGGAGAAGCTGGGGATTTGGAACGGAAGCTTTTTCTCGGAATATCCGAAGACACTGGGAACTTTGGATCCTGAATTCTCACTGCCGGCTGCAACGGCTGTATTCCAGGGAGTAATACTGGCGCTCGGCATACTTCTCATTGTCCGCGGCGTGGCCGGAAAAGAGCAAAAGAGAGATAGATAAAAGACGGGGCTGGAGAAAAGACAGCCAGGAGCTTTTTATATTTTTATAGCGTCAGAAACTCTGCTGTGATAAAATGGTTTTATCGCAGCAGAGTTTATTATTGCCGCAAATGATTTGAATGCTGGAAATCCGGCCGAACTGCGGCGGATTCTGAGGAGAAAAATTTTATGATTGATTTACAGCATGCCAGGGATGTGCTTGACGCCTATCTGGACCAGTTCTGCCGGGAAGATGAGAAAATAAAACTGAAAATCGTACATACGGAGGGAGTAATCCGCTGCGCTTCGGAAATAGCAGAAAGAATGAGCCTTTCTGAGGAGGACTGCCGGCTTGCGGAGCTGATCGCTCTTCTTCACGATATTGGAAGATTTGAACAGGTAAGACGTTTTGACAGCTTTGAGCCTTCGGTGATGGATCATGCGGCATATGGAGCAGAACTTCTTTTTGGCGGAAGAAAAATGATACGGGAATTTGTCCGGGAGGATACCTGGGATGGGATCATCCGGGAGGCGATCGCCCGCCACAGCCGGTATGCTGTGGGAGACGGATTAAAGCCGCGGGAGCTTCTTCATGCCCTTTTGATCCGGGATGCGGATAAGCTGGATAACTGCAGGGTAAAGCTGGAGGATAAAATTGAAATTCTTTTGGGCTGCAGCGGAGAGGATGTGGGAAATCAGGAAATTTCACCGGAAATCTGGAAATACTGTCTAAGTCACAGATCCGTCCTTTCCGCGGACAGACGAACAAAAATGGATTACTGGGTATCTTATATTGCGTACTTCTTTGACATCAATTTCCCTGCTTCTGCCGGAATGATTCTTGAAAAGCAATATGTACAGAAAATTATCGGCAGGATACCATATGGCAATTCGGATACGGAACAGAAAATGAAGGAGCTTTCAGATATGACTCTGAAATTTCTGGAAAATCTGGCGGAGAAGAAGTAAGGCCTGCGGGAGACTGTATACCGCAGTGGATGTAAGGAAAGGGGAGGTTCTGTGGAACGTTTGATTTTTCATGTGGATGTGAACAGCGCTTTTTTGTCCTGGGAGGCGGTAAGGAGAGTAAAACAGGGACTTCCTGATCTCAGAGAGATTCCTTCCTGCGTGGGCGGCGATCCAAAGAAGCGGACAGGAATTGTAGTGGCAAAATCAATTCCCGCGAAAAAATATGGCGTCAGAACCGGGGAACCGGTGGCCATGGCGCTTCGGAAATGCCCGGATCTTGTCTGTGTGCCTTCTGATTTTGATTTGTATGTCCGCTGCTCAAAGGCATTTAAAGAAATCTGCGCATCCTATGCGCCGGCCATGGAATCCTTTTCCATAGATGAGGTTTTTCTTGACATGAGCGGTACAAGGCTGATTTACCCGGATCCTGCCGCCACGGCCCGGGAAATAAAAGACAAAATACACAATGAACTTGGATTTACAGTGAACATCGGTATTTCAGTCAACAAACTTCTTGCCAAAATGGCTTCAGATTTCGAGAAGCCGGACAAAGTACATACATTGTTTCCCGAGGAAATTCCAGAAAAAATGTGGCCTCTGCCAGTCCGGGATCTTCTGTCTCTGGGGGCATCCTCAGAGAAAAAGCTACAGGAATCCGGAATTAAAACCATAGGGGAACTTGCCCACAAACAGGAAGCGGAAATTCAGCGCCTTCTCGGAGAAAAGGCGGGCCGCCAGCTGTGGCAGTACGCCAATGGAATAGACGATTCTCCGGTCAGATCTCAGCGGGAGGAGGCGAAGGGATTCAGCGTGGAGACGACCTTTGAGGAGGATATTGTGTCCATGGATCAGGCGCTTCCCATCCTTCTCAGCCAGTGCGACGTGGTGGCTGCCCGGATGCGGCGGGAAGGAAAGAAATGCACCTGTGTGGCAGTGTCATTCCGGACGCTTGATTTTAAAAACAGATCCCATCAGTGCAGACTGGAAAATGCTACGGATGTGACAGACGAAATATATTCCAATATTCTCAGACTCTTCCGGGAATCATGGAAGGGACAGCCCTTACGCTTGATTGGAGTGGCTCTTACCGGGCTGACGGAGGAGGAATACACACAGATGTCCCTGTTTGAAAACGCAGAAGACAGGGAACGGAGAAAAAAGATGGATGAAGCTCTTGATACGATTCGAAGAAAGTTTGGAAACGATAAAATTACAAGAGCCAGCATCATGAATGTCTCCTCCAGAATCGGGCGGAAAGCAAAGGCGCAGATGAAGAATGAGAAGAAATAAAGAATTGATTTTTACTTTTTCAAACAAAACTGCCGTCAGTGTCTGTTGCCCCGGGTTTTATTGTAACCGCGTTTGTAGGCCTTAAAGGTTCGTATAGCATATCTTTCAAAAGAGTTCAGAGACCGGAAACCGCTGTTTTTTAAAGGGATAATCTGGATTGTAAAAAGATCGCCGTATTTGTAGTCGGCATACACGTCTCCGTTCCCGTGGCCGGTAAAATGACTGTTTACCCTCTGGAATACCCTTTTTCCCTGACCGACATAATACATGTGCCGGCTTTCATTATAAAGAATGTATATGCCTGGAAAATCAGGCTGATGCTGATATCTTTGGGATATTCTGAGCTGAAAAAATTCCTGGGGAGTCATTTCAGCGGTCTTCCGGCTCAGCCGGAGAATTTTTTTCCTGGCACGCAGCGGACGCAGGAACAGATGCAGGAGATAGGAGATGATCAGAAGGCAGAGAACATAAAACAAAGCAGTCTGCGAAGAAAGTTCTCTGCCGTTTACAATAAGTTCAATGTACTTTGACATGAAATATTCCTTTTTGTTTTTTCTCAGTGAGTTTTAACCAGTCATCAGTATATAATATCTTAACTGCGTTTGCAAGTTTGGAATTCTCTGGAATGTATCAGTGATTATATGATTTTATGCATCATTACGGCAATCCTTCTTGACAGGAAAATATTTTCGTGCTACGATGATAACGGTGTTAGCTAACGCTGTTATCATTTTGCGTGTACAGAGAATTACGAAGGGAGATATCGACAATAATGAAGGACGAAAAGGGAACTCTGGAGCGGATTCTGCAGGCCGCGGAAGAAGAATTTCTGGAAAATGGCTTCAAGGACGCTTCCCTTCGGAAGATTGTAAAAGCTGCCGGTGTTACCACGGGAGCGTTTTACCGGTATTATTCCACAAAGGAGGCGCTTTTTGAAGCGCTGGTAAAGCCTCATGCGGATGCGGTCATGGGATTTTTCGACGAAGGACTGTCCGGCATCAGGGATCTTCCGGCGGAAGAACAGACAGGAGCGATGTCCCGTGTGACAGGAGACTGTATAGGAAAAATCCTGGATTATGTCTATGACCACTATAATGGTTTTAAACTTCTGATCTGTTCGGCGGGAGGTACGGTTTATGAAAATTTTATTCATGAAATGGTGGAAAAAGAGGTGGATGCCACATACCGCTATATTGAGGCGGTGGAATCCACAGGGCATCCCATGCCGGAGATTGACCGGGAACTCTGTCATATGATTTCAAGCGGCCTTTTTTCCGGAATGTTTGAGATGGTGGTTCATGATATGGAGCGTTCCGCGGCAGAGAAGCGGATCCGTCAGCTGCGGGAATTTCATACCGGAGGATGGATGCGCATTATGGGCGTATCCTTTGACTGAAATGAAGAATCAGGGAGAATCTCCCTTTTTCTTTTCTTATGTAGTTAGTTAAAGCTAATTTTCGACAGACATTCCCGGCATCTTCACCAGACACCGCGGGAGAAGGAACAGGATGCAGGGAAAGCGACGGAAACGGAAGGGGGAAACCAAAAAAGGCGGAAAACAGAATAAAGGAAGAGCATAAGGAAGATGGAGCCACGAAAATGTATGAAAAGACAGGAGGGATTTTATTTGAAAACAAAAAAGCAACGGCAAAAATCTCCGGTTTCCTGGGTAATGACCTTTGCGGGTACCCATAAGGGGCTGTATACCGCAAGTGTGATTTTTGCGTCTGTCGGCGTGATCTGCGGGATGATCCCGTATTTTATCATGGGAGACTTGATCCGCAGGCTGGTGGAGGGAAATCAGAACTGGCAGGAATATCTGGCCTCGGGTCTCATGATGGCGGCTTTCTGGACGGCAAGAGTGGTTCTGCACAGCATTTCCACTACCTGTTCCCACAAGGCGACCTTTCATGTGCTGGCGAAGCTTCGCCGGCAGATGTGCGGCAAGCTTTCCCGGGTGCCGCTGGGGTACGTGAAGGACACACCCTCAGGTACACTGAAAAATATCATGATGGAGCGCACGGACAGCATAGAGACGACTCTGGCCCATATTCTGCCGGAGTTTACCGCCAATATCCTGGCCCCGGTTCTGGTGTTTCTCTATATGCTGACGATCGACTGGAGGATGGCTCTGATTTCTCTGATCACTCTGCCGCTGGGGCTTCTGTGCTATTCTCTGATGATGGTGGGATACGAGGAAAACTACAGAAACGTTCTGACGAAGACAAAGACATTAAATGATACAGCAGTAGAGTATATCAATGGAATAGAGGTCATCAAGGCCTTCGGAAAGGCAAAAAATTCCTATGACCGGTTTGTGACGGCTGCGAAAGAGGGAGCCTCCTGCTATGTGGAATGGATGCGCAAATGCAATATACCGTTCTCCTTGGGAATGGTTCTGATTCCCTGCACCGCGCTGACGGTTCTGCCGTTCGGAGGATGGTTCGTGATGAACGGAAGTCTTGCCCCGGTGGATTTTATTATGATTATTCTGCTTTCCGTGGGGCTGATTCAGCCGCTGATCACCTGCATGTCCTACACAGACGATTTCGGGAAAATGGGAACGATCATCGGTGAGGTGACAGATATTCTGACGCAGGAGGAACTGGTGCGTCCGCAGGAGGACAGGGAAAAACCGGCAGACTGCTCGGTCGCTCTGGATAAGGTGTATTTCTCCTATCACAGGAAAGAGGTTCTTCACGGCGTCAGTATGAAGATTCCCTCAGGTTCGGTGACGGCTCTTGTGGGCCCCTCCGGGTCGGGAAAATCCACCATTGCCAAGCTGATCGCGTCTCTCTGGGATGTGAAGAGGGGAAGCATCCGTATCGGCGGCGTGGATATCCGAAAACTTTCCCTTGAAGAATACAACAGAAGAATCGCTTATGTTTCCCAGGACAACTATCTGTTTGACGATACCATCCGGGAAAATATCCGCATGGGCCGCCTGAATGCCACTGACGAGGAAGTGGTGGAGGTGGCGAAAAAAAGCGGATGCCATGAATTTATCCTGGGCCTGGAAAAGGGGTACGATACCATTGCCGGGGGAAGCGGAGGCCATCTCTCCGGCGGGGAGCGGCAGCGGATCGCCATTGCCAGGGCCATGCTCAAGGACGCGCCGATCGTCATTCTGGATGAGGCAAGCGCCTATATGGATCCGGAGAACGAGGCGGTGATCCAGGCGTCGGTAGCCCGGCTGGTAAAGGGAAAAACGCTGATCGTGATTGCCCACAGACTGTCCACCATCTGTGACGCGGACAGAATTTTCGTGATTGCCGACGGCAAAGTAGACGCGGAAGGGACTCATGAAGAGCTGCTGAAACAGGGTGGACTTTATAAGAAAATGTGGGAGGCGCATATATCTGTGAAGGATACTGCCGGAGAATCTTACAGGGCAGAAGCCGGGCAGGAGACAGCAGAAAAAGGAACGGGGAAATTTCCCTCAGGAAAAAGCAGCGCAGAGAAAAACAGAGAATCCATGAAGAGAGGAGGAGAGACAGATGCTGAAAATATTGCGGAAGTTTTTTGATTTCTGCGGAGGAGAAAACAAGCGGAAATTCTACCTTTCCCTGGTGTTTGGTGTATTTATGGCCCTGTTTGAGGCCCTGAAGATTCCGGCGATCATTCTGATGCTGAATGCGGTGATCAGAGGGGAAGTGACGGTTTCTGTGATTCTGCAGTGCCTCGGAATCTGCCTGATCAGCGTGCTCGGAGGCTCTGTCGTAAAATATTTCAACACCATCATCCAGTGTGAGGCAGGATACGGAACCACAGCAGAAAAGCGAATTCAGATCGCGGAGCATCTCCGTTATCTGCCCATGGGGTATTTCAATAACAACAGTCTGGGATATATTACCTCCGTGACGACAAACACCATGGAAAACCTGGGGGATGTGGCCACCCGCGTCGTTATGCTGACCACCCAGGGCGTGCTGACCACACTTCTGATCGCGGTTATGCTTCTGTTTTATGATTACCGCATCGGTCTGGTGGTCTTTGCCGGGCTGCTTCTTTTCTTTCTGGTCAACAGCCGCATGCAGAAAAAGTCGGAGAAAATTTCTCCCAGGAAGATCGAGGCGGATTCCGGACTTGTGGAAAAGCTTCTGGAGTATATCCAGGGGATCATGGAAGTGAGAGCGTATCATCTGATCGGAAGAGAGAGTCGGAAGCTGAATGAGGCGATAGATGAAAATGAAAACTGCAATTTTACCCTGGAAAAAACCTTTATCCCCTATATGTGCATGCAGAATTTTGTCACCAAGATGACGGGAGTGGCGATGACGCTGCTGTCAATATGGTTTTACCTTCAGGGAAGCATGGATCTAATTGTGTGTATCGGAATGATGATCTGCTCCTTTATGGTCTATGCCAGCCTGGATTCCGCGGGTAATTATTCAGCCCTCCTGCGTACGGTGGATGTCAGCGTAGATAAAGCACAGGGGATACTGGATCTGAAGCCTATGGACATTGACGGAAAAGATCTGATCCCGGAAAATTACGATATTGACCTGGATCATGTGGAGTTTTCCTATGATAAGAAAAAAATTATTGACGGAATCACCGTCCACATACCGGAGCGGACCACCACAGCCATCGTAGGCCCTTCCGGAGGAGGAAAAACGACGCTCTGCCACCTGATTTCACGGTTCTGGGATGTGGACAGCGGCTGTGTGAAGCTGGGAGGAAGGGACGTCCGGGAATACAGTATAGACAGTCTTATGAAAAATTTCAGCTTTGTATTCCAGAATGTCTACCTTTTTCAGGACACAGTAGCAAACAATATCCGTTTCGGACAGGAGGATGCACCTATGGAGAAAGTGATAGAGGCGGCGAAGAAAGCCTGCTGCCATGAATTTATCATGGCGCTGCCCAACGGATATGACACGGTGATCGGGGAGGGCGGCGCGTCTCTTTCCGGCGGGGAAAAGCAGCGGATTTCCATTGCGCGGGCTCTGATGAAGGACTCTCCTGTCGTCATCCTTGACGAGGCCACAGCAAACGTCGATCCCGAGAATGAAAAAGATCTGGTAACAGCCATCGAGGCGCTCACAAAGGAAAAGACAATCCTGATGATCGCGCACCGGCTGAAGACAGTTCGTTCCGCGGATCAGATCCTGGTGGTGGATCACGGACGGATTGCGCAGTCGGGAAGTCATGAAGATCTGATAAAAGAAGAAGGAATTTACCGCAGATTCGTCAACTCCAGAGAGACGGCGGCGGGGTGGAAGCTGTAGGCGGGGGTGAGGATTCTGTCTGGTTTTACCGCATTTTTCGGAGGAGTGTCTGCCGGCAGGCAGATATTTCTCCGATTCTGTTGTTTATAATTTTTTTCTTGTATTCTGCAGCCGGAATGTATATAGTAAAGGCAGAAAATAAACAAGAAAAATGGAGGTCTGCAGAAGAAGGAGAAAGAATATGAAAGTTGTAATTGAGCATTTGTCTAAACATTTTGAAAAAAAAGAGATTCTTCGGGACGTTAGTTTTACCTTTGAAAGCGGAAAAATATACGGTCTATTGGGGCGCAACGGCGCAGGAAAGACAACGATGTTTAACTGCCTGAATAGGGATATCCGTACGGACGGAGGAAATTTCTGGCTGGAGGACGGCGGAGTCAGAAGAGAAGTACAGGCTGAGGACATCGGCTATGTCCTTTCCGTTCCTGTTGTCCCGGAATTTCTTACGGGAAGGGAATTTCTGAAATTTTTTCTGGATATTAATGAAAAAAATATATCTAGTCCCAGAAGTATAGATGAGTATTTTGAATATATGAGTATCGAACCTGAGGATCGGGATAAACTTTTAAAGGACTATTCTCATGGAATGAAAAATAAGATGCAGATGCTTGTAAATATTATTGCCCAGCCCAATATTCTGCTTCTGGATGAACCGCTGACCTCGCTGGACGTGGTAGTTGCCGAGGAGATGAAGCAGCTTCTGAGATCTCTCAAAGAGGGAAAAATCACTATATTTTCCACTCATATTATGGATCTGGCCCTGGATCTCTGCGATGAGATTGTTCTTCTCAGTCACGGAGAGCTGGAACATGTGGACAAAGAAAATCTGGACAGCCGTGAGTTTAAAGACAAGATTATAGCGGCGCTGAGGGAGGAAGAGCATGAATAAGACGCTGAGAATTTCTTTTTCCCTGAGAAATACATACCGTGTAAATGGAATCCTGTATTCGCTGAAACAGATTCCTCTTCTGAAGAAAATTCTGCCGGAGGCACTGTATCGGCTGCGCGGACTGAAAATTTTTGCCAATCTTCTTTCTGGTATATGGGAAATCATTTCGGTTTTTCTGGGGAAATTTTTGTATTTTCTTTTTATGGTGGCCGGTGCGGGACTTTTGTACAGAGGGATTCCGAGAAACAGGGTGTATCTTCATATTCTTCTTTGCCTGACAGTGATCGGGTCATTTATGAATACGAACCTTTTTAATCCTACAAGAGATAAATATTATGCAATGATTCTCCTGCGGATGGATGCCAGAGAATACACCATTGTCAATTATCTCTATTCCATCCTGAAAGTAATAATCGGATTTCTGCCCTTTTCTCTCTGGTTTGGAAGAAGTGCAGGGATTCCGCTGTGGATCTGTCTTATGATTCCGTTTTCTGTGGCGGGCGTTAAAATGGCGGTGGCGGCTTCCTCTCTGTGGGATTATGAGAAACGGGGGCTTGTTTATAATGAAAACCGGCTTTACAAAGCTCTCTGGCTGTTTGTCGGGATTATGCTGGCTGCAGCTTATGGACTCCCGGCTGTAGGGATTGTTCTCCCGCAAAACGCAGCGGCGGCGATTATGGCGCTTTTTATTCCTGCCGGAGCAGCGGGACTATGGAAGATTCTGCGCTTCCAAAATTACAGAGAAATCAATCAACAGCTCCTTGGACAGATTACAAATCAGATGGACACGGTTACACAGGCCGTAGTGCGGCAGAACAGAAAGACGATCAGTACAGATACAAGGATTACCAGCAAGCGAAAAGGTTTTGAATATTTAAATGAGCTGTTTATTAAGCGGCACAGAAAAATTCTCTGGAGTTCTTCAGAGAAGATCGCGGCGGTCTGTCTGTTTTTGATTGTCGGAATGCTTCTGGCTTTTTATCTGCAGCCGACGGTAAAAGAGGCGACAAATAAACTGCTGATGGTATTTCTTCCTTATTTTGTATTTATTATGTACTGCATCAATCGGGGAACGGGATTTACCAGAGCACTGTTTATTAACTGCGACCGAAGTCTTCTGACATATTCCTTTTATAAAAAACCGGATATGGTGCTGAAACTTTTCCGAATCCGCTTAAGAGAGATCGTGAAGATTAATCTGCTTCCTGCAGCGGTAATCGGAGGAGGACTGGCGATCCTGCTTTACGCCTCCGGAGGAACAGACAATCCTGTGAATTATGCGGTGCTTTTTGTGTCTGTCTTATGCATGAGCATATTTTTTTCTATCCATTATCTGACGATTTACTATCTGCTTCAGCCATATAATGCGGGAACGGAAATGAAAAGCGGAACATACAGAATTGTTTTGTCCGGGACATATCTGGTATGTTTCTGGATGATGCAGCTTCGTATGCCAACCCTGGTTTTCGGGGTGATCTGCATTGTGTTTTGTGTGGTATATTCGGTTGTGGCCTGTGCCCTGGTCTATCGGTTCGCACCGAAAACTTTCCGTCTGCGGAATTGATTGTCCAAGACAGAAAGACATGTTAAGGGCCCGATTAGGGGCAGGAGGTTTTTATGTGCTGTCAGTATTTTTTTGACGATGAGACAATGGAACAGATAGAAAAGATCGCGGCGGAAATCCGTCTGTCTGAGGAAATACGAAAAGGAAATATCCGCCCCTCCGATATGGCGGCTGTTATCACGGGCAGACATCCGGGCCTGTATGCGGAGGGGATGAAGTGGGGCTTTCCTTCGCCGGTATCTGGACAGCTTATGATCAATGCGAGAGCAGAGACGGCCCTGGAAAAAAGATCTTTCTCTGACAGCACGCTGCACCGGAGGTGTGTGATCCCTGCAAAGTACTTTTATGAATGGGATGCTTCGAAAAATAAAGTGACATTCTCGGTGGATGGCCGGCCGTTTGTCTACATGGCCGGTATTTACAATCGATTTGCAGACGGCGATCATTTTACAGTACTCACAACGGCGGCAAACGATGAGATGATACCTGTCCATGACCGTATGCCTCTGATTCTGAAGGAAAGCCAGCTTACAGAATGGATTTATGACAGCCGGAAAACGGAGGAATATCTGAAAATGTCCGGTCCGGCGCTTAAGAGACAGCAGGAATATGAGCAGCTGACTCTATTCTGAGACTGTATCATAATGGAAATTCAGCTGAAAAACGAATGGCTTTGAAAAAGGAGAAATAGGTATGGCACTTTACGCGCTGGGAGATCTGCACCTTGGCTTCCAGGTGAATAAATCTATGGACATCTTTGGGAAAGTCTGGAAGCACCATGAGAGAAAGATTGAAAAATTTGTGACTCAGATTGTGAAGCCGGAAGATACACTTGTGCTCACCGGGGATCATTCCTGGGGAAGAAAGCTGCCGGAATGCCGGGAAGATCTGGCTTTTATTGAGAAACTGCCCGGACGGAAAATTCTTCTTCGCGGAAATCATGATATGTTCTGGGACGCAAAAAAGACAGCCCGTCTGAATGAAGAATACAGAGGCAGACTTTTCTTTTTGCAGAATAATTATGCTGTGTATAAAGACTATGCTCTTGTGGGGACAAAAGGATTTACCTTTGAGGGCCCCTTTTATCTGAACCGCAGAGGCGGCATAATCGGATGGGATGAAGAAAGGGAGCTTCAGGCCAGAAAGCTTGTTGAAAGGGAAACTCTCCGGCTGCGGGAATCCTTCCGGCAGGCGGAGGAGGCAGGATACCGGAAGTTTATTATGTTCCTGCACTATCCGCCCACTAATATCCTGGAAGAGACATCTCCGTTTACGGAAATCGCACAGGAGTACGGCGCTTCTGCTGTGGTGTATTCTCACTGTCACGGCGAGAACCGCTTTGGGGACAGCATACGGGGCGAGTTTCATGGAATTCAGTATATGCTGGTGTCAGGGGATTATCTGAATTTTCATCCTGCGCTGGTGCTGGATTGAGAAGATAAGAATTGAGACAACAACGAGAATATGTTGCTGGGCGGAATGAGGGGATTGACCTGGCCCGATGATGAAAGTATAATGAAAATATGTAAGTTTGTTTATGATAACTAAAAATGTACAGGAGAAATAGGTTGAAAGAAAAAAGTGAAAAAAGGCAACACAGTACCAGAGCACCAGTAAACTGCCGCTTTTGAAGAGAAATTTATAGCCGGAAATGGATCAGGCTGTTGCAGCAGGAGGGATTACTGTAAAGCCTCTTTTCTCCAGGCGTTTGATTGCGTTTTTATCATACTGTTCCTGAAACTTTTGGTACATTTCTTCAGGAATAGCGGAATAATCCGTATCAGCAGGATTGAAAGCTTCCTGTTTTGCAAACATATGGAAAAGGCAAGTCAGCATCATGCGTGCAATGGCGATGATTGCCCGTTTGTGTCCACGGCGTTTTTTGATACGGTCATATTTGTATTTGAAATAGGGGTTTTGCTTATCTTTGATAGCAGCATTTGCACATTGGATCAGCAAAGGTTTTAAGTAGACCCCGGCTCTTGAGATATGGACGCTCTTCTTTTTACCGGCGCTTTCATTATTTTGAGGAGACAGTCCTGCCCAGGAGCATAAACGCTTTGAGGATTTGAATACCGCCATATCTACTCCGATTTCAGCGATGATATAAGTTGCAGATTTTTCTGTAATCCCCGGAACAGTGGTAGCCAAATCAATGAATTTGTGGTAAGGTTTAGCCAGGTCTGAAATCGCATCATCAAGGGTGCGTACGCATTCATTGATCTGATCAAAGTGTTTGCGGCAGACCTTCATCTTAAGCGATTGGTCACCACGCAGTTCATAACCGAGGATAGATTTTACCACATCATCGGCCTTATCTTTAGCTTTTTTAAGAAGCAAGGATTTGCAGTATTCCGGATCAAAAGTCTCACAGGTAAGAATATAATCAACAATGGCGGTTGCTGATTTTCCAAAGGTATCTGTGAGGACGGAGGAAAGGGCGATGTTGGAAACAGTAAGGGCATTCTGGAACCGGTTTTTCTCGCTGCTGCGGTGGCCAATCAGCTTCTGCCGGTACCGGAACAACTCCCTCAAAGCCCTGATTTCCCTGCAAGGGATATAACTGGAAGGAACGATGTCGAATTTAAAAAGGTCAGCGATCCATTCCGAATCTTTATCGTCGTTTTTTTGACCTTTGATTGCCCGGACATACTTCGGGTTAGCAACGACGACATGGCAGGAATCTTCCAAGACATTAAATATAGGAATCCAGTATTTGCCGGTGGATTCCATGCAGACCTCAGTACAGCGATAGTCAAGAAGCCATTTTTTCAAAGCCCTGAGGTCGGAATTGAAGGTGGCGAAACGTTTCTTTTTATAAGTAGTAACGCCACGGAAGTCTGTGAAAGCGATGGTAGCGACCACAAATTTTTTGTGGACATCCATGCCACAGCAGACAAAGTGCTTAATCGATAAGCGAGCCAAAAGTAACACCTCCTTAAGAAAAGCAGACATTGACTGGCTGTCCAGCAAAGAAAGACCTAAGGAATTGCTTTGACAATAATTAGGTTTCGGGATCAAAACCTACTCATTTGTGCTTGAAAAGACAGCCGACACATGTTAAAATGCGGACTTTATTCCAAGAGGGAGGAATCGATTCTACTTCCTCCTCCGTGCTCTGTAGTATATCTGCTATAAGAAGTGTAACAGAATAAAAAGAAATAGAAAAGAAGCTCAGCCACTTTCATAGCGATTTGTGCCTGAGCGAAGCGAAAGGAATGTAAGTTAA
>DWYN01000111.1 GCA_019118645.1 Candidatus Blautia excrementipullorum | reverse complement strand
GTTTTTCTTTTCGCAATAATATGAAAAGCAACATAGACTGGCAGGCGTGGGAGGAACTGTCACGCTGCCGGGGCGAGTTCGCCTATGTGTCCCGGCCTTGTATGGAGCATCGTATTCATCCGAACTCCACTACTTCTGGCATTCTGGAAGCGAATGAGAGAAAAAAAGAAGACATCCGGGTTCTGCGCAGGTTTTGGCCGGAATGGGCTGTGAAGCTGATTGAATATTTCTACCAGAAAGCAGAAAAATTTAATGAGCTGTAATAAAGGAGAAAAAATATGCCGGAAGTATCGGTGATTATACCAGTTTACAATAATGAAAGATTCGTGGAAAAATGCATCCGCTCTGTGATGGAGCAGACTTTCCGGAATTTGGAGATTCTTGTGGTTAATGACGGAAGTACTGACAGGAGCGGCGAAATACTGGAACGTCTGGCCGCCGGGGATAGCCGGATCGTCTATATCAGCCAGGAAAATCGGGGAGTGGCGGCAGCCAGAAATAGGGCATTCGATATAGCTTCAGGAAAGTATCTTACCTTTGTGGATGGAGACGACTATATTGGCAGGGACTATATCAGTCAGCTTTACGCTGCAGCAGAGCAGAAAAGCACAGAAATGCTCATCTGCGGTCTGACCTGTGTGGACGCGGAAGGAAAGATTCTCAGCCAGATCGTACCCGGGGAGTACCAACGCTTTGAAAAAGAAGAATGGACATTTCGGATATCTGCAGTCTGGTGTCATTTCTACAGACGTAGTTTATGGGAAAGATATCATATCCGTTTCCGCTCTGGAGAGAGGGGGGAGGACATGCCAGTTTCCTTGTTTTTCAGTGCTGTATGTGATAAAATAGCCACGACATCCGAGACAGGATATTATTATGTTCAGCATTCATCATCGGCAGTTCACAATTTTAGAGGTCTGAAAAAATATCGACTTCCCTACGATGCCCTGGAGGACGCCATACTGAAAATAAGAGAAACCGGAATTTCTAACAGTCCGGAATTTTGTGAACTGTTTGTTTTAAGGATTTTGTCTACCTGTTTTTTCCAGCTGGCACCAGGAGCTTCCAGGGACAAAATGAAAGAGCTATGCGATTATATTATCCGTATTCTGAATATGTATTATCCGGAGTATTACAGAAATAAAAAAGCTCGTCTCACGGCTCCGTTAGATATTCCTTTTGTTCAGAAGGCGGCGGTGAAGATATTGATCCTTTTGGTGAGAACAGGGATGATCCATCCAGTTTCCTGTCTAATGAGCCGGAAAGAGTGAATGAGGAATATATAGGAGAGAAATCCATGGAAACGATAGGTTTTGTGATCCTGCATTACGGAGACAGAGAGATTACTGACACCTGTGTGCGCTCTATCCTTAAGATGAAGGAGCAGGAACAGATCCGTATTATAATTGTGGATAATGATATTGGGAAAACAGAGGATGAGCGTCGGAAGCTGAAGGAAACCTACAGTGATAATTCCCGGATCACGATTCTAAAAGTCAGAAGCGGAGGCGGATTTTCTCAGGCGAATAACCTGGGATATCAGTTTGCCAGGGAAAAACTGCAGGTATCTTTTATTATTGTGCTAAACAATGATATAGAATTTATCCAGGAAGATTTCCTTGGACGAATGGAGAGAAGTTATCAGGAGAATCCCTGCCATGTGCTGGGGCCAGATATTGTGCGTGTCGATTCGGGGGAGCATCAGAATCCCCTGGATACCAGGATACGAACGGCAGAAGAGGCGGCGTATACTGTGCGTATGAATTGTATGGCCCTCAGGTTTTATCCTGTTATCTGGCCTATTATTCTGAAAAAATTAAAAAAAGAGGAAAGAGAGAAGCTGTGCCGGAAGAAGGCCAGAGGGGAATTTTACAGGGAAGTGCAGAAGGATATCGTTCCCTTCGGAGCCTGCCTGATATTTACCCCGCAATTTGTGAAAAGGGAAAAGCTGGCTTTTTATCCTGAGACGCAGTTCTTTTATGAGGAATATATTTTGGCATACCGCTGCCGAAAAAAAGGATACCGTACTGTCTTTGATCCTTCTCTTAAAGTGCTCCATGAAAGTGGAGCGGCAACTGCAAAAAGTTTCCGCAGTGAGAAAACAAGATTGAGATTCATGCTGGAAAGAACTGCGGAGGCGGCACAGATATATCTTACAATGATTACCGGAGGCTGACTCATGTTTAACAGAAAAGAGAAAATAGACTGGCAGTTCCTGCTCCAGTTTTCTATAGACGATTTCCGAAATAAGTATGCCGGCTCTCTAATGGGCGTAACCTGGGCTTTCGTACAGCCTCTGATGACCATTGTTATCTACTGGTTTATCTTTCAGGTGGGATTTCATACCCAGCCGGTGGAGAACTATCCGTTTGTTCTCTGGCTGGTGGCGGGGATTGTTCCCTGGTTTTTTATCAGCGAGGCGGTAACGGGAGTGACGCCAAGTCTCGCGGAATACAGCTATCTTGTGAAGAAAGTTCTTTTTAATATCAATATTCTGCCTCTTACCAGGATCGTATCCTGTTTTCTGGTGCAGATTTTTCTGGCAGTGTTTACCATGATCTTTTTTGCCTGCTTTGGATTTTTTCCGGACGTATATTATCTGCAGCTTCCCTATTATATGTTTTATATGGTACTACTTCTTACCGGGATCGGGTACTGCACGGCGGCCTTGTATCCCTTTTTCCGGGATCTGCTGCAGTTCGTGAACATTGTGATACAGGTGATATTCTGGCTGACGCCTATTGTATGGAATTTTAATATTATGTCTGAGACAATACGCAGGATACTGGTACTGAATCCGTTCTACTATGCAGTGGCCGGCTATAGAGATACTTTTGTTTACAAATCGTTTTTTTGGGAAAATTGGAAGATGGGAATCTATTACTGGGCAGTGGCGGTGATATTCCTGCTGATCGGCAGAAAAGTATTCTGTAAAATGAAAGTACATTTTGCGGATGTGCTGTAAGAGGAATAGGCAATGAGGGAAACAATGATAAAATTAACAGATTTGAAAAAAGAATACAGGCTGTACGACAGTCCTCTGGACAGAGTGCGAGAGGTATTCAGTATCACCGGAAAGAAACACAGCAGGGCTTTCTGGGCGCTGAACGGTATCACCATAGATGTGAAAAAAGGAGAGACCGTTGGCATTATCGGAACCAATGGGGCCGGTAAGTCTACTCTCCTGAAGATCATCACAGGAGTAATTCCGCCTACTTCCGGAGAGGTTCACGTAAGGGGAAAGATTGCCGCTCTTTTGGAGCTGGGAGCCGGATTCAACCAAGAATATACAGGGCTTCAGAATATCTATCTGAATGGAAGAATTATGGGATTCAGCCGTCAGCAGATGGACGAGAGAGTGAAAGATATCGTTGAATTTGCTGATATAGGAGATTTTTTGAATCAGCCGGTAAAAACATATTCCAGCGGTATGTTTGCAAGACTGGCCTTTGCAGTGGCTATTAATGTGGAGCCGGATATTTTGATTGTAGACGAAGCTTTAAGTGTGGGAGATCTTTTTTTCCAGAATAAATGTTTTCGGAAGTTTGAGGAATTAAAGAGAAAAGGTGTTACGATTCTGTTTGTTTCTCATGATATCGCCAGTGTGCGGCAGATGTGTTCCAGAGTTCTCTGGATCGATCACGGAACACAGAAAATGTTTGGAGAATGCGATTTTGTCTGTGATATGTATATGGATGAAAAACGGAAGACCATGAATGCAGGCGTTACAGTTGCCTCTCTTGACGAAGAACAGATGCATCCCGTTTATTCGGACGGGCGAGCGATATTTCCTGCTTTCCAGTATAAAAGCAGCCAGATAGTATCCGGAAGTTTTCGTTTTCTGAGCTGCTTTGTCACTGATGCTGAAGGCTCTGTCACTACAGATATGATTGTGGAAAATGAATATCAGTTCCATATGGTTATTGAATTTTTTGAGGATATGGACCGGCTGATTGCCGGGTTTGTTTTTGAAAACAACAAAGGTCTTCCTATTTATGACATTAATAATTATATAAATCAGGGACAAACCTGGAAAGGTATGAAAGGCCAGGTTTCAGAAATCGTATTCAAATTCCGTTTGCCGAGGATCATGAAGGGAACGTATGTAGTAAGCGCAGCTTTGGCCCAGGGAACTCAGGAGAAACATATCATGCTGACATGGCTGCACGGAGTACTGGAAGCAGAGGTGTATAATGGGGGATATAATTCTTCCTATATTGAAATACCAAGCGATATAGAAGTACGGCAATTTGCGAGGGAAAAGATTGAAATAGCAGGGGAGGGAAGCATGTGAATAGAGAATATACGGGCGAAAGATTCCTGCCGGAAGAATGCCGGGGAGAAATTGCTGCGGAACATTATCAGAGATACCAGTTTGCAAAACAGTTCGTAAAGGGGAAAATCATTCTGGACGCAGCCTGCGGCGAAGGGTACGGCAGCAGCCTTCTGGCAGAAGAGGCGGAAGAGGTTATTGGCTTTGACATTGATAAAGAAGCCGTGGAGAACGCTAACCGTAAATATGGAAACCAAAAACTTTCGTATTTGAATGGAAGTGTTGAATATCTTCCTTTTGAGAATCAGTCCTTTGATGTGGTAGTTTCCTTTGAGACTATCGAGCATGTGGGAGAAGAGATACAGAGGAAATTCCTGGAGGAAATATGCCGTGTGCTGAAGCCGGAAGGGACGCTGATCATGTCCACTCCCAACAAAGCGGTGTACACCGATCTTGTGGAGGGAGAGAATCCTTTTCATATTAAAGAGTTTTATGTAAAAGAATTTCGGGAATTTCTGGGTGGCCGGTTTGCTCATATGGAATTTTACTGTCAGTATCCAAACCTGGGATATTTTATAACCAGAGAAGGCGAAAGCTTTAACATATATAATAAGAAGGGAAAGACGCAGGAGGAAAGCCGCTATGTGATCGCGGTCTGCTCCGATGTTCCTCAGAAATATGAGGTAAACACTGCCGGGCTGACAATCTTTGAGGATCAGATGTATTATGAGCTGAATCGTTATGCTCATGAGAAAGAACAGCAGATTCTGAAGATGAAAGCAGAGGTGGAAGCCTTTGAGCAGCAGTTGGAGGACAGCATACAGCAGCAGAAGGAATATATTGCCAAACTAGAGGACGATCTGCGCCTTTTGAAAGAACCCTACAAAGCGCTGCTCCTTCACTGGAGACACCCCATAAAATATTTGAGAGAGAAAATAAAGGGAAAGTGAAGAACATTATGGATATCATATATGTAGCATACAACTCGGAAAAATGGATTGACCGTTGCTTTTCTTCACTGCTGCGGTCAACAGACTTTAACCTGAAAGAAATAAACGTTTATGTGGTGGACAATGCTTCTACAGACAACACAGTAGAAAAACTTCGTCAGGCGAAAACAGAACTAGAGGAAAGCATTGGAGGATTTGAAATCATTGAATCCGGGAAAAACCTGGGATTCGGAAGAGGGAATAACTTGGGATTCCGAAAAGGCAATTCCGATATCGTATGTTTTTTTAATATAGATACAGAAGTACTGGATACCACACTTTTGGAACTGATGAAGGCGGTAAATGAGTCTGATAAAAATACAGCGATGTGGGAACTAAGGCAGTTTCCCTACGAACACCCTAAGATATATGATCCTGTGACACAGGAAGCGCAGTGGAGCAGCGGCGCTGCCTTTGCCATAAGGCGTGAGGTTTATAAGCAGTTGGGCGGTTTTGACGAGAAGATATTCATGTATGGAGAAGATGTGGATCTGAGTTGGAGATTGCGGTCTTTCGGCTGGAAGATCCGCTATGTGCCGAA
>DWYN01000110.1 GCA_019118645.1 Candidatus Blautia excrementipullorum | reverse complement strand
TCCGGAGATTCATAAGGTGTTTCTCCGATATTCTCGCCGATGTAGTTATCCATAATGCTGTCGATGGTACCGTCCTCTTTCAGTTCCTTCAGAGCGCCGTTGATCTCTTCCAGCAGCTCGTCGTTGTCCTTTGCCAGACAGATCGCATACTGCTCGTCAACGAACGGATCGTCCAGGATCTTCAGATCATCGTTTGCTTCTACGAATTTCTGCGCCGGCTGTGAGTCAATGATCACACAGTCGATCTGTCCTGCCTTCAGAGCCTGGACAGCCTCGCTGCCTTTGCTGTAACGCTCTACAGTTGCGCCCTCTGCTTCATACTCGGAAGCTTCCAGATCTCCGGTGGTTCCAAGCTGAACGCCGATCTTCTTGCCCGGAAGGTCGTCCTTGGATTCTACTGCCGCAGATACAGAAACCGCCATGGAAGCGGTCATTACCGCGCTTAATGCCAGAGCCGCAAATCTTTTCATGTTTTTCATTTTCCCTCTTATCCTCCTTTGCCTGCATATACAGCAGGAATATTTATGCATTTCTTTGTATAAACTCACTGCACAATACCATGATCCCGGAATTTCCGCATCTGGAAAAATTTCCCGTAAACGCGGAAAGCTCCCTTCAAATCATTGTTTTTATTGTATCATGTTTTTTGTAAAATGCAAGAGGCTCCATGAATAAAATACAATTTATTTAAGGCTTCCCGGATCCTCCGACGTCTCTCCCGGCATCCCGTTTGCAAACGGGATGCCGTACAGTTTTCCATATCTGTCATAAAAATACTGCCAGCCTTCCATCCAGGCTCCCTCCTGGCATGTTCCTTCATAACGGCTCTGATTCATGAATATCGTTCCTGTCTGGAACGAACCAGTTTCAAACTCTCCGATACGGTATGACTCAGCCTCTTCTTCAATCGCAATTCCTTTTCCCTGAAGCGTTCCGTTTTCCTGTATACCGAAGTACTGTGTGTCGCCTGACGCCCATAGCTGCGCTCCGTTTTCTGCACGCGTTCCCTTTTCCCAGTATCCCGGATCCAAACTTCCGTCTGCGCCGCGGATCAAGGCGTATCCTTCCAGCGCCCCCTCTTTCCATTCGCACATCAGCACACTTCCATCCGTATAGTAATAACTTCCCGGGCCGTTCTTCCTATCCTCTGTCCAGCTTCCGTCAAAACGGTCGCCGTTGGCAAAATAAAGCATTCCTTTCCCATCTCTCATAGTATTTTTAAATTGTCCTTCATATCGACCACCGTTGCGCAAGTACAAGATACCGGTTCCGGAAAGTACTCCTTCCCTGTACTCCCCCAGATAAGCCTCATATTGTTCATGAACGTTCCATACGCACAGACCTTTTCCATGATATTTTCCATCCTGAAAATCACCGATATATCTATCCCCGTGTTCCCAGAGAAAAACACCTCTCCCGTCTATCTGTCCGCCGGCAAAATCTCCTACATAACACCGCCCGCTTTTATATATGGCGATCCCTTTTCCATTTATGGTATCCCCGTTCCTGTCGCCGATAAACAGATTGCCTGCCGCATCTGTCCACTCTTCCTTCTGGGCGTCCGGCTGAAGTTCCCCGCTCTGCCACACACCTGCTTGTCTGCCTCCGTCAGCATAGAACACAATACCAAGACCGTTCAGTTCTCCATCCATCCATTCGCCTACATAATATGTTCCATCCGCCCACCGGTAATATCCCAGACCCTCTCTTCGGTCATTCACATACTCTCCTTCGTACCGCGCCCCCATTCCTGACTCCTGTCCGTAATCATCTGCATCGGCTGCGGATATATAAATACCAAGACCGTTCCGCTTTCCCTGGGAATACTCTCCCTGAAAACAGTCCCCATTTGGCCATTCACACTCTCCTGTGCCTTCGCGCCGTCCGTCTGTAAATGTTCCTGTATATTTACTCTGGTCTGCGTAGACTGCCTCGCCCATTCCATGAATTACTCCGTCTTTCCGGTACCCGGCATACTGAACACCGTTGCTGCCGGTCCACTCCTCCCATTCTGCCCCGGAAGCCTGTACGGAACCGGCTCCCGTTCCCTCTATAATTACAGCGGCGGCAAACGCCGCCACCCATTTCAACCCATTCCGCATATCATCCGTCCTCCAGAAAATCCTTATCGTTCTATCCGAAAAGTGCCCATCCTGACAGAACTGCCAACACTGCACTTAAAACAGTCCTTTCCGCCCACAGAATCACCATTTCCCATACTGTACAGGGAATTCTGCTGGAACATACGCTGGGAATAAATCCGGCAAAAAACACAATAGCCGTATACGGTACGATTCCGGCCGCCCAGCGCAGCCGCAGCGATATCTCCTGCCCGCCGCACAGGATTCCTGTCAGAACAGGTTCCAGAAGTCCTGCACCTATAGCAGAAGATACAGCAGCAGTTTCCTCCATGCCTCCTCCGGCCAGCATCAGTACCGGTCTCACCAGCCAGCCAATCCATCTATACAGATCTGTTTTGGCGGCAGCCAGCATTCCAAACGTGATCACCGCCATACTGGTTCCTGCGATCCCGCAGACCACAGGTGCCGTACGAAGCAGAATATTTACCAGGGCACGGAAAAATCCCGGGGCTTCCGCCGCTGTTTCTACTCCTGTACGCCATATCTCCCCGGGAGAAATCCTGATCTCTTTCTCCAATCTGGGAGGTGTTCCTTTCCTGTATGTCTCCTTTTTCCTTGAAATCGGAGGAATCCTGGAAACAATGGCCGTCACTCCGAAAGTGATCAGAAGGATACAGGCCACATACGCGCTCCAGTATTGCATCAAATCCAGATAATCCGCCAGATTGATCATCAGCCCCACGGAACAGGTGGAAAAGCCCAGGGCTATGATCACAGATTCCTTTTCCGTGAAGCTTCCTTCCTCATATCTCTGCCGTGCAAGAATATGTCCCATGGAATAATTTCCCAAGAACGCGCTGACGCCGATCACTGCGCTGGATCCCGGCGTCAGAAACACCTTCCTCATAAAAGGTCGGAACAACATTCCCGCCGCCTCCACCAGTCCGTACTCTGTCAGAAAAGGAATAAAAAGGGAAGCCGCAAAAATCGCGCACAATATATTGCCCGTGGCGTCCACGGCAAAACTGCCCGCCTCTCTAACTGCTTCTCCACCGATTCCCAGAAGGACCGCCAGACAGACCAGACTGCCGCAAACCGTGGTCAGAAACAGCAGGATATCCGCCGCATTTCTGAATTCTCTTTTTATCAGCCTGAGTACAATGGAACAGACTGAGGCGGCGAGGATAAGATAAAGATAACTATCCTTCAGCCAGGATTTCATCCAGGCAATCAGATGATCCACCGGGATGCTCTTCATACCGCCTATATCTATCCGCACAAAAAACATAAAAATTCCGAAAAAACTGCAAACTACAAACTTTGCCGCCGCTTTCTTTCGTCCTGATCCCGGTTCCCGCAACAATTTCGCCCCCTCTTCGTGCCTTCTCTATCTTATAAAAACTGCTGCCGCAGAATTATTGTCATAGGCGTCCAACCCCGCCATGGACAGTTCCTTCCGGAGATTATCCAGCCATTCCTCCGGCGTACAGGACCGCGCCAGCAGTTTCTCCATTTTATCCTCTTCCACGCCCTCCCACAGTCCGTCGCTGCAGAGCAGGAACGCGGCGGGTTCGTTTTCTATCTGTATCTTATCCGAAATATCCGGCCGGATCCCTTCCGGTTCCCCCATTGCCTGCCAGATCACATTTCTCTGAATATTCTGCAGTCCCGTTCCCTGATTTCCGGTTCCGGATTCCAGAAGGCTGTGGTCTTTTGTCCGGAAGCACAGTTTTCCCTCCCGGAAAAAATACAGGCGGGAATCCCCTGTGTGCGCCCATCTCACCGTACAGCAATTCTCTTCCCGCACCATCCAGACCGTCACACAGGTAGCCTGGAGGCGGCATCCTGCGGTCTGCAGGTTCAGCACTGTAGCATTTACCTCTGTCAGGACATCAAGCATCACGTTTTTTTCCAGTATCTCTCCTGCCTTCTGACTCCCGGAAACCCGTTCTGCGAACAGGCGGTTCAGCTTTCTTGTCACTGCGTTTGCCGCCGTACTGCCTCCCCCGTGTCCTCCTACGCCGTCTGCCACCGTGACGCAGGCGCAGTTTCCGGATTCTGTCACGCAAACCCTGTCTTCATTGGCAATTCTAGTTCCTACATCAGAATATGAAGCGATCCTCCACAACTGCCGCGCCTCCCTCCTGCCGTTTTATTCTTCAAAACCGGACAGATCCATTTCCAGTATCGTGACTTCGCTTCCCGGATCCACCACGTCGAGCTGAAGCTCAAGGGAAAGATTTTCCGTCTTTTCCGCCTCCCCGGTCAGAGCCTCCGGTATGGTGACATCCGTATTTCCCTCATAACGCATTCCATCCAGGATCCCGTCTGCATTTTCATGCATATAGCACCGGAATTCTTTCAAATTGCTGAAGCTGACTGCATATTCCTCTTCCGACACCTGTTCCCGGATCATAATATTAAAAATTTTTTCCATAAAGCTGTCCGGCAGATCCAGTGTATAAATGATCCCGTTTTCTTCTTCCTTTGCCGTTATCTCGTCGATCATCTGTTCCGGAATCGGATCCAGAAGCCCCATTTCCCTTATTTTTCCCGCTTCCAGCATACTGGCGAATTCTTCCATAAATTCCGTGGTACTGAATCCGCTTCCTTCTTCTTTCCTGGCGTCGCCGTCTTTTGGCACCGGTTTCTGAGCATTTTTCTCAGAAGTATCATATACCTCCTTTGCTCCGTCCACGTCGGAATACAGCTTACCGTCCTTTGCATACTGGGTAACTTTTTTGTCTCCCATTTCCAGTTCAAAGTACATGGCTCCGCTCTGATCCATTTTCATATTTCCTTCCGCACGGACAGTCTCTTCTTCCATATTCAGTACAAGGGTAATGTCCGTATTCAACGATCCGGGGGCCATCAGAGCCATATACGCTTCTTCATAATCTCCATAGGTATTCCCCGATCCAAAGCCGCAGCCAAACATAATTACCGAGGCTGTCAGCGCCGCTGTGATCATTTTTCTCTTCATAATCTTCCCTTTCTTGTCTTTTCCGGTATTGTTTACAGTTCTCTGCGTTTTCTCAGCGCCAGCAGTGTGGCGGCGGACAAAAGCGCAGTCAGCAGAATCAGCGCGGCTATACTTACCGCCGCCGGATTTACGTCCCCCAGCACAGGCAGCTTAAAAGCACTGTATCTGCTGTTATAAAAGGTATATTCCACCTGCGGCACCAGCTTACTGGGCAGATCGTTGATGCCTGCCGAAGCGCAGTATCCCAGACACGTCCATTTACAGCTCACTATATAAGACAGATATTTTGCCGCTCCCGACAGTGTACAGATAATCTCCGAGAAAAGAATCTGCGGTATCAGAAGAAGGGGCGCGGCAGCCGCAGCCTGTTCCGGAGTGCTGACGGCCGCCGAAAGGAGCAGACCCATGGCGGCAGCGGAAAACGCCGCAAGACAGGTGAGCAGCAGATATTCCAGAAACGCGGCGTTTCCCAGGAGAGCCCCCTGTTTTGGACTGCCGATCAACATCCACACACATCCCAGGAGAAGGAAACACTGCAAAATCAGAAATCCTCCAAGCACAATCGCCTTTGAGAAAAAATACGCCGGCATTTTCATTCCCGCCATCCTCTCCCTCTCCATGATCGTACGTTCCTTACAAATTTCCTGTATCGCCTGAAACAGACCGATCCAGAAGCAGCAGCAGGCCAGGGCTATGGAAAAAGTTTCTGTATCCCGGGCAAGGACGAACGGTTCCAGAGAACCGCTGAAGGCAAGGTAGAGAAGAATACCCAGACCCGGAGCCATCAAAAGCTGCAGAAGGAATCGTTTTCTGTCGTTTACGGTGATCTCCAGACAGCGCGCCGCCAGAAGCCAAAGCTGCCGGAACACGGAAGCTTTTTCTTTCTCTTTCTGCGTTCTGCCCTTTGCCGGGACCGGCAGAGTATACTGCGTCCGCCGGTATTTTGCTTCCCATACTTCCGGCGCTTCTTGGACCAGATTATAGATATCCACCAGCCTGGCCGCCTGGAAAAAAGATACGGCCTCCCCGGGACTTCCGCAGAAACAAAGCCTTCCTCCCGGACCCATAAAAATAATCTTGTCGCATAAATAGAGGTTCAGCGGTGTATGGGTGACCAGCACGATGGTTTTTCCCGTCTCTGTCATTTTTTTCAGAGTCCTCATCAGATTCTGCTCTGTTCCCGGATCCAAACCTGAAGTGGGTTCGTCCAGAAAAAAGATTCCCGGATCAGACAGAAGCTCCACCGCTATGCTTGCTCTTTTTTTCTGCCCTCCGCTGAGCTTCCGGATCATAGTCTTTTCATGCCCGTCCAGTTCCACCTTATGGATCACTTCTCTTATCCTTTCCCGTATTTCCTGCCGGGAAGCGTCCCGGGGCATTCTCAGTCCGGCTGAATAGTACAGCATCTTTTCAAGAGTCAGATCATCATATACGATATCCTGCTGGGGAACATATCCCATCAGACGGCGGATACTTTCATAACCGGATCGGATATCCTCGCCCTGGATCAGCACAGAGCCTTCCGTGTATTCCGTACATCCGCTGATGCATTTCAAAAGAGTAGATTTTCCCGCGCCGGAACCTCCTACAATAGCGGTAAATTCTCCCGGCTGTATCTGCAGGCTGACCTGACTGAGAATCGTCTTTTTCCCACGCCCTGCCGGAACAGTCTTTGTCAGTCCGCTGATCTCCATACCCAGACCGTCCTGACTGCGATAATAGATCAGCTCGCCTTCGCGGTAAAGGAACTGCGTATCCCCTATCATAAACCGGTCCATGGGCGACAAAATTTTTTCTGTTCTTCCCAGCGGTCTTCCGTTATACCGGATCTGGCCGCTTCCTGCCGCGCTGAGACAGAAGCCTTCCTTTTTTCGTATAACACTCCCGTGAACCCGCGACACACCAACATATCCAAGCCGGATATCGCAGTCCTCCTGCCGGCCGATCAGGACCTTCTCCCGGCCCTCAAGGCTGAAATGCCGATACCCTATGCTGTTATTGGCCACGGTGCAGAGAAACACCACTCTCTCGCTGTGTTTTTCATCCCCTATGTAGATTTTCAGTCCGTCTGACAGAAGTCTCTCGGTAACCGGTTCTTCATTCACATAGAGTCCGTTGGTACTGTGATTGTCGGCGATTTTCCACCTCTCGCCTTCTTTCGTAAAAAATCCATGAGAAGAAGATACGATCTGAGACCGGAGAACAAGGTCGTTCCCCGACGAACGGCCGAAGGTGATCTTTCTTTTTTTATATTCTTCCAGATTCACTGAAAAGGGAGGATCGTTTCCCGTAAAAACCGTCAGATACATAGGCCTGTTCCCTCCTGTTTTTTATTACGGAATCTGAGTACATATCTCTGGGGAACAAACTGCCGGACATCCTCCAGTACAAAGCCATATCTCTCAAGCTGGGCGATTACCAGTTCCCGGCAGATGCCCGGCCCGAAATATGCCGGTTCTCCTCTTGGTGTAATATCATTATCCACAACATACAGACGGCCGCCGGGACGGATGCTTTTTTGCATGCTGCGGATAAATTCTTCCCTTACAAACTCAATCGACGCAATATACGTCGCGTGATACATAGAACAGAGGAACATGGTATCCACAGAATTTTCTTCCAGACATACATCATTGAGAGCTCCAGTCCGGGGAACGATCCTGGTCTCGCACTCCCGGTTCAGCTTCTCCACCCAGGACAGCGCCTCCGGATTGATCTCCGTAGCGAACACCGTTCCGTTTTTTCCCACCGCTTTGGAGAACTGCCAGGAAAAATATCCGCTTCCGCATCCGATATCCGCCACAGTCTCTCCTTCCCGGATATCCAGATATTCCAGCATACGGCCGGTATCCTCCCACAGATACCTGTTGGGATTGTTAAAAGTCAGATATTCACTCCACTCATTCAGAACCCCGAAAGAAATATCCGGCTCCTCTGTTTCCAGAACTCCCGGCGTCTCCTCTTCGCTCAGAGGCTCCCGGAAATTGTATTTGTTCCGCAGATACGCTTTCATCACAGAGTAATCCTCATCCGCAAAAAAATGCCAGTAATCTCTGACCATCGGATCTTCCAGGATCTTCCGCCTTTCTTCGTCTTTCATAAGAAACATCTGGCAGAACCACAAAAGAGCCGTATATTCGTCTCCGATCCGCTCTTTTCTCATAAGGATCCCGTACTCTTCAGCCGTCTCCCTGATCAGGTGGGCATTGTTTTCTTCCAGTCCTCTGGAGAGTTTCAGAGCAAGACGTTTCCCATTCCAGGTAAAACCGGAAGTGGATGTACCGATGATCCGGTACCGGACCAGAGAGGAAGAACTGGTCACTTTGATCTTCTCCTTTTTCTCATCCTGAAAAGAAGCGTGATTCAGAGGATCCTGCGCCGGCAGTTCCTCTTTTTTTTCCAGGATCAATACATATCTCTGAGGAGTAAACTGATATTGTTTCTTCAGTTCAAATCCATAGTAATAAAGCTGGCTCAAAAGAAGTTCTCTTGCAATATAGGGGCCATGATACGGCAGCTCGCTGTCCTCTACCAGATCATTGTCCACCACCGCCAGCGTTCCTCCGGGACGGAGAGCTCTCCGTATGCTCTGTACAAAGGAATCCCTCTCCTCGTCTGTAAACGCAGCGTAAACATTGTGATAAAGAGAACAGATAAACACCATATCCACTCTGACATCCGGCGAAAGGCCGATGCCCTGGAAACTGCTTGTCACCGCAGTTACATTGGGAATCCTGTTTTTTGCGATATAGCTTCTGAGGTAATCCAGATGCCTGGGATTTGTCTCAATGGCATAGACCATTCCATCGTCCCCGATAAGCTCCGCGAATTTGAAGGAATAATATCCCGGCCCGCTTCCCACGTCGGCGATACGCATTCCTCTGCGAAGAGGCAGACGCGCGATATTTTCCCTCACCTTTTCCCAGCGTTCCCGGTCCGGATTTCCGAAAAGAATAAAATCCTCCAGAAAACGGAGCTGGGCCTTCGCCTCAAGATCTTTCCGGTGGATCTCTACGAAATGATACTTTCGGCGGATATACCATTTCAGATGAAAAAAATCATTTTCCGCAAGAAGCTCGTAAAATCCTCTGACCGGCGGATAAGAAAGCATCCGTTTCTGTTCTTCCTCCGGCGCCAGCCAGAGCTTGCACAGCCATTCCAGAGCTGTATATTCCCCGCCGAAATTCTCGTTTGGAATCAGCTCCTCATAGATCTGCACAGCTCTTTTCAGCCGCTCCGGATTTCCCTCCTCCAGATATTCTAAAATACATCTGCCCGCCTTTTTCCCTCCCTCAGTAATATCAAAAGAGTCCAGGCTTCCCAGATGGATCAGGGAACGCTTTGTACTCACATCCAGTTCAATCTGTTTCAACCGCCTCACCTCCCAGCACATCTTCTCTTCTGTTGTTTCTGTAAGGATTCAGAACCCCGTCTGCATAATCCTTCTCCGGAAACGGAAGGAATTCCACACTGTTAAACTGTTCCGCCACCTCATCTGCTACAAATTTTCCAAGCTCCGTCAGAGACAGCTTTTTCTCCGTATCCTCCAGAAGTCCCGCTTCTGTAAGATATTTTTGCTTTTCGGTAAATACCTGATCCAGTTCCAGGCCCGTGATCTTTTTATAATCTTTTTTCCGCACGTCACGGTTTTTCAGCGGAAGGATCAGCGCCCACCTCGCCTGCTGCTCCCTGTCCCGCACATATCCCCGGTTTACCGGCAGCAGACCATGGTCCAGCTTTTCATAATACTCTTTAAAATGCTGCGTGTTCAGCGCGAAACGGTCGCGGAAACTGCTGAACGCCGTGATCCCGAAACCAATCTGATCGTAAAGATTACAGCACTGGTTGTAGGCATAGTGGGAATATATCCTGCTCTGCCGGGAAAAAACTCTGCGGAGATTTTCGTGATAGCCGTTTTCTGTCAGAATGTCCAGCGCGGCCTGTTTCATCATCATGGTTTCCTGAAAATCCGGAATAGGAGTCTTCCCCGCTTTCGTTCTGTTCTGGATCACAGCTCCCTGCATATCCCCATAAGCCTGCACCTTCAGACGGTAAAGCTGGATCTCATCTGCCGGAAGCTTTACCGCCTCCTCCACAACGTCCACCCAGTTTTCAAAAGTCTGGCCCGGATGCCCGTAAATAAATTCTATATTTGTATCAAATCCCATTTCTGACGCGGCGTAAAGAGACTCCACTGCCTGGGCGGCGCCGTGGCCGCGATTCATAATATGAAGCACCTGATCGTCCAGGGACTGGAACCCTATGGTAAGTCTGTCCACGCCGTAAGCTTTCATGATCTCCATTTTTTCTTTTCCCTCGTCTCCGATCAGGGACATGGGATCAAGATCATAATTAAACTGGCGGCATCTCGAAAAATCCACCCGTCTGGCAAAATAACCCAAAAAACGTTCCAGAAGCTTTGGCGAAAGATACGTGGGCGTTCCCCCTCCTATGAGTATGGAACGGGGCTTCAGCTTCTGTTCTCCCAGTTTTTCCAGATACAGATCCATTTCCCGTTCCAGATAAGTTACATATTTCTCCTTTTCTTCCTCCTGGGGACCGACCTTGCCGGGATAATGGCAGAAAAGACATCTCTGGGCGCAGAAAGGAAAGTGGACGTAGATATCCATCATTCCGTCCTCCGGCATGGTATAATCCTTCAGGATAAAATCCTCCGTCACATCCGGGTAGCGGGTAATGGGAGGATAGTGTACGGACGGTACAAAATCCCCTTGTTTACAGATCAGTCCCTGTTCCTGGAGCCGTTCAATCTGGCGGAACCGTTCCGCGGCCCTTTCTCTCAGATCCTGATAGTGTGTTTTGTCTGCTTTCATTATGTATGATCTCCTTGTGTCTGTATTTCTTCCGTATATGGATCCTCATTCAGAAATCCTAAGATATTTTCGTCCATGGACCGCTCATAAGCTCAGTCACAGACAGATTCTCCTGATTTCCCGGCTCCGCAAGCTTCCATTTCCCGGTTTCTGTAGTCCCGTCTGTGTAATACAGGGTACCGGCAATCTCATTTTCTAACCCCAGATGCCCCCAAAGATGAAAATCTTCTCCTTGAAAGCTCTCTCTTCTCTGGGAGTCATTCCGGGAGAAATACCATAAGCCGGACATATCCGGCTTTAACTCACCGGACGCTGTATACAGACATTTTCCTTGATAAACACTTCCATCGGTATAGTAGATCGTACCGCTCTCGGCATAACCGTTCTCTCCCCAGGCGCCCTCATATATGGTGCCGTCTGCCATTTGAAACGTGCCGTCATATTTTTCACCATTCACCCATTGACCTACAAAATAATCTCCATTGGCATAACTGCAGGTTCCCTGACCGTCCGGCCTTCCGTTTTTTTGCTTTTCGGCAGTATAAACGTTGCCTTCTTCGTCTGTCCAGGACATACTGTCTGTTTCCGCATCATTTTGTTTACTGGACGCTATCTGTGTCTCTTTGTATTGTTTATCATTCAACCGGCTTATTCGTATTATCTCCTGAGAGTCAAATATCTGCTCTGCCTCCGGCTCTCCGTCAGTCCCTTCTTCCGGCGGTTCTTCCGCGCCTTTCGTCTCTTCCATTACTCCGGAATTCTCTGTCCCTTCTGTCTCTTCCGTTCCGCCGGTATCCCCTGTCTCTTCTGTCTCTTCCGTTCCGTCGGTATCTCCTGTTTCTTCCGTCTCATCCATGCGCGCCCATGTAGTCAGTTCTTCCGTCTCTTCTGTATTTTTCACGGCGCTGCCTTCCGTATCATTTCTGTGGAGAACCAGGTACAGGGCTGTTCCTGAAAGGATAAGAACCAGAGCTGCCGGAACAATCCGCTTTACCCATTTCCCACCGGATTTTTCCGGCTTCTTTTTCATTTTATTCTTCGGGGAAATCTTTTCTTTCCCGTGAGATATTTTTTTCTTTTCAGAAACTCCCTTCCGCTGATTTTCCCTGCGGGGTTCTGTCTGGCTTTTATCCAGATGTTTTCCATACAGGCCGAAATATAATTCGTCCATAGACTGGAGGCGTTCCCGGTAATCCAACTGCAGTCCCTTACGCAGAGTCTCCCTCTCTGTTCTTGAAAGCTTAAACTCTCCGGCGTCTGTCCAGATATCTTCTTCCGGACGGCGGAGCTGGGAATCCTGCATCTGGTTTCCGGTGAGACAGTAGTATATGCTGGCGCAAAGAGCGTAAACGTCTATCCACGGGCCCTGATTCCTTTCATCCGCGTGATACTGTTCCAGCGGAGCATATCCATATTTTACGGTAACAGACGTTGTAGAGTAGTCCGTGGAACGGGCGGAGCCGAAATCCAGCAGTTTCAGTGTTCCATCCTTCTGCACCATGATATTATCCGGACTGATATCCCGGTGGATGATCTTTCGCTTGTGCACCTCATACAAAGCCTCGATAAGAGAACGGAACATTTCCAGACAGGCGCCGCCGTCCAGTCTCCCTCTGTTCTGTTTGCAGTATTCCCGGAGACTCAGGCCTTCCACATATTCCATTACAATATATACCGTATTATTCGCCCGGAAAAAATCCTCCACCCGGACGATTCCCGGGCAGGAGGCAAACTGTTTCAGAATCTTCGCCTCCTGCTCCACCTTAAACAGCGATTTCTGATACTGCTCCTCGTCGCTCTTTTTATGTAAGGTAAGCGAATAGGAAACTGTGTTAAAGCGACTCACGATCCCTTTTATGTAAAATTCTTTTACGGCGACCGTCTGGTTAAATTTATTATCCCATCCGATATAGGTAACGCCAAAGCCGCCCTCGCCGATCACCCTGCCGATCTGATAGCGTTCCTCCAGTACGGAACCGATGGGAAGCTGATATACCTCCGCCTGATAATACTCCTCTTCGAATCCGCAATAAGGACATTTTTCCGTTCCCGGAGGAATTATTTTCATGCAATTAATACATCTCTTTTCGCTCATTCTGTCTCCTTTCTTTCTTTTTCCGGACAGGCAGAAAAAATTGCAATATCTCTTTAATGTTGCATTATTATATCATTCTTATTTTTAACATCCGGCATCTTTTTTCCGTTTATTTATAAGTCAGACAACTTCTGTTCTTCATATATACGAAGAATCTTCCGTGAAACAGATACAGCCGGAACAGCATTCCCTGTTCCGGCTGTATCTGCGGCAAAACTCACGGCTGCGCCGTAACATTCACCATCATCTGTGTCGTTCTTGTCTCTCCTGTATTCTTATCTGTAAACGTTCCGGTGAGCCTTGTCCATCCCTGGCTCACTCCTTTAATCCGTCCCCGGTTATCCACGGAGGCGATCTTCGGATCCTCGCTTTCCCATTTTACATCCATAACAGGCTCCAGAAAGCAGACCGCCGCGTCCACCACCAGCTCTCCTCCCTTTATATCCTCAAAAGTAGTCACAAAATCCTGACTCTGCATGGTGATCAGGTTCTGCTGGAAATGTTCCTCGTCAAAAAACAGAAGATGGCTTCCGATCAGATCTGTAATCTCATAACTGTTCCCATCGCCGTCTGTGAGGCGGCAGGTTTCGATATCCAGGATCGCTGCGGTTTCCGTATAGTTAAAATTCTGAAAAACAACGCCGATATAATCCAGATCAAAATCGTTGGTATCCTGAAAAGGCAGCACCATATGCATCCGGTTATCTTCCGTATCAAAAAAGTCATATGTCAGTCCCGCGTACTGCCATCCTCTTTTATCCCCTTTCCCACTGTAGAACGTAAAAATAGAGTATGTCTCAAATATTTCACTCTCGTCCCTTTCGTGACGATAGTCTTTCAGCATGGCCCGCACCGCAGATTCTGCTTTGACCTGTAAAGTCAGGATTCCGTCTTTCAGGGGATACCTGACGTCATGCTCTGTCAGAACAACGGAATCATCTGTTTCCAGAGGGAAATGTGTCAGATCCAGCTCGGTATTCTCCAAGGGCTGATTCAGATACTGCATAGTCGCCGGAACTGCGATGGCCGCTCCGATTCCCATGAATACAACCGCCGCAGCCGTTCTTTTCCATCTGGCGGGACGGGGAGGCCGTCTCTCTTCTTCCGGCTGCCGGCCTCCTTCCTCGCTCATCCGTATCCTTAAGGCTCCCCGGAGAATATCCTGCAGTTCCTGAAGATCCTCCAGGATTTCCGGCACATTCTGATATCTCAAAGCAGGAAGAACCTCCAGACCTTTCTTCAGGATACTGTTCACCCTTTTTGCCGCGCTTTCCTTCTCATGGAGCAGGATCCCGGAATATGGGGAGAGAAGCTCCTCCGTATCCAGAAGCTCCCTGTCTTCCGGCAGTTTTTCCCCTGAAAGGATCTCATAAAAGACTGCACAGGCCGAATAGATATCCGTCCAGGGGCCCAGAGCTTCCTCCTGATGAAGGATCACTTCCGGCGCCATATAAGGACTCTTTCCCAGATAATACTGACACTCGTTCAGCAGTTTTTTGTCCATGGAATATACGCTGTTGAAATCCAACAGAAGAACCTCTGTGGGAAAGCCCCCTTCTTCGTCCGGAGAAAGCAGAAATATATTGTCCGGGCTGATATCCAGATGAAGCAGTCTGTGATTGTGAAAAGGTCTCAGAGCCTGCAATAAACTCCGAAAGCAGTCCGCCGCGTCTGTCAGCGTCGGAAAATGACTCAGTTCCTTCATTCTGGACAACACATCTCCTCCGCGCGCCGTCAGCACCGTATAAAGCGTATGATTCATCTCGAAGGAATCAAGATTTTCCGCAATATGTCCCCTCGCTTCCGAAGAAAGCATCAGATGCGCCTGGTTTCCCAGAAGGAAACTGGCTTTATGTTCTTCAAAAAACTGCCTTGACCCTTCCGGTACTGCCAGAGCCATAGTCTCGTCCCTGGTTATCTCATGGTATCCGTCAAAAGGATAAAGTTCTTTTACCAGAACCGTATGTATATGCTCAGGCATCAGTGTATCTCTGTACCACGCCTGATAAACAACGGAATTGGAACCTCCGCCGATATAATGGTCAATATAATAAATCCTGTTCCGGCTCTTCAGAGCGTAATTCTCAGGCAGATATTTTCTCTCATCCATATGCGTTTCCTCCTGCTTACCGTTTTTCCGGCAAAAGAATAATAGTTTTATTATACCCGGCCCCTGCTTTTTGTACGGCAACTTTTTTCCGCATCTAAAAAAATCCCGGTACGGGAAATTTTTCCTCACACCGGGTCTCTTCGTTCTGTCTCTGCGATATAAGCGACGTTCGTCTTTTTATGAAAAATGCGGTGAAGCATCCTCTCCAGCCTGAATTCCGGATATTCATTGTCGTCTGTGACATTCACAGCCTGCAGAATCAGATAATCAAACGGACTGTGGGGATTCAGAACAGGCATCCCGGATTCCGTCATCATCAGATTCATCCTGTTTATATGCTCCCGCACCTGGTCTTTTGATTCCGTTTTTTCACCGCTTATTGTTTCTGTTACAAGATACAGAAGGATTAAGGATTTCCTGTCCACATCCTGCCTTCCGGAAAGAATTTCCCTGACGCTTTTAGGCGACGGCCATTTCTTTTTAATCTGCTTCGCCGCTCTGCTGTACTTCTCAGATTTTTTATCGTAGGGAACTCCCATGCGCAGATAGTAATTTACAATCTGATCCACGCTGTAATCCTGTTCCCTTGGCATTCCATACTGCCAGGATTCTCCCGGAACAGAAAGACGGGAAAGCATTTTGGCAAATTTTCTGTACGCGGTATTGCGGAAATACCCAAAGCTCTCTCTGCGTTTCTCCAGAAATGCCTCCAGTTCTTTTTCGGTCTGCACACGTTTGAAATCATTCCTGACAGAAAACGTCATCGGCAGCTCCTCCTTTTTCGATTCCGTCATATTTCGCCGGTCCGGAAGATCCCCGTATTTCTTTTTCCAGAGTTTTTCCTCAAGCCTCTGCGCCTCTGGATAATCTCTGCCGCTGCGCAGGCAGTAGGCATAAATAACTTCTCTGGGATTGCGGTAATGGATTCCGTTTTCTGCCGTAACGCCCAGCACGGAATTGGTTTTCTCCTCATCCAGATCCAGTGCGAAACAGATCTTAAAAAGCTCTTCTCTTTTCTGAGGGATATTCCTGTCGTGAAGCCAGTTCCTTACTTTCCGTTCCACTGCCGTCCTGTTTTTTTCTCCGTCATATTCTGAAAGTTTATCGGAAAGTCTTTTCTGAACAGGTTCCGTCCCATTATAAACTTTCTGCAGCAGCCCGGAAAAACTCCAGTATTCCATTTTGCTTTCCAGAAGCTCTTCTATTCTGTCAAATTCTGCTTTCTCTTCCATAGGATCCTCCACGCCGGCAACGCCTTATTTATTTCATAATACAGAAAATACAGTTCCCTGTCAAAGCTTTATCCACTTGAAGAACACCGAATATTTTTTTATAATATAAATAGTTACTTACTGTTTTCAGAATATCTATATCAGCAAAACAGCTTTCGTGTTTATGCTGCAGTCAGGAGTGAAATATATGGGAATGAATCAGACTCCCGCTTCCGAGCGGGTACATATCAGTTTTTTCGGCCGGCGCAACGCAGGTAAGTCCAGTATTATCAATGCCGTAACAGGACAAAATCTGGCAATTGTCTCAGATGTAAAAGGCACAACTACAGATCCTGTGTACAAAACAATGGAACTGCTTCCTCTGGGGCCGGTAATGGTCATCGATACTCCCGGCATTGACGATGAAGGCGAGCTAGGCGCTCTGAGAGTAAAAAAAAGCTATCAGGTACTGAACAAAACGGATATTGCCGTTCTTATCGTGGACAGTACCACAGGAAAAGGCGAGCCGGAAGAAGCTTTGATTAAAAAATTCCAGGCAAAAGGAATTCCCTATGTCGTGGTTTATAATAAATGTGATTTGATTTCAAAAGAACAGATGGATGCCATTGCGGGCCAGACACCGGACTGTCTCTCAAAACAGGGAGACGGCAAAGGATCAGCTTCTCATACCATCTGTGTCAGTGCAGCAGAAAAAACCAATATTTACGAACTGAAGAAACTGATCGCTTCGCTGAAGCCGGAGGATACCCACCAATATCCTCTCATCGGCGATCTGATGTCCCCTCTTGATCTTATCATACTGGTGGTTCCCATTGATAAGGCTGCGCCCAAAGGAAGACTGATTCTTCCTCAGCAGCAGACGATCCGGGATATTCTGGAGCACGGAGGGCTTTCTCTGGCAGTCCGGGATACGGAACTGAAGGACGCTTTATCGAATCTTTTAAGCAAAGGCATCCGTCCCCGTCTCGTTGTTACAGACAGCCAGGCTTTTGCCCGGGTGTCCCGGGATACGCCGAAGGATATTCCTCTGACTTCTTTCTCCATTCTGTTTGCCCGTTATAAAGGCGATCTGAAAACAGCGGCAGAAGGAGCCGCAGCTCTTCAGCACATCCAGGACGGCGACAAGATTCTGATTGCGGAAGGATGCACCCATCACCGTCAGTGCGATGATATCGGTACCTTCAAGATACCCAACTGGATCCGCCAGTATACAGGAAAGCAGCCGGAATTTGTCTTTACCTCCGGAACAGAATTCCCTGACGATGTCAGTGAATTTAAACTGGTGGTACACTGCGGAGGCTGCATGCTCAACGAAAGGGAAATGAAATACCGGATCGCCTGCTGTCAGGACCAGCATGTTCCAATAACCAACTATGGCATCCTCATAGCCCAGGTAACCGGAATTCTTAAAAGAAGTCTGGAACCATTTCCGGAAATATACCGTCTTCTCCCCTGAGCCAGGGCCGCGCCGCAGCTTTCCGGCTTCTGTATAAAAATATTCCTATAATTTTTATATGGATTTCACAGAACCATAACATTTTGCTTATATACTTTTGGCTGTAAGGAGTATAAATAAACGAGGAGGACTTGAACTATCTATGAAATTTACAAAAATGCAGGGTATCGGAAACGATTACGTATATGTGAACTGTTTTGAGGAAACCGTTCACGATCCTTCTGCTGTAGCCAAGTTTGTCAGCGACCGTCACTTTGGAATAGGATCTGACGGGCTGATTTTGATTAAGCCTTCGGATGTGGCGGACTGCGAGATGGAAATGTACAATCTGGACGGCTCTCAGGGCGCCATGTGCGGCAACGGAATCCGCTGTGTGGCCAAATATGTCTATGATCATGGAATTGTAAAAAAGAAAAATATCAGTGTAGACACCAAAAGCGGAATCAAGTATCTTTCCCTGACAGTCAAAAACGGAAAGGTAAACAAAGTGGAAGTGAATATGGGATCACCTATTCTCATGGCGAATCAGATTCCTGTTGTCGCTGATACGGAGCAGGTGATCAATCAGCCCCTGGAGGTAAACGGACAGACTTACCTTATTACCGCCGTTTCCATGGGGAATCCTCATGCGATTGTATATATGGACGATCTTGATTCTCTGGATATCGGAACCCTTGGGCCCCGGTTTGAAAACCATATTGCCTTTCCGGACCGGATTAATACAGAGTTTGTAAAGGTAATCGACCGTCACACCCTTCAAATGCGTGTATGGGAGCGCGGAGCAGGAGAAACACTCGCCTGCGGCACCGGCGCCTGCGCTGTGGCTGTGGCCTCCACGCTGAACGGTCTGGTAGAGGAAGATACGCCGGTAACAGTCAAACTTCTGGGTGGGGAACTTCAGATTCTGTGGAATCGCCAGGAAGATCTGGTTTACATGACAGGCCCTGCTGTTACTGTTTTTGAGGGAGAGATTGACCTTTCTTTTCTTGGCAGGTGACAGCTAGATACATAAAGGCGGGGAATACAGCTTTTGTTTCTGTATTCCCCGTTATTTTTATGAATCCTAAATTCTGTCCTTTTATCTGCCAAAGCTTTCCTTTATTTTTCCGCATTCTCTTCCTGAAATTTCTGATATTCTTCGGTCGGCATCTCCAGCCCGGTATAGAGCTTATATGCCGCGGCTCCCTGCCACAGAAGCATTCCCTTGCCTCCTACTGTTTTGCAGCCAGCTTCCTTTGCCTCCCGAAGCAGTTTCGTCTCCTCTGGATTATACACCACATCAGCCACCACAAGCCCCGGCCGGAATACAGAGGTATCCGGCACCGGAGAAACATCATCGTGGGGCTTCATTCCAGCCAGAGTACCATTCACCAGGATATCTGCCTCTGCAATTTCTGCCTTGAACTTTTCCTGATCCTCCAGACAAAATACCTGAACCCTGCATTCCGGTCTTTCTTTTCCTAATTTTTCCGCTGTAGATTTTGCCCGGTCCAGAAATGGATCATTCGGATTAAAAATAGAAATCGCCCGGGCTCCGTCCAGTGCGCACTGCACCTGAATTGCCGTTGCCGCCCCTCCGGCACCAAGCACAACCATTTTTTTGTCTTTTACTTCCACTCCATGCTCCTTCAGATTCCTTACAAAGCCTGTCCCGTCAGTGATATGCCCGATCAACCGGCCGTTTTCATTTACAATCGTATTGACCGCGCCAACAATCCTGGCTGCCGGAGACAGTTCATCCATATATCTGGCCGCTTCATTTTTACACGGCATTGTTACGTTGCAGCCTCTCATATGAAACAAACGGACTGCATCCAGTGCCTCTTTTACCTGGTCTTCTTTTATATCAAATGCCAGGTATGCGTAATCCAGATGGTGATACCGAAAACTGAAATTATACATTTCCGGTGATCCGGAATGGCCTACCGGGCTTCCGATCAGCCCCATCAAACCTGTAGTTCCTTTAATTCTCTGTTCCATTTCTGCTTTCCTCCTTACTTTTCCATTTCCTCTTTGTTTCCCTGAAGTTTGCGAATGATCTCTCCGCAGATTTCTTCTGCAGTTCTGCCGTCCGTCTCAACAATGAGGTCCGCTGCTGCCTGATATTTTTCTCTGCGCTTTTCCATCAGCTCCGCAATATATTCTACGTTTTTCTTTCCCTCCAGAAGGGGACGGTTGTGGTCGTCTTTCACTCGCTCCAGAATCGTCTCCGGCTTCGCTGTAAGGAGAACGACCCGGCCGTTTTTTTTCATTTCTTTTACATTGCGCTCACGCATAGGTACTCCCCCGCCGCAGGAAATCACCACATTTTTTCTGGACTGCATTTCCACCAGAAGGGCTGTTTCCAGATCACGGAAAAATTCTTCTCCATATTTTTCAAATATTTCGGAAATGCTCAGTCCCTGTCTTTCTGCAATAATCTGATCCATTTCCACCACATCCATGGAATAAGCCTTTTTCATATAATCCGCCACAGTACTCTTCCCTGCGCCCATGAACCCGATCAGCAAAATATTGTAGTCAAATAATTCCCCCATTTTTCTCGCCTTTCTTCTGTATTTTCTGATATTATAGCAATTCTCTGCCTTCTTGACAAGAACAGGCAAATGAAAAAAGGCTCCCGACAGCATACTGTGGTATTGCCCGGAAACCTTTTATTCAGCGCCTGACCACCTAAATGTCAGACACGTTTCTGCAATATTCTATTTTTCTGTAGAGTCAGCGATCACTGCAATCGGAGAAAGATCCTCAAATTCTGCAGTTATCGTCTTTTCTTCCATGTCAGCCTCGGAAGGATCAATAATCTCCCACTGGCTGCGCACAGTACTGTAATGCAGAACCTGCACATTTCTCAGCTGATCTGTAAGACTTGGAACGGAAATTGTTACTTCATATTTATCATCCGCATTCTTTTCTGCAGCTTCCAACGCGATCAGATCTACAAATCCGGTTACAAAGTCTTTTGTACGAAGAGTCTCAATCACTTCATCCAAAGCGGCTTTTGCATCCTCGTCTGTAAGCGCTTCCGCCTGCTCTGTAAGAGCCGTAATAAAGTCTGCCATTTCCATCGTTCCGTCGTTTACCTGATCGATCAGCTCAACGATCTCCGGATCAGATTCCTGGAGCTCTTTATAGGAATCAGAATCTTCAATCTTTCCTGTGATCTGGTATTCCTGTGCACTTGCTCCAGATACTGTTACATCCTTTGTACGGCTGCCTTCTGCATAGACGCCCACTGCAGAACCAATCAGCATAGCTGCCGCCAATGTACACGCCACAATTTTTTTCCCTAATTTCATAATACATTTCTCCTTTTCTTTTTATTTAGATAATAGTGCATGTGTACTAAATATCTCATGATTGTTCTTGATAAAACATCTTCAGCAGCAGACTGTCAAGCTCCTGCTGATTTACATGATATTCATCAAAATTCTCTCCCTCTGTGCCTTCTCCGGGAACGGTAGCCGTTTCTGTCTCTCCCACTCCCGAGGCAGTAAGAAGCTTTGCAAATATATCATTTCCAAGATTCGTAACTGTGTAGGGCTGTATCTCGTTATAAAAGTCAACGATAAAAGAGGAATCCAGCTCAGCTCTTTCCTGAGCCTTCTGCAAAAGTGCCTGAAGATATACCTTCTGCCGTTCCTGTCTGGTAAGCGCGCTCTGGCTGATCTCCGTATCCCTGTATCGTACAAACTGTTCCGCGTTGTCCCCGGTAAGCGTCACAACAGCTCCCTCTGTAAAATCAGGATTGACCTCCTCCAGGCTGCTGTCCGGAACCGTAACTTCTACTCCTCCTACAAAGTCAGTAATAATCGGAATGCCTTCCATATTCATTGCACAGTATCCCTGTATCGGAATATCGCCCAGAAGGCCGGAAACAGCGGTCTCCATAAGTTCACAGCTTTTATCTTTTCCATCTCCATAAGCATACTGGATATTAATATGGTCTTCTGTAGTTCCAAGGCTTTTTCCGCTGGGATTAAAGACTTCAATCTCTGTCATCGTATCCCTTGGAATCACCAGTACCTTCAGTTCCTCTGTCACCCGGTCCATGGACACCAGAAAAATCGCGTCCGCCTGACCGGCATCCCTTTGAGATTCATAATTAGCGACTTCATCTGTAGTATCTATTCCCATGAACAAATAATTGCTGAGATGATCGTTGTATCTGTAAACAGTTCCGTCCACTTCAACCGTGTTTTCGTCCGGTTCTCCGGAAGTATTTCTTGTTTCTCCTCCGGAATTCATCCTGTTCGTTTCCCTGACCTGATTCCAGAGATAATATCCGCCTGCAAGGATAGCTGCGGCTGTCAGTATAAGAATCACTGCAGCTGTCCGCAGATTCTTCTGTTTTCTTCTCTTTCTGCCTGAATTTCTCATTTTTTGTTTCCTGCTCAGCTTTTGCTGATATAACCCAGTTCTTCCAGCTTTTGAAGTACGGCCTGAGCAAGTGCCTGCTGTCCGCGGTCAGTTGACGCTGCTTCGGACGTAACAGAAGCTAGGCTTATGTAATGTTCTCCCCATTTCTGGCTCATAACCTGGTCCAGGGCTTCTGATGTCACACTTCCGTCTACAGGACGTGTACCTGCTATTATGAAGCGTTCTCTGTCGGGAAATGTATTCAGAATATGCTCCTGCTGTTCCGCCAGTTCCGCCGGATCATGATTCCATCCGCCGTAATATCCCATAAAAATCACCGGAATGCAATCCAGATCATTTCTCTCTGTCTGTTCTGCGGTCAGATCTCGAATGCCTGTCTCTGTAACGTAAAGCTCTCCCCCTCCGGCAGCCTGCTGATGCTTTGTAATATATCCCTGAAGGATTTCATCACTGACACCGGCCATCTTCATCATGGAAAGAGTGCCGCCGCCCTGGATTGTTTTGTTAATAACCGGCAGATCATAACCGTTTTTTGTCAGAAGAGAGGACAGAACAGCTACATAAGAAGATGTTGCCGATGCCTCTCCATTGATCAGATCGTCTCCCCAGCAGACAATCCCTGAAGCTTCCTCATCCTCCGTTTCAGCTGCGGCAGTCTCTTCAGTGCTGCCGCTCTGTGTCTCTTCCGAATCAGAAGTATCAGCTGTTTTTTCATCCTCAGATGTTCCTTCCTGCTGGGAGGAATCCTGTTCTGCATTTTCCTCTTCTTCTCTTGCCTGCTCTTCTATTTCGGCCGCCCTCTCCTGAACGCCTTCGTAATCCTCGATACCGGTTTCTTCATTTTCCGCAATCTCTGACAGCTGTTCCGTCTCTGTCTGCTCTTTCTTCGCATTTGATGCCAGGATAGCGCCAAACGCAATCAGCAGCAACACACATAAGACTGCAAAAAATATGTTGCCCGGCTGTTTGCCTCTTTTATTTCCAAACACGTTTGTCCTGCTTTCTTTTTATTCTAATCCTGCGTCTGCTGTTCCTTGTTGAGTTTCTGATAATAATCTCCGTATTTTCTGTAATATTTGTCATGTTCTGTGTCCGCCTTATTCAGCACAGCCCCCAGTATGCGGCAGCTGCTTTTCTCCAACTGCCGGATAGCCTTCTGTGCAACTTTATAGCTGACGCTTCCCTGTTCTATCACAAATACAGCTCCATCACTGTATCTGGCGATTACCGCGGCATCAATAATTGTACCCACAGGAGGAGTGTCGATCAGTATATAATCGTAATAATTTCTTATTTCTTTCAGAAAAGTTCTGAAAAGATTATCGCTGAACAGTCCGGAAGGATCCGGTGCAACCGGACCTCCAAATATAATGTTCATGTTCGGATAATTTGTATTATAGATAAGATCCTTTACTTCAATCTGTCCGCTCAGAAATTCTGACAAACCGTGAACTTCCTGCTCTACCTGAAAGTGGCTGATGTAAGAAGATTTGCGAATATCCGCATCCACCAGCAGCACCTTTTTTCCAATGCTTCCCAGTTCCTGGGCCAGACTGATCGCAATATCACTCTTGCCCTCATTGGGATAGCAGCTTGTAACAAGAATCGTTTTTATACTCTTTCCGGAAAGCTGAATATTCGTACGCAGAGTCTTGATCGCCTCACTGTAAAAATAATCCTGCTTTCTGATGTCTTTCAGTTCTATGTTCTTCATAAATAAGGTTCCTCCGCTCGCTCTAACGGCGCTTCTTTCCTCTCTTGCCTTTCACATGTACATAATCTTTTCTGTCAGGAACAGACGCCAGAACAGAGATTCCCAGATATTTGGTAACATCCTCTTCTGTTTTCAGTGTGTCATCCATTATTGTGAAGACAGTAATAATCGCCGCACATACCACAGCTCCGAACATAAGTCCGAGAACAGCATTTTTCTTCACACTTGGCGCAGACCTGACAGTGGGAATCTTTCCGACTTCAATGATTTTAGGAGGAATTACCTCCATCTTATCTCCGATAAAAACAGAAGAGACATTTGCTATCTCATCCACAATCTCTTTTGCCATTTCAGGATCCGTATTTACAACTGAAATCTCCAGAATACGGCTGTCCGTAGGATTATCAATGGTTATGCTGCCTCTCAGCGCATCTGCCGTCATATCCAGGTCCAGATTCTCAATTACCTGTTCCAATACCGGCGTACTCTCAATCAGAACCCGGTAGTCATTGGTAAGACTTGTTCCCAGCTGGATATCCGCAAGAGAAGTAAGAGTCGTCTCTTTGGAAAGAACAAGCAGACTCGACATAGACGTATAAACCGGCGTAATCGCCACCTGGGTAAACACACCGCTGATACAGCCTGCCAGCAATCCAGCTGCTATGATAAGGAGCAGCTTTTTTTTCAATGCATAAAAAATCTCCAGCAGATCGATCTCATCATCCTCATTATTTCTTTTATTTTCAATCGCGCTGTCGATAGTATCATCAACATCCATCTTCCATTTATCCAACATATATCAGGTTTTCCTTTCCTATCTCATATCGTTTGACGTATCGGCAGGCAGCTGCAATGCCGCTCCATTCTAAAACGTAACTATTATAACATAATTACATTTATGTGAAAAGGTGCAAAAATGTGAAATCTTTGTATGAATATGGCTGCATTATTAGTATAATCCAGCAATTTCCAGTAGCCGCTCTGCCACAAATACCGCCGCGCACGCAAAGGCAGCCACCGTAAGAAGGCTTTTTTCATAGTAAGCAGCTGCAAGAGCTGCCGCCAAACCGACAATGCCGGCAATCACTCCCCCTGACGGAGCTGTCAGAATAGCCGGAAATGTCATAGCCGCCAGGCAGGCATACGGTACGTAAAACAGAAAAGATCTGACAAAGGGGCTGGTAATCTCTTTTTTAAAAAGCACCAGCGGAAGCATTCTGATCAGATAAGTAACGCCCGCCATTACTAAGATATAGATATAAATATTATGCTCCATGAGTCTCCCCCTCTTCTTCCTTTATCGGACAGAAATATGCCGCTGTTCCTGCCGCCGCAAGAGTTGTAATGATAATTACAAATCCGGATGAGACCTTCTGCAGAGGAGGAACGGCGGCAAACAGACTGCTGACAGCCATAGACCCCAAAACCACAAAAAGAACCGGTCTGTTTTTCTTGGCAGGGGGAACAATCACAGCAAGAAACATTCCATAAATGGCAACACTGAGAGCGCTTACCAGGAAATCCGGAAGAAGGCCGCCGGAAATCCCCCCTACAAGAGTCCCCAGCGTCCATCCGGGAATCGCCACACACATAGCCCCGTAATTATACCAGGGACTGAGTCTTCCCTGCCGTGCGGCGCTGACTCCGAAAATTTCGTCCGTTATTCCGAAAGCCACGAGAAAACGGTGCGGCAGACTTATCCCTCTCTCAAGTTTCTGCGACAGGGAAAAAGACATCAGACAGTATCTCAGGTTGATAATCAGCTGTGTCAGCGCCATTTCCCACAGAGACCCATATGCCAGAATAATATCCAGACCTGCGAACTGGCCCGCCGAAGTAAGATTCGTCAGGGAAATCAGCACAGCCTGGCCTGCAGTAAGCCCTCCGGAAACCGCCATCATCCCAAAGGTAAACGATACCGCAAAATATCCAAGGGCAATGGGGACTCCGTCATGAAGCCCCTGTTTAAATTGTGCTCTGTCCATCTTTTTATAAATCCTCCAGACTGTCCAGCACACAAAAGCCATTATTTTTCAGCACAGTTTCTGTCACCAGAAGGTCTTCCCCCTGAAGAATCATAATCGGCTGACTGCTTTTTCTGTGATAAGAGGTATAAATATAGTCCAGATTCACATTACAGTCTCTCAGAACCTTCAGAACCGCATTCAGTCCGCCTACTTCATCCTTAAGATCCACAGCGATCACTTCTGTAAGGCGGTTCATGTATCCTGCTTCTGTCAGAATCTGCGCTGCTTTGTCCGCGTTGTCGGAAACCATACGGAAAAGAGCGAACTCCGGCGCATCAAAACAGGCGAATCCATAGATATTGATTCCCTTTTCCGCCAGAAGCTCCGTCACCTCCTGAAGACTTCCCGCCTTATTTGCCACAAAGATTATATTCTGCTTAACCATTCTTATCTCTCCTCTTTTTTCTGTATTGTATTATCAGACAGCCGCTGAGACTGCTGTCGTTTTCTGTATTATTATACTTTCAAATTCTGAAAAAGTAAACAACTGTCCCGGGCTTTCCAAATTGTATCTTTTCTACATGCCGCACAAAAAAACAGCCGCCTCCTGCAGCATTTGCAGGCGGCGGCCAGAATCTCATTCTGCCTTTTCCAGAATTTTGTAATAAGAACGGGCCGTAAAAATATAGATGACGCCATAAACCAGAGCAAAAATCAGAACAGTTGCCGCCGTACAGATCAGAAACAGTCTTCCCGGGGGCATTCCCAGAGCCTGAAGAAGTTTCTGAATCAGCGGAAAGGCCATACTGATGTGAAGAACCGCCATCAAAAGCGGGAGAAAAAATACCATAAGAATCTGGCGGCTTATAGAGGACTTAACCTCTCTCCGGCTCATTCCCACTTTTCTCATAATTTCAAAACGGCTTCTGTCTTCATATCCTTCCGATATCTGTTTATAGTAAATAATGAGAGCAGTACCCATAAGGAAGGCGCCTCCCAGAAGCACTCCCAGAAACAGAAGGCCGCCGTTGGTATCATAAAGTCCGTTTTTAGCCTGAATCTGCGATTTGTTCGTATAATACCCTCCTTCTGAAATCTGCCTGCTTTCCACATACTCCTTCAAAACTTTGTCCAGCGCATCGCTGCAGGAAGTCTTGAGGGCATCAGAGCCTTCGATATTAATTCCGATTTCTGTCCGAACAGTATACGGAAAATCTGTATACTCTTTCTGGCGCTGATTTATCCTCTCAAAATCGCCGTCTGTCATAACCAGGTAGAGGGTGTCTCCCAGCTCATTCAGCACAAAGTTTCCTCCCAGGGGTTCTTCATCCAGCCTGCCGCAGACGGAAAATTCTTCCCCTATAAGACTTATCTTCTTAAATTCCTTTCCATATATCAGCACTTCCCCATCCTTCAGCTCTACAGCCTCACTGAACTTTTTCTCATAAGCTTTTTCCGGAACAAGGGTCAGTCCCAGAAACTCCGACGTTGAAATAACGGAATCTGAAGAAATTATTTCAAGACTTTCTCCGTTCTGTACGGCAATCATAGGCAGACTGATGCTTTCCTCCATATCCTGGACAGGGAATTTTTCCTCACTTGTTTTTTGAATCACATATTCCCCGGCGCGATATGCTTTCTCCAGAGAATAACCGTACAAATTTACATTCAGGTCAAAGGGCCAGGAAGCTTTTACCGTCTGGTCAATTCCCGCGTTCAGGCATACTGTTGACGACAGCATCAGAAGAACTCCTGTGCTGAGAATACAGATACTGGCAAGGCCCACCGCATTCTGTTTCATCCGGTAAAGCATTCCCGAAACACTGGTGAAATTCTGTACTTTATAATAAAAACTTTTTCTGCGCCGCATCAGTTTTAATAGAATGATGCTTCCCGCCGTAAAAGTAAGATAAGTTCCGGCCATTACCAGCAGCACAGCAATCAGAAAGATTCCAAAAGCAGATAAAACAGAGTCCGTTGTCACAGCAAGGTAATATCCCGCACCCAGACATACGAATCCGAGGATCGCCATAAACCACTTACTTTTCGGCTCTTTCTCTCCTGCACTGCTTCCCATCAGAAGCTCCGCCGGGCGGCTCAGATGAATTCTTCCCAGGTTCCGGATCAATGTAAGCGCCTGGACAATGCCATACATCACGGCACACATCAGGATTCCGTCTACAGTCACATAAAATCCGAACTTTGCCGGAATATGAATCAATTTTAAAAGAAGAAGCAGCGCCAGTTTGCTTACCGCTATCCCTGCAGAAATACCTGCTGCCAAAGATACCGCTCCGGTAATCACGGTTTCTGTCAAAAGCATCTGGCTGATATGAATTTTTTCCATTCCCAGAATATTATATAAACCGAATTCCTTCTGCCTTCTTTTCATAACAAAGCTGTTGCTGTACAAAAGAAAAATCAGGGAGAACACCGCCAGCACCACCAGGCCGATTGACAGCAGAGAGCGCACTGTGCTTCCTCCTCTTATATTGGGCGTATCCGGGCTTGCCAACAGAAACAGCATAATATAGAAAAAAGCTATACATCCGATATTCGAAATAATATAGGGCAGGTAGGTTTCCCTGTGCTTTTTTATGTTCATCACAGCGAGTTTCAAAAACAGCCCTCTACGCATAGGTCTCACCGCCTGTCATCAGAATCGTAAGCGTATCAGAGATCATCTGGTACATTTCTCTCTGGGTTTTTCCTCCCCGGTAAATCTGGTGAAATACTTCCCCGTCTTTAATAAACATCACGCGGGAAGCATGGCTGGCTGCCTGAGCACTGTGAGTCACCATCAATATAGTCTGGCCCTCTTCATTGATCTCCTGAAAAATAGAAAGAAGGGTGGACGCCGCACGGGAGTCAAGAGCCCCTGTAGGCTCATCCGCCAGGATCAGCTGCGGATCTGTAATCAGCGCCCTGGCCACTGCCGCCCTTTGTTTCTGGCCGCCGGACACTTCATAAGGGTACTTATCAAGAATGTCCGTAATGCGGAGAGCTCTCGCCACAGGCCGGATTTTCTGCTCCATTTCGCGATAATCCTCTCCTGCCAGAACCAGCGGCAGATAAATATTGTCCCTCAGGCTGAAAGTATCCAGGAGGTTAAAGTCCTGAAACACAAATCCCAGATTTTTTCTTCGAAAAGCAGAGATCTCCTTCTCTGTTAAACGGACAATACTTTTTCCTTCCAGAAGAACCTCGCCCTCTGTAGGGCGGTCCAGAGAGGCCAGAATGTTCAGAAGCGTCGTCTTTCCGGAGCCGCTTTCTCCCATAATGGCCACAAACTCTCCCCTGTCTACGGAAAATGTCACGTTTGCCAGAGCCTGCACCTGATTTCCCCCGAAACGGGTGGTATATATTTTCTTCACATTCGTAACTTCCAATAGTGGCATAATGGTTTCCTCCTTATGATGCCGGGTATTCTTCACTTTCATGGCCGCGAAAATGGAACCTTATTTTCTTTCTTATGTTCTCAGTATACAAAAACAGGAAACTGTCTGCCATAGTTTTGGCTTACAGTTTCCTGTTTTATGTGACATTTTTGTAAGACAGGCAGCTTTTCTGGAAGTGATCAGAAAATCTCCATGTCTCCCCGTCCAAGGCTGAAAAAGACGCGTGTCCCTCTGCCCTGCTGCGATTCTATGGAAATATTATGTTTCAGTTTTTTCATTATTTTCCCTGCCAGATACAGACCAATTCCTGTGGAGCGGCTTTCCTCACGCCCATTGCTTCCGGTAAATCCGCGTTCGAACACCCTGGGCAGGTCTTCCTGCCGGATGCCTATCCCGGTGTCCTCCATGACAAGAGTACTCGGTCTCGATTCGGACATGTAAATGCATATTCCGCCTGTTTTTGTATATTTCAGGGCATTGGACAGACACTGCCCGATTACAAACCCGAGCCATTTCGGATCTGTGAGAACACGTTTCTCTGTTCCGTCATAGGAAAGTGTAAGCTTCTTCCCGATAAAAACAGCTGCGTATTTATGAATCTGCTCCCGAATGATAGCGTCAAGGCTGCATTCTGAAAATTTCATATCTGCCGACATATCCTCTGTTCTTAAATATCCCAGCACCATATCCACATATTCTTCCACACGGAACACCTCGCCCAGAGCAGCTTTATTTTTTTCCGCCTCTTCTGACAACAGCAGCCGCAGTGCCGCAATAGGCGTTTTAATCTGATGTACCCACATGGTATAGTAGTCTGTCATTTCTCTGTAGGAACGTTTCCGGTTCTCTTCTGTTTCCATTCTTACTTTGTTCAGCTTCCGGATCATGTCTTCCATATACGCTTCATGAATATTCTCCGGCTCAGGAAGCTGCTCCAGTTCCAGAGGAAGCGCACTCCGGATATGTTCCAGTGTTTCTGAACGCCGGCGGAAAACAGAGTATCTGTACAGCAGAATCGCAGCCGACGGAAGCAGACAGAGCATCGCTCCATAGAGAACCGGCTCCGCCGGACATCCATAAAGCCAGAACACAGTTCCCATAATCATACAGCATGCCGTGAACAAAACTGCCCATTTCCATATTGTTTTAAAATATTCCCTCATCACACTCTCCCCAGCTGTTACAGAACCATGTAACCCTGCCTTTTTTTCGTGACTATCATCCCTTCCAGTCCCGCACTTTCCAGTTTTCGTCTGAGCCGGTTGATATTTACCGTAAGAGTATTGTCATCCACAAAGTCATCATTCTCCCACAGCATCTGCATAATTGTATCTCTGGCAACCACCTGTCCGGCATGAGAAAACAGAAGATGCAGGATACGCAGTTCATTTTTCGTCAGATCCAGCGTCTTTCCCTGATAATTCAGCGTACCGCTGCCAAGATTCAAAACCGCTCCGCCATGCTCCATAAGATTTGCTCCTGTTCCAAAAGAGTAGGCTCTCCTCAGAATCGCCTGCACCTTGGCGGAAAGCACTTCCAGATGAAAGGGTTTTGCGATAAAATCATCCGCGCCTCTGCTCATAGCCATCACCATATTCATGTTATCCGCTGCCGATGACAGAAAAATCACCGGAACCTGTGAAACCCGCCGTATCTCATCACACCAGTGAAATCCGTTGAAAAACGGCAGTTTCAGATCCAGAAGAACCAGCTGCGGCTCCGTCTTCACAAACTCTCCCATCACATCCGAAAAATCCTCTGCAGCGGTCACTTCATACCCCCAGGATTCCAGGTGCTTTTTCACAAGAGAACAGAGCATCTCATCGTCCTCCACCAGAAAAATTCTGTACATATGGCCTCCTAAAAACGGAGCAGACCTTCCGGCCTGCTCTCTTTGTAATATTTCCTTTGCCTTTTAAAGTTCCTCATCCACATATTTCTGAATATTGGATGCATTCACATATTTTTTCAGATGTTCTCCGTCCGTGATAACCAGAGTAGGCGCCTGACGGATTCCGAACTGCCGCGCCATATCCGGATTTTTTTCAGCGTCGATGATTTCCAGGTCTTCTCCTTCCAACATTTTCTTTGCCATCTTACAGTTCGGGCAGGTGCTGGTAGTAAACAGATATCTGTGAATCTCCACAGGCTCCACTTTCACATCGTCCTCTGTCATGGTGACCATACTGGTATGAACTTTTTTCAAAGCGGAATGCGTAATGTCATAAAGCGTACGGTTTTTGTATTCCTGCGCTTTTCCGTCATTCCAGTTCTGTACCGGACGGTAGTATCCCGTAATACGGCTGTATACCTCTGCCTTCCTGCCGCATTTCGGACAGGTAAAGTGTTCTCCGCTGAGATATCCGTGCTCGCTGCAGACCGAATAGGTAGGGGAAATCGTATAATACGGCAGCTTATAATTCTCTGCAATTTTCCGCACAAGAGATGCCGCCGCTTTCCAGTCCGGAAGCTTTTCTCCCAGAAAGCCGTGGAAAACGGTTCCTGAAGTATACAGTGTCTGAAGTTCATCCTGAATATCCAGAGCGTCGAAAATGTCCGAGCTGTATTCCACAGGCAGATGGGAGCTGTTGGTATAATACGGAGTATCGCCCTTGCTTCCTGCAGTGCGGATATCCGGCCAGCGTTTTCTGTCATGTTTCGCCAGACGGTATGCGGTAGACTCTGCGGGAGTTGCCTCCAAATTAAACAATTCTCCCTCGTATTCCTCCTGATAGTCAGACAGCCGTTCTCGCATATGCAGCAGAACCTCTTTGGTAAACTGCTGGGTACGCGGATCACTCATATCACAGCCGAGCCAGGGGGCATTTAAGCCCACCTCATTCATTCCCACAAGGCCAATGGTGGAAAAATGATTGTCGAAACTTCCCAGATATCGTTTTGTATATGGATAAAGGCCCTCATTTAACAGCTTCGTAATCACCTCTCTCTTAATGTGCAGAGATCTTGCGGAAATATCCATCATGTGATCCAGCCTGCGGTAAAATTCCTCCGGCGTTTTTGAAAGATAGGCAATTCTCGGCATATTGATGGTAACCACGCCCACCGATCCGGTGCTCTCCCCGGAACCGAAGAATCCGCCGCTCTTTTTGCGGAGCTCGCGAAGATCCAGGCGGAGCCGGCAGCACATGCTGCGGATATCGCTGGGTTTCATATCGCTGTTGATATAATTGGAAAAATAGGGGGTTCCGTATTTCGCAGTCATTTCAAACAGAAGACGGTTGTTCTGTGTATCCGACCAGTCAAAATCCTTTGTTATGGAATAGGTAGGAATCGGGTACTGGAAACCACGGCCATTGGCGTCTCCCTCGATCATTGTCTCAATGAAAGCCCGGTTAACCATATCCATCTCTTTTTTGCAGTCCTTATACTTGAAATCCATCTCTTTTCCGCCTACAATCGCCGGCAGCTCAGCCAGATCCTCCGGCACAGTCCAGTCAAGGGTAATATTGGAAAACGGCGCCTGCGTACCCCAGCGGCTGGGGGTATTTACTCCGTAAATAAAAGACTCAATGCATTTTTTCACCTCATGGTAGCTGAGATTGTCTGCCTTTACAAAAGGTGCCAGATAAGTGTCAAACGAAGAAAACGCCTGAGCGCCTGCCCACTCATTCTGCATAATTCCAAGAAAATTTACCATCTGGTTGCAGAGTACGCTGAGGTGCTTTGCCGGAGCTGACGTAATCTTGCCGGGGATGCCGCCCAGCCCCTCCTGAATCAGCTGTTTGAGAGACCATCCCGCGCAGTATCCCGTAAGCATGGACAGATCATGTATATGAATGTCTGCGTTTCTGTGAGCCTCCGCAATCTCATTGTCATAAATCTCAGACAGCCAGTAATTGGCGGTAACTGCTCCGGAGTTGCTGAGAATCAGACCTCCTACAGAATAAGTAACCGTAGAATTTTCTTTTACCCTCCAGTCCTCTACCTTTACATAGCTGTTGACAATCTCTTTATAGTCCAGAATTGTAGACTTCATATTACGGATTTTTTCTCTCTGCTTTCTATAGAGAATATATGCCTTTGCCACATCCCCGTAACCTGCCTGAATCAGCACATTTTCCACACTGTCCTGAATATCCTCCACAGTAATCTGATTTTCTTTTATTTTATCCTGAAAATCGGCGGTTACCCGCAGCCCCAGAAGATCAATCATATCATCGCTGTAATTTTTTTCTTTTGCGTCAAACGCTTTATGAATTGCCGCCGTGATCTTCGGCATCTGAAAATCCGCAATCTCTCCGTCACGCTTTACTACCTGAAACATTCTGTCTGATACCTCCCTTTGATGCAAAAACCCAAATTTCATGTGGATCCATTGTATCAGACCGCAGCAGATACGTCAATACAAAAAGACACCATATAGTACATCCAATACATCCAATGCACAATATATGGTGTCTTATTTCTCTTTATTTTTCTCTGCCCTCGGGCATTACCGACACAAAAATTTCTGCCGGAACCCTTGCTTTTACGTAGATGCCGTCGTTTAAGTAGTCCTCCGAAAGCAGCTGCCCGTACTCCCGTATCCGCTGCAGCTTTCCTGCTTCCCGGTAGGAAAACAGTTCTTCCAGATAAATCTGATCCTCCGCCAGCAGTCTTGCCAGAATTTCCTTCAGCTCATCCAGCCCCTGTCCGGTTCTTGCAGAACATTTTACCGTATAGTCAGCACGAAAATCTCTCAGCCCGGAATTTTCTGCCAGATCCTGCTTGTTCAGAAGCGTAATCACTTTCTTTCCGGAAGCGCCCAGTTCCTGGAGCGTCTCGTAAACCACATGCATCTGCATCTCCGCCTGAGGATTCGATACGTCCACCACATGGATGATATAGTCCGCATACTTTGCTTCCTCCAAGGTGCTCTTAAATGCTTCCACAAGATGATGGGGAAGTTTGCGGATGAATCCAACTGTATCTGTCAGAAGGATCTGCTGTCCGTCCTTAAGCTCCAGAAGGCGTGTTGTAGGATCCAATGTCGCAAAAAGTTTATCTTCCGCCTGAACTCCGGCGCCTGTCAGCGTATTCAGAAGAGTGGATTTTCCTGCGTTTGTGTAACCCACAATGGCAGCTGTTTTCAGATTCCCTTTCGCCCTTCCGCTTCTGATAAGCTTCCGATGTTTCTCTACCTGGGCCAGTTCTGATTTCAGAGCGGAAATTCTTGTTCGGATCAGTCTCCTGTCCGTCTCCAGCTTCTTCTCTCCCGGTCCTCTTGTTCCAATGCCGCCGCCCAGTCTGGACAGAGACTCTCGCAGGCCTACCAGGCGGGCAGACCGGTAGCGGAGCTGAGCCAGCTCCACCTGAATCTTTCCTTCACTTGTTACTGCCCGCCCCGCAAAAATATCCAGAATCAGAAGTGTACGGTCCATCACCTTACACTCCAGTTCTCTCTCCAGATTATTCATCTGAGCCGGAGAGAGCTCGTCATCACAGATAATTCCGTTAGCGTCCAGCGCTGACAGAAGATTTTTTACCTCCTGAATTTTTCCTTTTCCAATATAAGTTCCCGGATGCACTGCTTCCCGGTTCTGAATCACCTTGGCGGCGGTTTCCGCGCCGGCAGTTTTCGCGAGCTCTTCCAGTTCTTCCAGAGAGGCTTCCACATCCTCTGCCTGTTCCGTCTGCACGCCAACCAGAATCACACGCTCCTGCACTTCTTCAAAATCATAAAACTGCATATTTTTCTCCTAAGAAGCATTCCCCGCCCGTGACTGAAGGAATGTCAGCTCCTTTGCCGCATCCGCGTCATCAGGGAACATTTCCACATACTCCTGCACCTTTGTCAGCGCTGTGGAAAAATCAAGCTGTTTTTCATAGACAACAATCTCATTAAACAGCAGATCACGCATATCTTCTGTGTCCGCCTCGGCAATTCCGCTGGAAATATTCGTCAGCCCGCTGTCATAGGCGCCATCTGCAATATCACAGAGGGCCAGACCGTTATATCCTTTTGCAGGAACGCTGTCCTCCGCGTCAATGTATTCCTGATACATAGAGCGGGCTCCGGCGGTGTCCCCCTGCGCCAGCGAAACCATGCCAAGAATCAGCTTCGCCTCCGTGCTTCCCTGCTCCACAGCTTTGGTCAGCTCTGTTTTGGCGTTTTCATAATCCTGCATATAATAATACACCTGGCCGCGGCTGCAGTAATCCTCGGCGTCCCTGGCTTCTGTCTGCAGCACTGCCTCCAGATATCTGGCGCCGTCCGCACCCATATCCCGGTTCAGATATGCTTCATAGATCTGTACTGCCATATCATATCCGCCGTCCTCTGCATAAGCCTGTTCAAAATTGGACGCGGCCTCATCATAGGCATCCATGGCAAGAGCAACACATCCCGTCAGATAATAATTGTCGGCAGTCATGGAATAATCCGATGCCAGGGTCTGACAGTCAGCCATGGCATCATCCAGCAGCCCGTTTTTCAGCTCGGCAGTGGCCCGGTAGGAGAGGATATCCTGTCTCAGGGATTTCCCCGCTCCCTCGCTCTCCAGAGCAGCAGTCAGATAATTGACCGCCTCCTCATAATTTCCCAGATGCAGGGCTGAAATCCCTGCGCCTCTGTAGGATTCCGGCAGCTTATATCCAGCTTCCGCAGACGCTGCAAACCCCTGAAGAGCCGTTTCATAACTGCCCTGCTCAAGATCCTCTTCCGCCTGTCTGTATGTTTCCCTTTCCTGTCCTGCGCAGCCTGTCATAAGAGAAATCCCCAGACAGGCTGCCAGAAGCCATCCGATTCTTCTTTTCTTCATGTATATCCTTTATTCTGCAACCAGCCCTTCGGCTTCGATGACCTTTACAACATTATTCACATGCTCTGCGCAGATATCTTCCGTGTCTGCTTCCACCATAACACGGATCAGAGGTTCTGTACCGCTCTCCCTGACCAGGATCCGGCCCTCTGTGCCGAGGGCGCGGGCAGCTGCCTCTACCGCTTCCTTTACTTTTGCGTTTTCTCTGGCCGTCTTTTTGTCTGCTACGCGCACATTGCGTAGAATCTGAGGATACACCTTCATCTCTTTTGCCAGGTCACAGAGCGTTGCCTTCTTTTCCACACAGGCCTCCATGACCATCAGCGAAGTCAGAATTCCGTCCCCTGTAGCCGCATACCGGCTGAAAATAATATGCCCGGACTGTTCTCCTCCAATGCTGTAATTATTTTCCATCATATTCTCAGCTACATATTTATCTCCCACTGCCGTCTGCTCATAGCTGATCCCTTCTCTCTCCAGGGCTTTGTAAAGACCCATATTTGACATTACCGTGGTCACTACGGTATTTCCGTTCAGTTTTCCCTGTTCTTTGAGATACTTTCCGCAGACATACATGATTTTGTCTCCGTCAATTATGTTGCCTTTATGATCTACGGCAATGCATCTGTCCGCATCTCCGTCATAGGCAAAGCCTATATCCAGGCCCTTGTCCACAACAAATCTCTGAAGCACCTCAATATGGGTGGAGCCGCAGTTGGTATTAATATTCGTTCCATCCGGACTGTTATTAATCACATAGGTTTTTGCCTGCAGGGCATCAAACACACTTTTGGCAATGGCGGATGAACTTCCGTTGGCACAGTCAAGCCCTACTTTAATATTTTTAAAATCACGGCAGGGAATGGAAATCAGATATCCGATGTAACGGTTTCTTCCGGATGCGAAGTCCACGGTCCGTCCAATGTCCTCTCCCGTGGCCAGCGGCAGCTCTTCCAGCTTTCCGTCCAGGTATGCCTCAATTCTCGCCTCGATCTCAGCCTCGATTTTCTGCCCGTTTCCGTTCAGAAGCTTGATGCCATTGTCATAAAAAGGATTGTGGCTGGCGGAAATCATAATGCCGCAGTCAAAGTCTTCCGTCCGCACTGCATAGGAAACGCTTGGTGTGGTAGTCACATGGAGAAGATAGGCGTCCGCCCCTGACGCTGTAATTCCCGCTACCAGCGCATACTCAAACATGTAGCTGCTTCTTCTTGTATCTTTTCCGATTACGATTTTCGCCTTATGGTCTCTCCCGTAATACCAGCCTACATACCGGCCCACCATAAACGCGTGATTTACTGTCAGCTGAACATTTGCCTCCCCACGAAAGCCGTCCGTTCCAAAATATTTTCCCATAGTGCCAGTCCTCCTTATTTATAAAGATTTTCCGGATATACTCCCTCTTTTACAAGATTCGCAAAAGCTTCTGCCACAGAAGCCTTATCTTCCTGATAAGTTACTCCGAACCAGGTATCCTTCGTCTCCAGAACGTCCACTTTTGCCGTCTCCTCCTTAATCATCCGGTCAATGATCTCAGGAAGAAGATATTCTTTCTTAATATCGTCCGGGCCAAGCTCTCCAAGGAACTCCGCAAATCCTTTTTCCAGAATTTCCAGAAATTCCGGAGTCAGTCCCCACATGTTCATGGAGACCAGGCTCTTTACATCCAGAGGCGCAGCCTTTCCGTCCTCGCTTCTTTCCTCCGCTCCGTTCTCTGTTTTATAAATATTATGCGTCTCATTCACACCCACAAGAGCTCCGTTGTCTATATCGCAGATACCTCTCGTTACACTTCCGTTGTCACTTAAGGTATTTCCCAGACGGAAGCCGGCCATGCAGATATGCATCTGTCCGTCTTTTGGATGATCCTGCACAAGATACTCGTGCACCTTTACATAAGCCTCTTTTCCGTAATAGTCGTCTGCATTGATTACAACAAAAGGCTCTGCCAGTACCTTCTTTGCCGCCAGCACCGCCTGTCCGGTACCCCATGGCTTAGTCCTGTCCGCCGGCTTCTCAAATCCTTCCGGAAGATCCTCCAGAGCCTGAAAAGCATATTCCACTTCTGTAATCTTTTCAATTCTGTTTCCGATCACTTTGCGGAATTCGTCCTCAATATCCTTCCGGATAATGAAAACAACTTTGTTGAACCCGGCCTCCAGTGCATCGTGAATGGAATAGTCCATAATAATCTCTCCGTTGGGCCCTACCGGCGCAAGCTGCTTAATCCCTTTTCCGAAACGGCTTCCGATTCCTGCCGCCATAATTACCAGTGCTGTTTTTTTCATTCAAATATCCTCCACATTTTTTATTCCTTCCAGAATTCGCATTTTCACAAAGGGGAAAATGCGTCCTCTTTTTGGCTCTGTTTTTTTATTCCTCGGAATTCAGGCTGCTGAGTTTCGCCGCCTGATCCGCAGCGATCAGACTGTCAATAATTTCATCCAGATCTCCGCTCAGAATACTGTCCAGACGGTGCAGCGTAAGTTTGATCCTGTGATCTGTCACACGGCCCTGAGGGAAATTATAGGTTCTGATTTTCTCAGACCGGTCCCCGGTTCCAATCTGGCTCCTTCTCGCCTCAGCTTCCGCATCATGCTGTTTTGCAAGCTCCATCTCATACAGGCGGGAGCGAAGAACCTTCAGCGCTTTTTCTTTGTTTTTCAGCTGTGACTTCTCATCCTGGCAGGAAATAACAATTCCTGTCGGAATATGAGTAAGACGGACCGCAGAATCTGTGGTGTTGACACACTGTCCGCCGTTTCCGGATGCGCGGAACACATCGAATTTACAGTCGTTCATATCCAGATGAAAATCAATTTCCTCCGCCTCCGGCATAATGGCAACCGTACAGGTAGAGGTATGAATTCTTCCCCCCGACTCAGTTTCAGGAACACGCTGCACACGATGTACGCCGCTTTCATATTTCAGTCTGGAGTATGCTCCGTTTCCGTGAATCATAAAGGTAACTTCCTTGAATCCCCCTATCCCGTTTTCATTCAGGCTAAGCATCTCTGTCTTCCATCCGAGACTTTCCGCATACTTTACATACATACGGTAAATTTCTGACGCGAAAAGGGCCGCCTCGTCGCCTCCTGCGCCGGCGCGGATTTCCACAATAACATTTTTGCTGTCGTTTGGATCCTTTGGCAGCAGAAGGATCTTCAGCTCATGCTCCAGTTCCTCCACCCGCTTCTTAGCGTCCGAAAGCTCCTCTTTGAGCATTTCCCGCATCTCCTCGTCTTTTTCCTCCTCCAGCATCGAAAGACTGTCCTGGATGGTTTCCTTGTTCTTTTTATATTCTTTATAAGTATCTACAATAGGCTGCAGCTCGCTCTGTTCCTTCATAAGCTTCTGGAAGCGCTCCTGGTTGTCCGCCACACCCGGCTCGCCAAGCTCATTCAGGAGCTCCTCAAAGCGAATAAGCAGATCTTCTAATTTATCAAACATGTCGTTCCTCCTGTATTTTCTGTTTCCTTCTTCTGCCCCAGAACCACTCTGTCCAGGCCGGCCAGATCCTGACATACTCTCACGCCGCGGAATCCTGCTTTTTGCAGAAGCTTCGATACTGCCTCTCCCTGGTCACAGCCGATCTCATACAGAAGCCAGCCTCCGTTTTTCAGAAATCCGGAAGCCTCCTCTGTAATCCGGCGGTAAAAATACAGCCCGTCCTCTTTTCCGTCCAATGCGGAAACAGGATCGTAAAGGCGCACTTCGTCCATCAGATTCTGAATTTCCGCAGTAGGGATATAAGGAGGATTCGAGATAAGCATATCATATTCCTGCCTTTTTTTTCCACTGTTTTTCTGAAAATAGTCTCCTGAAAAAAGATCGCTCTCTGTAAAAACCGCCCTGTTTTTCAGAGACATTCTCTCCGCGTTCTCTCTGGCAACCTCCAGAGCTTCCCGTGAAATATCCGCTCCCACTCCCCGGGCGTCAGGATATTCCGCCAGAATGCTGAGAAGAATGCATCCGGAACCTGTACACATATCCAGGATTTCCGGCTCCGTCTTCTCTTTCAGTATCTCCACAGCCTTCTCCGCCAGCGTCTCTGTATCCTGTCTGGGAACCAGCACTCTGCGGTCAACATAGAATTCATGGCCCATAAACCAGGCGCTGTGGGTCAGATGCTGCAGCGGCACATGCGCCGCCCGCCGCCTGCAGAGCTCAAGGTATTTTTCTTCTGCTCCGCAGTCTGCCGGTTCATCAGAATGGGCGTAATAATATGCCCTGTTTCTCCCTGTGACATATTCCAGAAGGAGCCAGGCATCAAGCCTGGCCTCCTCTATTTCTGCTGTATGCAGGAGAGCCGTCCCTTCTCTCAGCAGGTTTTCAAGCGTTTTCATCAGCTTCTTCTCCCGGCTTCCAGTTGAATTCTTCCTTTAAGTAAGCTCTCCAGTCAAAAACAGCTTCCACCGCTTTGATCGCTACCTCTGCCATATCGGCGGTAGGCTCTTTTGTCGTCAGCTTCTGCATGGCAAGTCCCGGTTTGCTTAATACAGACGCCAGTTTGCTGTCCGTCCGGCCAGCCCACTGAATCATCTCAAAAGAAATCCCTGCCACCACCGGAACCATCAGCAGACGTCCCAGAAGACGCAGCCAGTAAAAAGGTACCAGCACAAAAATGAAATGCAGGCAGATACTGACCAGCATCACCAGAAACAGGAAGCTGGTTCCGCAGCGCTTATGCTGTCTGGAGCTTTTCATAACATTTTCCACAGTCAGGGGAAGACCGTGCTCTACACAGTTGATGCATTTATGCTCAGCGCCATGATACATGAAGGTTCGCTGAATGTCTTTCATCCTGGAAATCAGAAACATGTATCCTAAGAACAGCGCCATTTTCACAAAAGCTTCCACAACGGTAACCAGAAATTCAGATGCTCCCGCCTTTCGGATCAGGCTGGCCAGCGCATAGGGAAGCAGCATAAATGCCGCGACAGAGACAACGATGGAAACTGCCACTGTCACATACAAAAGCCACTTGAACTGTTTATCTTCTTTTTCTTTTTTGGCGGCTCTCTCCGTTTCTGACAGGGCGGCGTTTTTTCTGGCCTCCTCCTCGTCTTCCTCATCTCCCGCTATTTCCGCGGAATACATCAGGCATTTTGTTCCTATCACAAGGCCGTCCACAAAGCTGACGACTCCCCTGATAAGCGGCCATCTCAGAAATTTCGCATTTCCGAAAGTACATTTATAATCTTCTATCTTTAATTCAATTTCTCCGTCAGGCCGGCGGACACCTACCGAATATTTATCCTTATGCCTCATCATGATGCCTTCCATTACCGCCTGACCACCGATATTTGATGATTTCATTCTCTTCTCCACTTGCCTATAAGCAAAGAAAGGTTGAGATTTCCCAACCTCAACCTGTTCTCTCTTTCCTATATTCTGTCTGATTATTTGTTTAAGCCGTATTTCTTATTGAACTTATCAATACGTCCGCGAGCCTGAGCTGCTTTCTGCTGTCCTGTATAGAACGGATGGCATTTGGAACAGATTTCCACATGGATATCTTTCTTTACAGAACCTGTTACAAATGTGTTTCCACAGTTGCAGGTTACGGTTGCCTGCTGATAGTTCGGATGGATTCCTTCACGCATGATTTTTCACCTCTCTATAGTTCTTCTATTTTCTATTCGTATTTGATTAGACGAATTTACTATTTTACAGCTTTCTGATTATAGCACATCATCTGCTGAAATGCAAGCTGTTTATGAAAATTTCTGCTTTTTTGCCATCTGCACAAATTCTGCATTGGTGCGGGTTCTGGAAAACATATTCAGGATCTGCTCCACCGCCTCATCGGCTTTCAGGCTGTTGAGGGCTCTGCGCATGCTGTATACCGCCTCCTGCTCCTCCCCGCTCAGCAGCAGATCTTCCCGGCGTGTGCCTGACTTCTGAATGTCAATCGCCGGAAATACTCTCTTCTCCTGAAGTTTGCGGTCAAGAACAAGCTCCATGTTTCCAGTCCCTTTAAATTCCTCGTAAATGACATCGTCCATCTTGCTTCCGGTATCCACAAGAGCCGTGGCAAGAATTGTAAGGCTTCCGCCTTCTCTCATATTCCTGGCTGCGCCAAAAAATCTTTTCGGCATATGGAGAGCAGCCGGGTCAAGACCCCCGGAAAGCGTTCTTCCGCTTGGCGGAACGCAGAGATTGTAGGCTCTTGCCAGTCTTGTGATGGAATCCAGAAGAATGGTGACATCTTTTTTATGTTCCACCAGACGCCGCGCCCTCTCAATTACCATCTCAGATACCCGCTTATGGTGCTCCGGAAGCTCATCAAAAGTAGAATAAATAACTTCAACATTAGATCCCTGGATAGCCTCTTTTATATCTGTCACTTCCTCCGGGCGCTCATCGATCAGTAAGATAATCAGGTGCATGTCCGGACAGTTTTTCAATATGGATTTTGCCGCGTCCTTTAAAAGAGTCGTCTTGCCCGCTTTCGGAGGAGATACGATCATTCCCCTCTGTCCCTTTCCGATAGGGCTGATCAGATCCACAATTCTCATTGCCACAGTTCCTCCCGGACGCTCCAGCCTGATTCGCTCATTTGGGAACACCGGCGTCATATCTTCAAAATTGTATCGTCTCTGCCCCTCGCCTGGCGGAAATCCATTGATGGAAGTTACATAAAGGAGCGCGCTGAATTTTTCCCCCTGGGTTTTAATCCGAATGCTTCCCTGAAGAATATCCCCTGTTTTCAGATTAAATCTTCTGATTTGGGACGGCGATACATAAATGTCGTTTTCCCCCGGAAGATAATTTTCGCAGCGGATAAAACCATATCCGTCCGGAAGCACTTCAAGAATTCCGTTTGCCCTCTCGCCGCTGTCAAGCTGTGCTGTTTCCGCCGGCATTTTTCCATCGTCCTGCTGTGAGGGATATGTTCCCTGTGTTCCATAGACTCTTCTGTTTTCTTCCTGGCCGCCGTGATTTTTTCTAGCGTCTTCCTGGGCGCCGTGAGCTCTGCGGTTATCCTGGCTGGAAAAATTCCGCCGTCCTTCCTCCGGACTGCCGTGCGTTCTTCTGTTTTCCTCCTGGCCGGCTCGTCCCCGTTTGATATCGTTTCGTCCGGCAGTTCTCCTGTTTTCTTCGGAGTATCCTCTTCTTCCGTCATAGGCAGGCCTGTTTTCTTCCACACGGGCCTCCTCGTCCGTCCCGGACTCCCGCTGAGCTCCGCCTTTTTCCTGCGCTTCTTTTTCGTCTTCCAGAAGCATTCGTTCAATTAATTCCGGCTTTCGGAGAGCGGATATCCCTTTCAGGCCTCTCGCTTTTGCCAGATCCTTTAATGTTGCCAATGACAACGACTCGTATTTCTCTCTCATAAAAAACCTCAGTCTTTTCTTTTTATTATTTTGTGTTTGTTATTTACGGGATACTCTGTCTGAATCGACATGAACATCAGAATACCGGCTGATATGTGTCGTTACGCCTGCCGGACATACCGTCTTTCTCCTGGGCACTGGAGCCCTGTATTTTTAAGATTGGCAGCCCTTTTCTGCTTTTCAGGGCTGCGCTTTTCTCCTGAAAGTTATCTTACCACATTTATCCTGGTCTGTCCATAAGGGATAAAGGACAGCAGCAAATGGATTATTCAGGGCGTTTTTTTTCTCTGTCTTTAAAATATTTTTTCAGAAAATCAATAAAAATTTCCATTTCCTTTCGGGTTCCCACTGTGATGCGGAGGAAATTTTCCGTCCTTCCTCCAGGGAAATATCTCACGTAGATATGCCTTTTACGAAGCGCCTGGAACAATTCTTCCGCCGGGCAGACATTATGGGACGCAAAAATAAAATTCGCCTTGGAATCCTGGAAAGAAAAGCCCAGGCTTCTGAGTTCCTTTTTCGTCCATTCCCTTGTTTCTATAATTTTACGGCAGGTTTCCCGGAAATATTCCTGATCCTTCACCGCCGCAGTGCCTGCCGCCAGAGCGGTTCTGTCCATTGTGTAGGAATTGAAAGAATATTTGACGTCATTCAGATACCGGATCAGTCTGGCGTTTCCGCAGGCAAACCCGATTCTCATTCCTGCCAGTGAACGGGACTTGCTGAATGTCTGAACCACCAGAAGATTCTCATACTTTTTCAGAAGCGGAAGGGCGGACCTCGCTCCAAAGTCCACATAGGCCTCATCTACGATAACTATAACATCCTGGTTGCGGGCAACAATCTCCTCGATATCCTCCAGGGGCAGCTCCACGCCTGTAGGCGCATTGGGATTCGGAAAAATAATGCCTCCGTTTTCCCGGAAATAGTCTTCCTTCCTGATATGAAATTGTTCATCCAGCGCCGGACGCTCATATGGGATACGGAACAGCTCCGCCCACACATCATAAAAGGAATAAGTAATATCCGGAAACAGGATTGGCCTGCCGCTGTTAAAAAAGGTCAGAAAACTCATCGCAAGCACATCATCAGACCCCACACCGACAAACACCTGATCCTTTTCCAGTCCGTAGTTTTCTGCAATGGCAGATACCAGTTCCCCTGCTGTCGGATCCGGATACAGACGAAGGGTGCCGGTATCCAGCCGCTCCAGAACCTCTTTCACCCCCGGAGCCGGAGGATACGGATTTTCATTTGTATTCAATTTGATCATGTCCTCCTGATTCGGCTGCTCTCCCGGTGTATAGGGAACAACCTGGCGGACATTTGCTTCCCAGTTCTTCATATTTTTCCTGTGTAACGCCTTCCGCGCATACTTCTCCTTTCTGCCGCAGCTGCTTTTCTTTACATATGTGATATTTTACTAATCAAAGCCGGATTTGTCAAAGATTTCCGTCGGCCGTCCTGATTTTCCCGGGCATCCTAAAGGCCCGAAAAAAATAAATCCCCGCTGCCGCAGAAATTTTCCGCAGCAGCGAGGATTTTCCTGTTTCTTTTCTTATAATCTTGCAACCCCTGTTTTTCTGGCGGCCTCGGCGACAGCTTTCGCCACTGCCGGTCCTACTCTCTTATCAAAAGCCTTCGGTATAATATAATCTGCACAAAGCTCTTCATCCGTAATCAGCCCTGCAAGAGCTTCTGACGCAGCAATCTTCATCTCATCGTTAATGTCTTTCGCTCTTACGTCGAAAGCGCCGCGGAATACTCCCGGGAAGGCCAGTACATTATTAATCTGATTCGGAAAATCGCTTCTTCCGGTAGCAATTACTTTTGCTCCCCCTGCTTTGGCATCCTCCGGGAAAATCTCCGGTGTAGGATTTGCGCAGGCAAAAATCACCGCGTCCTTAGCCATAGTCTTTACCATTTCCGTAGTCACAGCGCCCGGAGCGGAAACACCGATAAACACATCTGCCCCCACAAGCATATCCGCAAGAGAGCCCGCCTTTTTCTCACGGTTTGTCACCTTGCTCATCTCTTCCTTCACAGGATTCATACCCTCCTGGCGGCCCTCATAAATGGCGCCCTTTCTGTCGCAGAGAGTAATATTCTGGTATCCGGCTTTCAGGAGCAGCCGCGCGATGGAAATAGCAGCTGCGCCGGCGCCGTTCATAACAATCCTGACATCTTCCTTTTTCTTTCCTACCACCCGAAGCGCATTGGTAATGCCGGCCAGAGTGATGATTGCCGTACCGTGCTGATCATCGTGGAAGATCGGAATATCACATTTTTCTTTCAGCTTCTTTTCAATTTCAAAGCATCTGGGGGCGGAAATATCCTCCAGGTTTACTCCGCCGAACGATCCGGAGATCATATAAATAGTATTGACGATCTCATCAACATCATGACTCTTAATACAGAGCGGAAAAGCGTCCACATCTCCAAATGCCTTAAACAGAACGCATTTTCCCTCCATAACCGGCATGCCCGCCTCCGGTCCGATGTCGCCAAGGCCCAGAACGGCAGATCCGTCTGTTACTACCAGACACATGTTCCATCTTCTTGTGAGCTCATAGGATTTGTCAACATCCTTCTGAATTTCCAGACAGGGCTGGGCAACTCCCGGAGTGTAGGCCAGAGACAGATCGTCCTTGTTTTCTACCGGAACTCTTGTCACCACCTCAATTTTTCCCTTCCACTCACCATGTAACCTTAATGATTCTTTTGCATAATCCATTTGTATATCCTCCTTGGGATTTTTTAATAATTTCCTGTAAAGAACTTGCTGTCTTTCGGAAGTTCATAGCCTTCAAAATATTTATGGAAATCAAGTTTCAGATATCCGCACAGATTGGCCAGCTCTACCATTGTATTGTCATTTACCGGAATACCCTTCTCTCTTCTTTCCTTTTCCGCAAAGACTTCCTTCTCACCATGGGTATAAATACGGTCTTTGCCGTCTGCTTTCGGACTCTCTCTCAATTCTTCCAGATACTGGGAAAAATGCCTCTTAATCGCCTCCGGATCGCCGAAGACAGCCGGATCCACAGCCATGAATCCGTGACAGATTCCGGTCTTGTCCGGGAATGTACAGCATTTATCAGAAGTAACGCCCATAGAGAGAATGGAGCTGAACAGTTCGCACACCATACCGTAGCCGTATCCCTTGTGGCTGCCGCTGACTTCCTCGCTGCCACCCAGAGGCATGATCCCGCCGCCTTTCTTGGCCACAATATTCGCCAGAACATCCGGCGCGTCCGTGGTAGGATGTCCGTTTTTGTCGAGAGCCCAGCCGTCAGGAAGAGGTTTTCCCATTTTATTGTACATCTCCAGCTTTCCTCTCGTCACCACCGTAGTGGAACAGTCGAAGAAAAACGGATAGGGTTCTGCCGGCATCGCTACAGCAATAGGATTGGAGCCAAGCATCGCTTTTTTCCCGAAGGTCGGTACCATGATGGCCTCTGAGTTGGTGCATGCCATTCCAAGGAGCCCCTGATCACAGGCCATTTTCGCATAATACCCTGCGATTCCGAAATGATTTGATTCGCGGACGCTGACAATGCCTACTCCTGTCTTTTTTGCTTTTTCGATAGCCTTTTTCATAGCAAAAACGCTGATAAGCTGTCCCATTCCATTATGTCCGTCAATCACTGCGGAAACAGGAGTCTCAAACACAACTTCCGGTCTTGCTTCCGGATGAATGGTTCCCTTCTCAATTCCTTTGTGATAACGAACCATTCTCTGCATGCCGTGACTCTCAATACCGTAAAGGTCTGCTGTCAGAAGAACATCCTTAATCTCATTGCTTTCCTCTTCACTGAATCCAAAAGCTCTGAACACATCTCCGCAGAACCGGTTCAGAGTCTCATATGACCATGTTACATATCCCATAATTTCGCCCTTCTTTCCGGTTGACCAATCGTTTTTTCGGTGCAACCAATTTTATAAATTGATTGTACCACTGGTCAGACCAGAACACAAGAGCCTGTATCGATTTTCTTTCTTTATTTTCAGTTCTTCTCCTGCGTCATTTCCTCTATGCTCTGTCCGCTGTCCGTATTTTCTTCCAGCATCTGTTCCATATACTCTTCTACCGTATCCATATGTTCCGACATGCGGTTTCCCGCTTCCTCCGCGTTGCCATTAATAATAGCTTCCACAAGGCGGTGATGCTGTTCGTCCACCACGGAAGCTGACTGATTTTTCCGCATAATATAGTCCCTTGTTCCCGAAATTATATTGTCTGTCAGCTGATCCGCAGCGGCAAGCACGCTGTATATCATAGGATTATCTGCGATTTTTCCTATTTTCGTATGAAGCTCCTTATCAAGACTGCCTCTGTCTTTTTCATTTTCTGCAGCGTCAAGTCTGGCAAGGATCATCCAGAGTTCCGCGGCGTCAAGAGGAGTACATTTCTTAGCCGCCAGAATGGCATTTTCTCTTTCAAGGGCAGCGCGAAGCTGCTGATTCTGACGCACATATCCGTTATTCAGACGGAAAAGGATCGTCAGCGGCCCGATCAGCCAGGTGTCCAGATCGCTGGTTACATAATTGCCTCCTCCCGGAACCGCCTCTATAATTCCTAAAAGTTCAAGGGCTCTCAGGGCCTCTCTGACTGCAGAGCGGGACACCTTCATTGTTTCCGCCATTGTCCGTTCCGCCGGCAGCGCGTCTCCCGCCTTCAGATTCCCCTTCTGTATGTTATCAATAATCTGTTCCAGTATTCCATTAAACGCTCTTTCGTCCCCAATTTCTTTAAACATTTCTCTCCATAACAGCTCAATTCTTTTCAAGCTGTTTCCTCTCATAATTTTTATGACTTTTCTTTCTATATATAGATATCTTTTTCTTCTTATCGTTACCATCATACTATATTTGCCGGCGGGATGCAAGCAGGCGCGGCTGTCCTCTGCCCCTGTTTTTCCCGTCATATCAAAAAAACCAGCGGGAAGCAGTCCCGCTGGCAAAACCGTCAGATATTCTTCATCAAAGCCATTTCTTTTCCGTTATCACCGCATCATACCCATGTATTTTTATATGGTCGCCCACCCGGAGTTTTCCTTTTTTCGCAAGAATGTATCCGTTGTTTACCTCTTTCACATATGAGTAGACCATCTTTGACACACGTCCTACCTCTTCCTCCTCGCTGTCAATATACACAGCCTCTCCCGGACCTCCATACTGTTTTGCCCGGATATAAATGTCGGTCTCCGGAACCTCGAATCCTACCATCTCCTTTTCCGGTCCGTTTTCTTTGACTTTCAGAAGAGCCTCTTTTCCGATAAAGTCTTTTTCCCAGTCAATATTTGCATCCAGACCCACTTCTATGGGATTGGTATGAGCCAGATCCCTCATATAGTAGAATCCGCTTTCTGTAGGAAGTGTCCAGGCCATTACCTGAAATTCTGTAACCTGTTTTCCGTCAAATTTCGGCGCCGTATCTTTCAGAATTCTTTCCAGGGCGTCCGTATCCTCTCTGCGGCAGTATATTTCATAGCCGAACTTCTCTCCGGTGAACCCTCCCCGATTAATCAGCACTTCCATATCGCCGATTTTATTCGGTTCATGACTGAAAAATTTCAGATCATCCACCGGTTTTTCCACGATGGAATCCACCATCTCTTTCGATCTTGGTCCCTGCACCGCAAACATGTCCCACTCATCGGTAATATCGTTCCAGTCTACATCATATCCCTCGGAATGATAATAAATCCAGTCATCTGTATAAGTCAGAAACAATGTGGAAATCCAGAATCTGTCTTCCGCCATTCTCATAATAACCACATCGTCAATGATTTCCCCGTTTTCATCCAGCATTGTGGTGTAACGGTCCCGTCCCACTCTGAGGTTTCCGATATCATTGGGATACAGATAATCCAGCAGCTTTACCACGTCCGGACCGCTGATCTCGATCAGCTGGTGAGTCCAGTAGTACCAGCCCACTGTCCGGCGGACGGCCATATGTTCCGATCGTTTCATTTCATCATATTTAAAGATATTTTTATACATCTGCTTCCCCTCCTGTCAACAGAATTTATCGATTTTCTTTGCGATTTTAATGCGAAGCTTGCCGGCAGGAGAGTCCTCTTCCCACAGGGACCACTGTGCATTGACCAGCGTCTTTACTATTCCGTACCAGAAGTCCACATGCACCTGGGGAAGTTCCTTGCATCCGGTAATCTCCAGTCCCGCGCGGTCGATCACATAGATACACTCCTTCTCATTAAAAGCTTCCACTTCGTAGCTGCACAGGATAGACTGAAGCTGCATTTCCAGAAGCCCGCCCATGACACGGCCGTCCTCTCCGATTTCCAGCGGAACTCCCAGCCAGTCTCTGGCCGCCTTAATGGCATAGCGCTCTCCAAACATGGCCTTTCCGGCGGCTTCACAAACACAGTGAAGAATGTGATCCGCCATTTTCCGCGTGACAATTCCTCTTTTCACCGCCTCGTTAATCGCCGGCAGCACATACAGAGAGGCGGACGTAGACAGTGTCACCATATTCGCGCTGGAAGAATCCTGCTCCAGATGGGTTCCGTTTGTAAAAGTATAGTTGCATTCTTCCCGGAATACCATGGATTCTTTTACACAGTCCTCTTCTTCTGTATATTTGATCTGATCCGCTGTGGCAACAGGGCCGAAGCTCTCCCAGAGTTCATGTTCCGGCATTGGATATTTATCGCGGTTTTCCGCAACAATCCGGCAGTGTCTGTCACCGCAGCCTTTTGCCTCCACCATACAGTACTCCATGGTTGGCCCCGGGCGGCGTCTCTCTGCTGATCCGATGGCAGAGCCCTGAAGAGACATGGTAGTCGCCCGGCAAAGTTCAGATCCTACAATGTCCCAGTCGCAGACATCCAGTTCTTTTTCTGCCCGGTATGTACCGAAGTCCTGGCAGCGGCCGCACATAAGAAGGGCATCGTCTCCCTGATCTCCGATCAGCGCGCCTACGAACTGCCCGCACATAAACGGATGCATATTATTCATATCGTCCCCGTTCATCCCATACATCCGGTTAGTGGCAACCAGACGGGCAAGCGCGTCCTCGCACATCAGCTGCGCTCTCTCCCGGTAATCCGGAATCATAATCCGGTAAGCCTGCATACAAGCAGCGCCGATCACCTGTTCAAAACGGTTGGCATAATGCATTGCGTCACGATAACCGTACATTTTTTCCCAGGGGGATTTGATTGCATAATATTCTTTCAGTCCAGATCCTTTTCCGCTGTTCTGCGGAAGTCTTTCATCTATTTTTTTGCTCATTCTTTTTTCATTCCTTTCGATTTGCCCGGACAGAAATGTCTTATTTCCTTCTGCCTGAGCGGATTCTGTTTATTCTTCCGGCGGATAGGCTTCGATTGCAACCTGATGATGTACGATATTGTGGGAAGCTCCCGCATCAGCCACTACCACTTCTCCTGTTATTCCGTCAGACACTGCGGTGGACAGCATATAGGCTACAATTGCAACGGAATCTACCGTCTGGGTACTGTCGATGGACCATACCATCAGTTCATCGTAAAACTCATCTGCCTGCTCTTCTGTAAGATTCTTTGCAGTCAGGTTGCTGGTTGCTCCCGGGGTGGCCATGCCGCCCGGCGCCACGGCGTTCACCATAATATTGTACCGTTTTAATTCCTTGGCCGCCTCCACGACCAGAGCGTTCACCGCTCCCTTGGACGCTGCGTAATGAGGATATCCTCCAAATACCGGATAAGGCATCCACGGACAGTTGGAAGAAACAGCTGTAATCTTTCCGGCGATCTTATGATCGATCATGTATCTGGAAACATGCTTAATGCACAGAAACAGTCCGGTGACGTTCACCTCCATAATGTGATCAAAATCTTCCTTCGACATATGATAAATATGCGCATAATTCCAAATTCCCACAGAATTCACCAGAATATCCAAAGATCCGAAGGTTCTGTCGGTAAACTCAACCAGATGAATCACCTCTTCTTCCCGAGAAACATCTGTTTTGCAGTATCTTACCCGGTCCTCTCCGTAACCTTCCGTGCGAAGCAGAGAGATTGCCGTCTCCCCCTTCTTCTCGGACCCGGAGGCAACGACCACATTGGCGCCTCCCTGGAGAAGTCTGAGCGCAATGTTAAATCCCAGCCCGGACGTTCCTCCTGTAACAATGGCTGTTTTGCCCTCCACAAAAAGCATGTCGTGAAGAGGACGTGCCTGTTTCATATATCCCGCCATCATCTGGCGCATTGCCTCGTTCGCATCATAAGCCATAGTAAAAACCCCTTTCCATCAATCCTTTTTTTGTACGGCTGCTTACAGAGGGGACTGTATATTGTCATTATAGAAGAAGTATTTTAACTTCGAAATAATCAGAAGAAAGGGTATATTTTATTTTTTCCCTACAAAATAACGGGTGGTTTTTTCCATTGAAATCTATCAAAATTCAAACTATAATTAAAAAAAACCGATGAAATATCGGTTCTTGTCTGCAGAGAGGAGAGCTGCTGTTTATGAAATTAAATGCAGATATCATTTTTGAGAAACTAAAAAAGCAGTATCCTGCTGAAATACACGGAACAAGGGAAACCTCGCTGACTCTGGGCAGACCTGAATTCCATATGGATGACGACTCCCGTTTTCTGGCCGGCCATCTGTATCTTGCCACGGCAGAGCATCTCCCGTCCAGGCCTCAGCTCGAGCAGGGAGCTGTCCTGATCTGTATCGGAGAACCGGTCCGGATGAAATATTATGCAGACCGGATCACCCTGATCCTTATACTGGCAAGGAAAGATTTTTTCTCTGTCTATCACAGCGTACAGAAAATTTTTGATTTCTATGATCAATGGAACGAAGAACTTTTGGGGATATTCCAGCAGGACGCTAATATTCAGAAAATTGCCGAGCTCAGCGCTCCATATATGGATCATTCCATTTGCGTGCTGGATTCCAGTTTTCATATCCTGGCGGAAGGACACAGGAATCCTTCCGGACAAACCCGGAAATCCGGAAATACCGGCGACTCTCTGGCTCAGTCAGATCTGGCGGAATTTCTCACCTATGGAGAGATGTCCATGGATATTCACGAGCCCATGCTTCTTGACGTCGGAAAAGAGTTTTCCCTGGCTGTAAATCTTTTTGACAAAGCCGGACAGTATGCAGGCTGTTTTTTTATGTCCGAAGAGGGGCGGCCTTTTCACGACGGCGACGCTGCTCTTGCCGGCTATCTTGGCTCTATTCTGGAAAAATCCCTGGAGCGCAATCCGTCCCTTCTCTCCAATGAGCGGAACACAATCCGGCAGATTCTGAGAGAGATTATTGAAGAACGACCTATACGTCCTATTCACAAATCAGTGCTTCAGGCTGTGCAGATGAAGACGCGGTATGTCTGCGTCAGCGCCCATATTATCAGCAGATATTCTCAAATTCCCGTTAGCTATATCTGCAGCCTATTTGAAAAGAATTTCCCAGGATGCGCCGCATTTCCCCACAACCAGTCCGTAGCCGCTTTCATCGACCTGAAGCCCCTTTATGACAAAGACGGAAAATATCAGGGAAACCTGAATGCACGGCTGGATCCCATGCTGAAATCCCTGAAGCTTTACGCCGGAATCAGCAATGACTTTTCCAATCTGTATGACGCCAGAATGCATTATCTCCAGGCGGAAATTGCCCTGGAAAACGGCCAGCTTACCACAGATTCCGCTTCCCGGTTCTATTTTTCAAGCTTTGTATTAATGGAAATGATTACAAATTCTACCGGAGGAATGCCTGTGGAAATGTTTTATTCCACTGGTCTGAAAAATCTGTTCCGGCACGATAAACACTCTCCGGTAAGTTACTTTGAAACTTTAAAAGTATTTTTGGAAGAAAATATGAATTATACCAGCACGGCAGAAATTCTGTACATTCACAGAAGCACGCTGGTAGACAGAATCAACAGAATTGAGCGGGAACTTGGGATCGACCTGAAGGATTATAATGAACGGCTTCATCTGCAGATCATCATAAAAGCTCTGGAACTCAGAGAAATTTTGAAGGGGTCCGGAAAATAAAAAGTATTTTCCCTGATTCAGAAAACTGCGGCAGACCGCGGATGCTGATATCCGCAGTCTGCCGCAGTTTCTTTTTTCATCTACCTGGAACACTTTTTCAGATCTTCATCTATCTGATCTGCAAATTTTGCCACCTCCGCAGATTCCGGATATGACAGAAGTTTTCTGTATGTCATTGCTCCTACCAGTTTCATTGAAGGATTGCTTGTAGAGCCCGGCGCATATTTCTCCATAACTGCCTTTCCTTCCGGCGACCGTAAAATGTCTTTGATTTTGCTGTCCAGTGATAATGCCATGATATAACCTCCCTAAATAAATATTTTTCTGTAGTTTTCGCTTTCTATCCCCTCTGAAAGCCAACTCATGCAAAAGTTTTCTGCTGTGATTTTATTTTAGTCCAAACTCCGTTTCTTTTTAATCCGAAAACTGTAGGCTTTTTTTCCGCAAAAAAGCGACAGTTTGCCGGGAAATCTTTCCATGGCTTTCTTTATTTCAGCTTTCCTGAGCGAGCAGTTCGGTATGTGCCAGATCCATCTCCTCCACTACAGAATCCAGAAGGTCAAGGCGTTCATATGCATCCGTCAGGATAACCAGAATGTACGGATCAGTTCCTTTCATCACAATTCCAGCGTCATTCTGCACCGTATAATAAGAATCCTCTCCCTCAAATGACCATCCGGCTTTGGAATACACCATATATTTTTCGCCTAATGTCTCATAAATAGCGGATTCATCTGTTCCACAGTACAGATTCCGAATCTTTTCAGCCGTTTCACTTCCCGATGTGAAATAATCATAAATATTTATCCACAGACGGGCAAAATCTCTGCAGGTAACCGGACCGAAGGATCCGTCGGACAGCTCAACCTCCGTATTTACCGTCTGGGACGCCCATTCATTAAAACCGGATTTCCCGAAATTGTTAATCAGCACAAAATAGTCCTCATTGCTGGACCACATAATAGCGCTCTCTATTTCCGGATAAAATTCTTCCGCCGTCTCCGGATACGTCTGTACCATCCACGCCACATAAGGAGCCTTGATGGCGCTGGCGCTGTAATATTCTGTGTCAGGATGGTAACTGATTCCTCCTCCTGAATTCAGGTCATACAGAAGAAAGGCCGCCGAATATCCCTCCCCTTTCAGGGAGTCAATTTCCTGTTTCAGTCCGGTCTGGATTCCTTCCATCGTATCTTTTTTTACAGCACCGTCCCATGTAACTGTCAGTTCATAATTATTTTTATCAAGAATATTGATAAAAGGCTCCTCCACCACAGTCTCTTCTTCCTGCACGGCAGCGGAATCCTCCGCTGTTTCAGAAATTTCTGCGGCAGCCTCTTTCTCAGCTTCCCTCTGCAAAAGCGAAAGGAATATCATAATCACAGCCACCAGCACCACTGCCGCCACAGGAAAAATCTGTCTCAGAATTTCATTTCTGCGTTTTGATTTCCAGTTTGCCTTGCTGCTGTATCGATGTACATTATTATCTGAATCCTTTATAATCATCCAGTTGCTTTCCCCCATTCTCTTTTGTAATAATATTTTATAAATTTGTTAATATTCTCTTAAAAAAGAGTATCACGCTCTCTTTCGAAAAACAAGAATGGGAGACGAAAGTTCGTTCTTTTTTCACAAATATATCCGCATACACGCTCCGGCGCCGAAATATTCATCTTGATTCCGGTATACTATTTCTCAGGCACAGCACTCCATACCCAATCTCCGGATTGGGATAAACCTCAAATCCACGCAAAGGCTGAGCGCCCCGTCTTAAATACGCCTTCACTTTCTCCCCCCAGAGGAACGGATCATTCCCTCTGACAATTCCCCACTCCATAAGAAGCGCTGCAGCGCCCGCAGCAAAGGGCACAGCAAAGGAAGTCCCTGTGACACTTCCATATCCGCCCCCGGGAACAGGAGCAGTAATGTTTACTCCCGGCGCGGCAAAATCCGGTTTGGGGTAAAACAGGTCTCCGCCTCCTCTTCCTGAGAAATCCGCAAAGGCGTTCAGCCGGGAATCATATGCGCCTACTGTGATAACCTTTTCAGCGGCGGAAGGAATGGTCAGGGTTTCTTCTGCTTTCGGGTAATAGAAGCCTGTTCCCGGATTCAGCGTCATCCCTCCCGGCAGCCACAGATAGAATCCTCCTGTCTTCACCCGTCTTCCTCTGAGGCGTATTTTCCATACTCCGCTGTCAATGTACATCCCGCGGGGAATAAAATCAAAGTAAATTTCCTGTGTTACCTGAAACGGGGCCGGCTTTCCATAATAAATCAAAACCTCGGTATTCCCCATGAGATATCTCTGTGTCCCCAGCTGCTCTGAAAGCGGGCCCGCCGTCTGTCCGGAAGGCGCTTCTATATAAATTTCCATCTCATCTGAATAAGCTTTCCAGAGCTGTACATTCAAAACCGGTTCATAAGCGCTTACCCCAAATTCAATTTCCTTAACCTCAGCAGCTCTCACCTGACCGGAAGTGTGAAGATTATCATTTCCGTTATTTCCGGTTCCCACACAGATCACCGTTCTCCCCACATTTGCCGCATTGCTCATATAGGTTTCCAGAAGAGAATCGCCTCTGTGAGAGCCATAATTATTCCCGAAGCTAAGATTAATCGCCATAGGCATTCGAAGTGCAAGTGCCTGCCGTACCAGATAGTCAATCCCCTGCATCAGCTCCGTTGTCCTCGGGAAAGAATTTTCCCTTGGCATCCCCAGCTTTACCGCAATAATGTCACTGTCATAAGCCGCTCCCCGGTAAATTCCGCCGGATGCTCTTCCATTTCCGGCGGCAATTCCCAGAACAGACGTCCCATGTCCGCTGAGATCCTGCTGGGGAACAAGCAGTCTCCCCTCATTCTCCGGCAGGGCCAGCGCCCTGTCTATCTCCTCTTTTCCATATTCTGTCCCCAGAAAATATCCTTCCGGAGGCTTTCCCGTATCCCCGGAGGCACTTTGATCCCACAGCTTCAGAATCCGGCTTGTTCCGTCTTCCCTGCAGAAATCCGGATGCCGGTAATCCGCCCCGGAATCTACAATTCCAATCAGCACGCCTCTGCCGCTGAGTCCCTGCTCCCCACCTGGTTCTCTCTGCACAGACCGGATACAGCTGGCTTCCGCTCCCTGATTCACCTGGAAGTAAAGCCTCTTGGGCATCTCCATAAATTCTATCTGCGGTCTGGAAGAAAAACTCTCCAGCTGTTCTTCCGGCAGTGTCACAACTGCATATCCGCCCAGCAGAGGGACGATCCGGATTCCCGGCCCGCTCAGTTCATCGGTATTCCCACTGTATTTCACTACTACATCCCACATTCCGGTCTCTTCCGTATAACCCACATTCAGATTTCCGGATTTCCGCCGCTCCTGCTCCGTGGAGTCCAGCGCCAGATTTAAAAGATTATCCATTTTCTGATCTTCCATATTCTCTCTCCTATGTTTCGCCGCGGTTCTTTTGCCCATTGCGGCGAAAATCTGCGGTCTTTCTAAATTATGCCTGAAGCCGGGGAAAAATCAGCGCTGCCCCATCGAATCTTTCTCTCCCGGTATGGAATCGTCCTCCTTCTTTCTCTCCTATATATTCAGCCAAAATTATCTGATTATTACACTGAATTCATTTTGTTCAAATATTATATTTTCTTAATTCAAAAAATTATTTTTTATACCAAAAAATAATTTACATTTATCGAGAAATAGGTTATAATTTCTTTATATTTTTTACAATATTTTTATAATTAAAGGAGGACTGGTTTATGGTATTACAAACCCAAGCTCTAATCATCGTAGTCGCATACCTGGTATGTATGCTGCTGGTAGGCTTCATTGTAGGCAAGCTTCAGATCAAAGACAGCAGCGACTATATGCTTGCAGGCCGCCGTATGGGGCTTTTCATGGTTGCATTTTCTCTCTCCGCCAATAATATCGGAGGCGGTTCCACTACCGGACTTGCCCAGAAGGCTTTCAGCGAATGGGGAATGAGTGCAATCTGGTATGTCCTTGCGGCTTCCATCGCAATGATCCCCCTTGCCTACTTTGCACCAAAGATCCGGAAGACCATGGCGGTAACAATCCCGGAAGTTGTCGGACGCCGGTTCGGTCATGTATCTAGTACACTGACCGCTGTTTTAAGCGTTCTGTCTCTTTTCTGTCTGACTTCCTCTCAGATCGCTGCATCCGGCACCGTAGTGGCAAGTCTGACCGGAATCCCGACAAACGTGGCGCTTGTGATTGCAGGAGCCGTAGTTATTATTTATACCACCTTCGGCGGTATGATCGCGGATCAGATTTCCGATTTGGTTCAGTTTGCTATTATTCTGGTAGGTCTGGCCGTTGCAACTCCTATTGTCATCAACGGCTGCGGAGGATGGGACGCAATTTCAGCAGCCCTTCCGCCGGTACAGCTCAGCTTTACAAAAATCGGCTGGGTAACGATTATCGGCTACATATTCAATTATTTCTGTACCTTCCTTGCCGGTCCTGAGATGGTATCCCGTTTTGAGACTGCAAAAGATGAAAAAACCGCTAAACAGGCAGCATGGCTTTCTGCAGTTCTTATGGCTGCAATGTCCATCTTCCCTACTCTGCTTGGTCTTGCCGCACTGGCAACCATGCCGGATCTGGAAAACGGCGGTGCCAACGCTATGATGGCAGTTACCTCCGCTCATGCCCCGGGGTTTGTAGTAGGAATTATTTCCGCGGCAATTATCTGCGCGACAATGTCCTCTGCTGATTCCAACCTTCTGTGCATGTCCACAATGATAATGAATGACCTGTATCTGAAGTACGGCGGAAAGAAGCTCGGCGACAAGCAGATAATCACATATACCAGAGCCTGCAATGTTGTATCTGCGGTTATCGCGATGCTGATTTCCATGGCAGGTGTTCCTATCGTAACCATGAACACTTTCGCTTTCGGCATCCGCTGTGCCGGTCCGTTCGCAGCCTATGGTCTGGGACTGATCGTTCCCAGGGCCACCCGAAATTCCGGAATCATTTCCCTGATCGGAGGCACCATCGGCTTCTGCTTCTGGCAGTTCATAAGCGGCGGAGGATTCAAATTCGGAATTCTGCCGGTAGTATTCGGCTGCGCGGTCAGCGTTGTTGTGTTCTTTATTGTGAACTTTATTGAATGGGGACGCGGCGTAAAGCCGGCGCCGTCTGCTTATGTAGATGAAAATTAAGCCCATCCTTTTCCGGCAGCAGGGATCGTTTTCCTCAGCTCCTAAATCGCGGGCGGGCTGCCGCAGTCTCCGGTGAGACCATAAAAAAGAATCCTGCAGGGAAAGAAAGTATTTCGCAACAATCTTTCTTCCCTGCAGGATTCTTTTTCTGTTTCCGATTCTTTTAGTTCTATATCTGCTCTTTCCGCAGAACAATGCCCCGATTCTTTTGCTTTACTCCTCTTCCGCCTTCATTTCACGTACAATCTTGCGCAGCTTCAAAATCATAGAAGGCGCTACGGAAAGCTCGTCAAGTCCCATGCGGACAAACTGTTCTGTGAGCTCTGTGTCCGCGCCAAGCTCGCCACAGATACCAGCCCATTTGCCGTGTTTATGCGCATTGTCCGTTACCATCTGGATCATTCGCAGAATCGCCTCATGGTGCGGATTATAGAAATCATCCAGTTTCTCATTCTGCCTGTCAATTGCCAGCGTATACTGTGTCAGATCATTTGTTCCGATACTGAAGAAATCCACAACTTCCGCAAGGCGGTCACTGATCATAACCGAAGCCGGAGTTTCGATCATGATTCCCTGTTCCGGAATTCTGTACTGAATCTCCTGTTCTTTCAGCTCTGCTTCCACTTCATCTACAATGGCGTAAATCTGTTTCACTTCTTCCACAGAGGTGATCATCGGATACATGATGGAGAGATTTCCATAAACAGCAGCCCGCAGAAGAGCGCGAAGCTGTGTCTTAAAGATATCCGGCTGCTTCAGGCAAATACGGATCGCCCTGTAGCCAAGAGCAGGGTTGTCCTCTTTTCCGAGATTAAAATAATCCACCTGCTTATCCGCGCCAATATCCAGTGTACGAATGATAACTTTCTTGCCCGCCATCATCTGAACCGCCTGGCGGTATGCCTGGAACTGTTCCTCCTCTGTCGGGAAGTCATCTCTGCCCAGATACAAAAACTCACTGCGGAAAAGACCGATTCCTCCGGCATCATTTTCCAGAACATAGCCGATATCGCTGACGCTTCCGATGTTGGCATAAATGTTAATCTTGCGTCCGTCAAGAGTAACGTTTTCTTTTCCCTTCAGCTCCTGAAGAAGTTTCAGCTTTTCCTCTTCCTCATGCATTCTCTTCAGAGTATTTTCCTGTGTCTCTTCATCCGGCTCAAAAATCACTTTCCCCTGGAAACCGTCCACCACTGCCTTCATTCCATTTTCCACTTTATCCAGATCAAGAGGTACGCCGATCAGCGCCGGAATATTCATCATACGGGCAAGAATCGCCGTATGGGAATTGGTAGAGCCATGAACCGTCACAAACGCAAGAATTTTGTTTTTATCCATCTGTACAGTCTCACTGGGGGTCAGATCATCTGCCACAATCACAGACGGTTCAATAGAGCTTAAGTCCGTATCTCCCTGTCCGCTCAGATTGCGGACAATACGCTCGGAAATATCCTTAATGTCTGCTGCCCGGGCCTTCATATAATCGTCATCCATAGATGCGAACATTTCAGAAAAATTGTCTCCGGTTACAGCAACTGCGTATTCCGCATTGATCATTTCTGTACGGATCATATTCTGGATTGCGTCCAGATAATCGTCGTCTTCCAGCATCATCTGATGCACCTCGAAGATCGCCGCACTTGCCTCTCCCACTTCCTTCAGAGCTTTGTCGTACAGTTTCTGCAGCTGCTCCTTTGAATTATCAATAGCTTTCTGCACACGCCCGATCTCTGCTTCCGGATCCTCTGTTTTTGTCCTTTTTACCTGATAATCGTTCTTGCGCAGAACAACTACCGATCCCAGAACAATTCCTTTATATACGGATTTACCCTGGAAACACTGCATACTTTATCCCCCCTGTAATTACAGATTCTTTTCAAAGAAGTCCTTCAGCGCCTCGATTGCTGTATCTTCATCGTCGCCTTCCGCTGAAATCGTCACTGTATCGCCCTGTTTTACTCCCAGAGACATCAGCATCATTAACTGGGTCAGCTTCTTTGTCTTGCCGTCTTTTGTAATTGTACACTCGGATGAGAATTTTTTTGCTTCTTTTACCAGAAGGCCTGCCGGTCTTGCATGGATTCCCAGCTCATCTTTGATCGTATAGTCAAATGTTTTCATAATAGTACTCTCCTTTACTCTTTATTATATAAATAATAATACATTTTTCCCTATATGTAAATTCTTCTATGCATTTTTTTCCTGAAGTTCTGTATCCATCACCCGCTCCAAATGCATAGCCAGATAACCGATTTCCACATCATACAGAGGAAGTTTCAGATTTTTTTCCATCTCTGCGCAGATCTGCCGGGCAGCTTTATATGCCTCCGGAAATTTGATTTCCATATAGTCATTCATATTGACTTTCAGCTTTTCACCGCTGACCGCTCTCGCCACCATATAACGCACATGGTTCATCAGACGATTATAGGACAGAGACACGACATCGATCTTCTTCCCTGTTTCTCTTTCCACAAGGGAAATACATTCTCTGACGGACCGGGCCATCTGCATGGCCTGGGAAACCTTCTCATCCACAATGGCAGAATGGATATGCAGAGCAATGTATCCCACCTCATGTTCATCAATTTCCAGCTGGAAGCGCTCCCTGAGGAGCTCTTCCATACACTGTGCAACCTGATATTCCTTATGGAACAGAACGCGGATATCCTCCGTCAGAGGATTGCTGATCTGTTCCCTGTTCCGGATACGGCGGACAGCAAAAGCAATATGGTCTGCCATCGGGAAAAGAATGGAGCGGTCCAGCTCTCCGAACTCTTTTTCCGCACGATCCAGCACTTCTCCCGCAAGCTCCAGACATTCCGGAGGAACAGACTGTATAATATCCCTGGCGTCCCCCCGTTCTGTCAGCTCATTCAGAGAATACACCCTGGCCTCCGGTCCTGTTTCCACCGTCTGGCTTACCTTTTTGCCAAAAGCAATTCCCTTTCCCATTACCAGGCATTCTTTTGTTTTTCCATCTTCAATTCCAATAAAAGAATTATGATTCAATACTTTTGCTATCCTGAAAATCATCCGTATCCCTTCCCCCGTCCTGGACCGTATTTTACTGAAGAGTCTCCACTTCAAAAAGGGGTTCCCCTGCTTTTACCGGTCCCTCTTTCAGCAGGCGGATTCTTTGATTGTCTTCCAGCTCCGTGCAGAGAACCGGAGATGTTACCGACGGCGCATGTTCTTTCAGATAATCCAGATCCAGCTTTAACATAGGATCCCCTTTTCTGACTGTCTGTCCGCTTTCCACCAGAGCCTCAAATCCTTCTCCATTCAGTTTTACCGTATCAATTCCCACATGGATCAGCAGACTGATCCCGGAATCTGTGACAAAGCCAATCGCATGTTTCGTGTCAAATACAAAGGCCACTTCCCCGTCTTCCGGCGCTCTCACGAAAGGATCCTCCGGCGTAACCACCGCGCCGTCTCCCATCATCCTCTGAGCGAAGGCTTCATCCGGAGCCGTTGAGAGATCCGCCGCCATACCGGTGATTGGACTGGAAATTATGGTTGTGCTGACCACTTTTTTCTCTGTATCTTCTGGTTTTTTCTCTTCCGCCGGAGCTTCCGGAGTTTCTTCCGCTTCTGCCAGCGTATCCGGCGCTGTCTCCAGATAATCTTCCAGATTTGATTTGATCACCGTTACATTTGGTCCGTAAATCACCTGTACGCCGTTTCCTTTATGAACCACTCCGGATGCGCCTGTTGCTTTCAGAACTCCGTCGTTTACCAGTGAAGCATCCTTCACAGTGCAGCGGAGTCTTGTGGCGCAGCAGTCCACATCACTGATATTCTTCTTTCCTCCAAGACCCCTGGTAATAGCCTCGCTGACAAGATCTTCTCCGCCGGCAGCTGCCGTTCCGCTTTTCTGTGCTTCTTTTCTTGCGTTTACATCTGCTTTTGTATAAAGTTTTGTCTCCACATCGTCGTCCTCACGGCCCGGCGTCTTGAAGTTGAATTTTTTTATCATAAACTTGAAAATAAAGTAATACAAAAGGAAATAAATAATTCCCACAGGAATTACCCGCATCCAGCTTGTCTTCTCATTTCCCTGGAGAATACCAAACAGGAAAAAGTCCAGAAGACCGCCGGAAAATGTCAGCCCCACCGCAATGTTCAGCATATGGGCAATCATATAGGCGCTTCCCGCCAGAACCACCTGTACCACAAACAGGGCCGGCGCAACAAAAAGGAAGGAAAATTCCAGAGGCTCGGTGATTCCTGTTGCCATACATGCCAGAGCCGCAGACAGAAGCAGACCGCCTGCCGCTTTTTTCTTCTCCGGCTTTGCACACTGATACATGGCCAAAGCCGCTCCCGGAAGTCCGAAGATCATAAAAATAAATTCACCGGAAAAATATCTTGTGGCGTCCGCGCTGAAGTGGGCGATATTTGCAGAATCCGCAAGCTGCGCAAAAAAGATATTCTGGCCTCCCTGAACCATCTGTCCCGCTACTTCCATGGTTCCGCCCACTGCAGTCTGCCAGAAAGGCATATAGAACACATGATGAAGTCCGAAGGGAATCAGCGCTCTCTTAATCAGACCAAAAATCAAAGTTCCCACATAGCCGGAGCCTGTGACAAGTCCGCCCAGAGCGTAAATGCCGTTCTGGACTACCGGCCATACAAAAAACATTAAAATTCCCACAAACATGTACACAATTGTGGAAATAATCGGCACAAATCTCGTTCCCCCGAAAAAAGACAGTGCATTTGGAAGCTGAATCCTGTAAAACCGGTTGTGGAGAGCAGCCACTCCCAGACCTACAATAATACCTCCGAAAACACCCATCTGCAGGGACTGAATTCCGCATACAGACGTAATCGTTCCATCCAGAACAGATTCCGCAATCTCTCCATTGTCCAGAATCTGTCCGTTAATCGTGAGCATCGCATTAATGGCGGTATTCATTACAAAATAAGAGATCACCGCCGACAGCGCCGACACTTCTTTCTCCTTCTTCGCCATACCGATGGCAACTCCCACGGCAAAAATCAGCGGCAGGTTATCGAATACGGCACTGCCCACCTTATTCATAATCACCAGCAGTGCGTGAAGAATGGTACCTTCCCCGAGGATTGCCGTAAGTCCGTAAGTTTCAATCGTTGTGGCGTTGGTAAAAGAACTTCCGATTCCCAGCAGAAGGCCTGCCACCGGAAGAATCGCGATTGGAAGCATAAAGCTTCGTCCTACTCTCTGCAGGACACTGAAAATCTTGTCTTTCATGTAACTTCACTCCTTCTCTTTCCTGAACATTCTGAGAAGCGAGTATGTGATCAGGCCCCGTTTCAACCGGTTTCTGTACAAAAAAGGAGGCACTAATACACATAAACACTTCTTGTTATGTATAGTTAATGCCTCCTTATGAGTTACACACTACAACTATTTTGAATATACCATGAAAGCAGGGAATTTGTCAAGCTTCGATTTAAAGAAAAGAGAGCAGAAAGCCCTTGAAAACAGAGGGCGAAAACGTACCTGCCTTCCGTATTTTCTCTACAATCCGCCATTCAGAAATGCAAAAGGCTCCTCATCATTAAGAAAATGCATCAGCATATAAGCGCACATAATCGCCACTCTCTCTTCTTTCAGAATGCGGCGGACTTCATCACGATCCGCAAGAACAACCTCAATCTCCTCGGAAGCTTCCTGGGCCGCTTTGCTGATTTCTCCGCTGGCAAAGCCGTAAACAGTAGCGCAGGACTCGTCCGTCATCCCCACTGTGGTAAAATAAGGTCTCTCAAATGCCGGATCGACTTTAAGCGGTTTCAGTTTCAGTCCGGTCTCTTCATACATCTCCCGGACAGCCCCCTCGTGAAAGTTTTCCCCCGCCTCCACCAGGCCGGCCGGAAATTCATAGATATATCCGCCAAGCGTGTATCTATACTGGCGAATCAGAACCACTTTGTCCCTTTTTTCTCCGTAAATACTGTAAATTATCACACCGTCCGGCGTATTCTTTCCTGTTTTCAGTTTCAGCTCATCCACACTTTTCGCCCGGGAAGCCACATAATAGGAAACCGGCGTATTATGAACGCTGGTTGCGTCTACATGATACAGATTTACAAAACGATTGTCCGTCATCTTTTCCACATGGTGTATTTTCCCCATTGATTTTTCCTCACTTTTTCAATTTTGTTTTCCGCGGGACAGCTCACGCTTTTTCTCAGTCTGCTCTGTCTGTATGGCTCCTATTATATCCTATCTTACAGGATTTGTATATGGCGGATCTTTTCCTGTCACTTCATGTCGATCACAACCGCGTCTCCGTATTGATTATCCGCATCAAAAAAGTCCCATTTTTCTCCTTGTTTCTCTTTGTCCCGGCTCATCAGCTGAAGCTTTACCTGTGTCTGCCCGTCCTCCGGGATCTCATAATAGAAATATCCTTCCTCATGTTTCCTGTCCTGCGCCAGTGTTTTCCTGTCCTCCCGCAAAGGAATTTCTTCCCAGCGGTTCCCGTCCATTCCCTCAAGAAACATATCTGTGATCTCCCTGTCCTCTTCCTTATATATGGCTTCCTGCTCCGAAGTTCTCTCAATATAGATCTTTCCGAAAAAGGCAGTAAGCGATCTTTTCATTTCCGTAAGTTTTACCGTGTAATTATCAAAATGGAATATCTGATCCGGTATCTTTTTTATAATCGGTTTTGTATCTACAGAAAATTGAAGCTCCTGGTTCTCATATCTTTTATTATTTCCGTATACATTAAGAGGAAGAGTAATATCCAGATGTTCTGTCTGATCTGTATCATAAAGCTGTGCCGTAAATATGAAGTAATCCTGTTTTCCCATATTGTCGTCCATTTCATTGGGGCCTGTCTTTTTTCCGTTGACGGTCATTGTCCAGGATTCAATTTCATATCCTTCCGTCTCCTTCGTAGGATATGCGCACACTGCAAGCTGCAGTCCATCATACATTACCTTGTCTATAGAGATCAACGGCAGATCTGTTTCCAGTTTCTGCATTTTGCCCAAAATTTCCTGCGGAAGCTCATTTATATACTCCGGCTCGTCCGACACTCGAACTATAATGTCTTCCTGCCAGACAGAAGCCGTATCTGTTCTTTCTCCCAGTCCCACTTTGTCTTGAAAATCAATCTTCTGAAGCTTTATTGTTTTCTGTCCGGAAACAGCAATTACCGCTGAAATTCCTCCGCATAAAACTGCGGCCAGAACAAGCAAACGCCATTTTTTCTTCTTTGATTTATACACGGACTTTTTCATATCCAGATTCAGATATTTCTCCTCCCTGCTGCCGGCTTTTTCGTTTGCCTCCACATTTTTTTTCACCGCCTGTTCAAGTGCCAGATGAAAGATTTCCGGCATCTCCGGATACTGTTTTTCCCACATTTTTTTATCCATCATTTTCTCCCCTTCTGACATAAGCATTTTTTCAATTTTCCCCGTCCTCTTCCAAGACGGCTTTTCACTGTACCCTCCGGAATTTCCAGCAATTCAGATATTTCCCTCACAGAAAATCCTTCCAGATAGTAAAGTTCAAGAACAATGCGGAACGAAAAGTCCAATTCTATCAGAGCTTCATAAAGTTCGCTGTACTTATCCTTCTGTCCGTCCGCCGGAGCTTTTTGCTGTTTTATCTTTTCTATTGTCTCCTGCTCCCTTCTCTGTTTTTTCGCCAATCCAAAACATTCATGTATCAGAATCCTGATCAGCCAGGTCTTTGCGTACTGATCGTTTCTCAGGGTATGCAGCTTTTCAAAGGCTCTTGTCACAGCTTCCTGAGCCGCATCTGCACAGTCTGAATCGCTTTTCAGGATGGATTTCGCTATTCGGTAAAGCTGCCTTTCATTATCCAGAACAAGCTTCCCGAATTTCTCCTTGTCCATACGTTTTCTCCTTTCGTGCATTTTTTCTGTTTCTATCTATTAGATATTACTGAAAACCGACAGGTTCCCTGAAATCCACTTTTTTTGTCACCGCACATGTTAAAAAGGCACTATGGAGAAGATCTGTCTCCACAGTGCCTTTTGTCTTTTCATATGAAATCTGTTCTGACGATCCGTCCTTCTCAGTCTCCCTTCAGGACTACGCGAATCCTTTTATAAATAAAGAACACGATCACGGAAGTCAGAGTGTACTTAAACAAATTAAATGGTACGATGATCAGCGCCACAAAGCCAAGCAGGCTGTCAACAGACGAATTCACCGCCGCACCCATCTCGATAAAAGCCTCGATCGGCATTCCGAACGCTTTTCCATATGCAGGAAGCAGTACAAAAGCATTCATCAGGCAGGCTGCCGCCGTTGTAAGTACTGTGCCTACAGCCATTCCCTCTACCGCGTGCTTTCTGCTTTTAACATGATGCAGGCGGTACAGAAGCCCTGCCGGAATCACGAAGGTACAGCCGAAGATAAAGTTCGCCAGATCGCCCACGCCAGCAGTTAATGTTCCCTTTGTCACCAGATGCACCAGAATCTTTACCAGCTCGATGATCACTCCTGCCACCGGCCCCATGGCAAAACTTCCCACCAGCACCGGAATTTCCGAGAAGTCAAGCTGATAAAAGGACGGCGCCAGGAATGGAATGGGAAATTCAAAATTCATCAGCACGCCGGCCACCGCCCCCAGCATGGCCACTTGGGTGATCGTCCTCGTCCGGCTTCTGTCCATTGCGTTTCCACTTCTTAATACCTGTTCACTCATAATTGTCCTCTCCTTTTTGAAAAATTTCCGAATAAAAGAAAATTCCTGCAAAAAAGATAATCCCCGGGAATATTCCCGGGGAATTGAGCACTAATGATGGTGTTCTTCTCTCATCCAGACTATACTGTCGGTTCTGGAATTCCGAAATCTCTATGCTGTCAGCACTTCCGGTCACCAGATCAGCCGCCTTGCGCGGGTCGCGGACTTTACCGCCGGTAGGGAATTCCGTCTGCTGTACGATTACAGCTCACAGTCACCCTGCCCCGAAGAATTTTCTTTTACATAGTGTATTATAATCCTGTATATAAACAATTTCAAGAGCTTTTTATTTCCTTTTATCTTTCTTCACGGAAATACGGAAGCCCCAGTCCCGCAGGCGGCTGATGCTCCTTCTTCTTCCGGAAGCTGGTGAACACCAGAACAATAATCGTTACCACATAGGGCAGAGCCTTAAATACTTCCTGCATGCTTCTTCCCAGGCCCGGAATATACAGGTAGAGAATGTACAGAGCTCCGAAAAGGAAAGCGCCCCAAACCGCGTTCAAAGGTTTCCAGAGGGCAAAGATAACAAGAGCTACCGCCAGCCATCCGCGGTCGCCAAAACCGTTGTCGGTCCATGTTCCGCCTGAATACTCCATAACGAAATACAGTCCGCCAAGACCTGCAAGGCCTGCGCCGATACAGGTTGCAAGGTATTTATACTTCGTCACATTAATTCCCGCAGCATCTGCTGTGGCCGGGCTTTCTCCGATGGCTCTGAGATTCAGTCCGTACCTTGTGCGGAACAGGAAAATGGAAAGAACAACCGCTGCAATAATACAGAGGTAAGTCATAAAACCGTAACTGAAAAGCAGGTCGCCCAATATCGGAATCTCCGAAAGCACCGGAATTTTTGCTGTATAGGCGCCGCCTGTAACCTTAACCGAAATCTGTCCTACGCCTCCCGCCAGCTTGGAAATGGAACCGCCGAAGAAATTCCCGAAACCGGTTCCGAAAATCGTCAGCGCCAGACCTGTCACATTCTGGTTTACCCGCAGCGTAATCGTCAGAACACTGTAGATCAGACCTCCCAGAGCCGCACAGGCAAACGCGCACAAAAACGAAATCAAGACGCCCACAAAGGCATTGGGGTCCGGATTGTCTTTTTCATAAAGAAAAGCGCCCATCAGGCCGGCAATGCCGCCCATATACATAATTCCCGGAATTCCAAGATTCAGATTTCCGGACTTTTCCGTCATGATCTCGCCAAGCGCACCATACAGGATACAGATGCCCTGCACAATGGCCTTCTGAATAAAGATAATAAGTACACTCATCGCATCTTCCTCCTATTTCTTTGTACGCCCAAGTCTGTAGTTGATAAAGAATTCCGCTCCGATAAGGAAAAACAGGATGATTCCCAGGATAACGTCGGAAGCGTTCTCGTTCAGTCCGTACTGGGAAGCGATCTGCACCGCTCCCTGCTGCATGAATACGATACCGAAGGATACCGCCAGCATGATAAAAGTATTAAACTTGGAAAGCCACGCCACGATAATGGCGGTAAATCCTCTTCCGTCCGCCGTCATTGTGGAGATCGTATGACT
>DWYN01000109.1 GCA_019118645.1 Candidatus Blautia excrementipullorum | reverse complement strand
CAAAGTTGTTTTGCCCTCGCCGGGATCGCCCTGAATGATTGTGATTTTCCCGTATGGGATATATGGATACCAAAGCCAATTCACTTCCTTGCTTTGGACTTCATCCATACTGATGATTTTAAGTTCAGCCATTCATACCACCGCCTTTCAGAAGAAAAGCATTGATATTTCTGTTTTGATTGGTTATACTGTAATTAGTTACATGGAGTGACTGCCTGTCATCTGCGCCAACAGATGTGTTACAGGCGGTCATTTCTTTTTGTCTATTCATTCTGATCCTCTCCTTTCAAGCCGCCGAGAATAACGGCAATCATCTCAATAACATCAAGCAGCTCGTCATCGATACAGCTTCCCGTTTCAATGCGTTGCAATTCTACAAGCACATCGGCAAGCTGATTCCGCAAGGCTTTGAAAACCCTCGGGCTTCCCTGCACAACGATATCTCTGTGCGTAAGCCGTCTTGTGATATAGTCCTGCTTGGTCAGTCCTGAAAGCTGCACATAGCGTTCGATTTGTTCATTTTCTTCCGGCGATACACGAAACGCTATAGTTTTGCTTCTCCACCGATTGTGATTGTCACAGTTTTTAGCTGACATAATCTTCACCCCTTTCCATATCCAGCTTATCCGCCATCTCTGTCTGCTTGGACGGAAATAAATGAGCGTACTGATAAGTGATTTCAATGCTCTCATGTCCCACACGGTCTGCAATCGCCACCGCTGAAAATCCCATATCGATCAGCAAACTTATGTGGCTGTGACGAAGGTCGTGAATGCGAATTCGCTTCACGCCTGATTGCCTGACGCCTCTCTGCATTTCTCTGTACAGATAGCTTTTTGTTATGGGAAATATCCTGTTGTCAGGCTTTACATCGTACAGCATACTCAGATAGTCCTGTATTTCTCCACAGAGGAATTTCGGCATCTGAATGGTGCGGTTGCTTTTTTCTGTTTTGGGAGTGGTAATGATATCCCTGCCGTTCAGGTGCTGGAATGATTTACTGATCGTAACCGTCTGCTTTTCAAAATCAAAGTCCGCAGGCGTCAGCGCCAGCAGCTCGCCCTCACGGATACCGCACCAGTAGAGCATTTCAAAGGCGTAAAAGGAAACGGGCTTATCCATCATGGCATCTGCAAATTTAAAGTATTCCGCTTTCGTCCAGAACAACATTTCACGGTTTTTCTTTTTGCCCATGCTTCCGGCTTTTTTGCACGGATTTTCTTTCAGGTTATAGAAGCGTGCAGCATGGTTAAAGATGGCGGAGAGCTGATTTTGAATTGTTTTCAGATATACGGGAGAAAACGGCTTTCCGTTTTCATCCTTGTAATTCAGAAGCTCATTCTGCCACTTGATGATCTGCTGCGGTGTGATACTGCTCATTCTCAGCTTTCCGAAATACGGAAGCAGCTTGGTCTTTATGATGTGATCTTTGGTTGCCCATGTGTTTTCCTTTATGCGAGTCTGTATATCTTCAGCATAATGCTGCACGAAGCTTTGGAAGGTCATATCCAGATCTCCGCCGAGGCGGTTGATCTGTTCCCTTTCCCAAGCCTGTGCCTCTCGCTTTGTTTTGAAGCCCCGCTTTTGCGACTGCTTACGCTCACCGTTCCAGCCGGTGTAGCGGTACAGTACCCTCCATGTGTTTGTCTTTTCGTCTTTATAAACTGCCATTTCATAACCTCTCTTTCCTGTCTTTCCTGATTGCACCGTAACAGGTGCGCTCCATAAAATATTGCTTATTCACACGCCCTGAAATTGTCAGGAATCCCTGTTCTTTCAGTTCGGCATTTAGCTTCTGCACGATTTTATAGGCGTATGATTTGGAAACGCCGAGTTCTTCAGCGACTTCATCCACTTTCATAAAAGTTGTTTCGGACATTCCGTTCACCTCCTTCGGATTGTTTTTATGATTGATTCTTTCGTGTCGGAATACTTTCTTGCCGCCTTCCGATTTGCCCGGGCGGGTACGCCATTACCGTGACGCACGACGGTTATTCATCTTTTAAAACTTAACGCTATTAGTTTAAGTCTGTATTGTTATTATACTAAGCAAATTCCGTAAAGTCAAGCGGTTTTCAAAAAATATTAAATTTATTTGTTTTAGTTATCTTGACAGGCATTAAATTTATATGCTATACTGATTGCACAATCCATACATAAGGAGCGTAATGGTTATGGCAATCGGCGAGAGAATTCGTTTTTTCCGCAATTTGCGGGGAATGACACAAAAGTATTTAGGAACGGTAGTCGGCTTCCCCGAAAAAACGGCGGATATCCGTATGGCGCAGTATGAATCCAGTTCCAGAACTCCAAAGGCTGATTTGACAAACAGTCTTGCGGAAGTCCTGGGCGTTTCGCCGCTCGCCCTGTCCGTGCCCGATATTGACAGCTATCTTGGCTTGATGCACACCCTGTTTACATTGGAAGACCGCTACGGTCTGACGGTTGAAAAGAACGAAAGCGGTGTTTCCATGCGTATTGACCCCCGAAAGGGTAAAGACGCAGCGGAGCTTTGTAAAATGGTTTCCGCATGGGCGGAGCAGGCGGAGAAGTATCATAGTGGGGAAATATCCCGTGAGGACTACGACAGGTGGCGTTACAATTATCCGAAATATGATGAAGCCTCCGGCTATGTAAAAGTTCCGTCGCAAGAACTCAGCGACGCAATGGTCGAAGCATTCAAAGACCAGCTGAAAGATTGAACGGAAAAAGCAAAAGAGCTATCTGACTTCAACTTGAAATCAGATAGCTCTTTACTTTTGCAATAATTCAAATAATGTTGCCAAATCGTTGCCACTAAGGGCATCAAAGCGGCGAAAAGCCTTTATTTACGGGCTTTTTCGAGGGTGTGAAATCACTCCCACTCTATAATTCGGCTTATCTGCCATTACAAATAGCACAAAAAAACCTATTGCAAAGATAAAGCAGATTAAAGCTAAAATTCCTAATAGCCCATTAGACACTTTGAAAAAGTATAATCCGATAAACAATGGCGCAAGTGTTAAAAGTAGAAACCCTATTGCTGAACCATAACCATGTATCTTTGCGGAAAGAGTTTCAAGGCTTTTGGTTTCACCAACTGAAAAAATTCCGGAAAGAATACAACCGCCTACGGCGTAAATCACAATGGCGGAAAAAAGCATTATAGATATAGAACTTGATACTTGCGCGACAATGGGATAAAGTTGTGAGGTGCTGATGAAAATTACAACTCCAAACACAACCAACCAAATATTATAGATTAAATGTAACGGTGCTTTTGAATTTCCTAAAACACTCATTACTTGTGTCAAATGATTATAATCTTTGCAAAAAGGAGCTAACAAGAATGGAATAATTAAGTCTAATGCTAAAAACACCGGCAAAAAATGCGATAAATAATTCTTCATCATTGGTTTTACCTCACCTTCAGAAAATGGAAATCGCAATATGGCGAACCATTTCCTAATGTGCCAGTTCGTTCAAAATGGTGTGGTATAAAAAAAGTTGACAGCTTATTCTCAAGGATTTCATAATAAAACCAAGAGAATAAGGAGGCATTCAAAGTGGCACGTAAATATGACCATGAATACAAAGTACAGGCAGTAAAACTTGCCAA
>DWYN01000108.1 GCA_019118645.1 Candidatus Blautia excrementipullorum | reverse complement strand
TCGGTTCCGGCGGGGCTTATAAAAGTGCCTCTATTCTCGGTACTGCCATTCCAGAACTCTCAAAAAAACGGCAGATTGGTACTTGGAGAGGACATATCTATCTTTTCAATGCAGTTTGCGGAAACTCAAGTACATTTCCGGGAAATAAAGATTCCTCTCTTCAGTTCACCTGTGCATCTTTTCCGCAATCCTTACCAGGTAACTTCCTCCCGGCATCCGTGAAAGTTTTTCCCTGGACGGCCCCTCCAGAAGAAGATACACCAGAAAATAGGTGACTGCAGCCAGCACAATTGCCAAAACAAGGCAGACTGCGTTGGAATGGATCAGGCGATACAGTCCATAATATACCAGCCCTGCCACTGCGCACATCGGAATGGAGGCGAGGACAGGATTTAAGTAAGCGCTCTTCCACGGGTTTTTGTATCTCAGATACTTCTTCATAGCCACATCATTCAGAATGCAGACAACCACTGCGTAGATAATCATGGCCACAAGAAGAGAATAAATTCCGAGATCTGTGAACAAAAGCAGAAGCACTACTGCCACCACATCCACCGCAAGAGCCGCCGCTGCAGTAATCATAGGAATTTTGGGTTTTCCGATTCCCTGAAGCACGCCGTTGGAAATATTTGACATTCCGTTCAGCAGAATCGTAAAGGATCCCAGCATGAGAAGCCTTCCCGCCACCCCGTTGGTTCCTCCGAACAGGAAAGAAACGATAGGCTGCGACAAGGTGGCAAGGCCCACGGCGCAGGGTACAGAAATAAACATGGAAAGCTGGACAGTCTGATCAATCCGTCTTCTTGTTTCCCTGATATTTTTTGTGGCATACAGAGCCGATATTTCCGGAATCATGGAGGTCGGCGCCGCACTGGAAAGGGTCAGCGGAATATTGATGATGCTCATAAAATATGTGGCGTACTCCGCATACATCATACTCAGTTCATCTGCGTCTGCTCCCTGTCTTCCCAGAATCTCTGAATAGAGCACACCATTCAGATAACCATTCACATTATATATAAAAGCACTGAGAATAATCGGTGATACGATCAGCACGATCAGCTTTAAAATCTGTTTGTAGGACTGTTCCCGATGGGTCCTGTCCCTTGCCACACGTCTCTGAATTCCTCTCCGGTTCAGACCATATACAAGAAGCATAAAGATAAGAGCGACCACAACTCCCGCCGTCGTGCCCACGGTAGACCCGGCTGCGCCCCACTTTGCCGTCTGTCCGTCTGTTCCGTCAGACAGATATCTGATAAAAAGCCACGCTGCCAGAAGGCTTACACCGGCGTTGAATATCTGCTCCAGAATCTGGGATACCGAGGTAGGAAGCATGTTCTGGTAAGCCTGAAAATACCCTCTGTATACGCCGAGAATGCCGGACAGAAAAATTGTCGGAGAAAGTATCTGAAGCGCCAGTACCGCATTGGGCTGATTGCTGGGAATAATAAACCTGGCGCCGAACAGGCAGATCAGCGCCACCACACCGCCCACCACAGCCGCATAGATCATGGCGCCCCGGAATATCTTCTGTGCGTTTTTGTAGTCTCTAAGGGCCACCCTCTCAGAGATCAGCTTTGATACTGCCTGGGGAATACTGAAGGAAGCAATCATCAGAAGGATCATATAGGCATTCTGGGCGAGACTGATGTATCCCATTCCCATATTTCCCACAATGGACGACAGCGGGCTCTTGTAAAGAAGGCCAATGATCTTTGACACCATCGCGGCGATCATCAAAAAGGAGGCGTTTTTCACTAAATTGTTTTTCTGGTTCATACCCACTCGCTTTCTTCCGCCGTCTGCGGTCTCTGACCCCGGTTCTCAATCTGCCAGTCGACAGGCTTCAGACCGTTTTCCTGCAGGAATTTATTTGTCTTGCTGAAATGTCTGCATCCGAAAAAACCGCGGAAAGCAGACAGGGGGCTGGGGTGGGGCGCCTCCAGAATCAGATGGCGGGGATTGTTCAGCATGTTTTTTTTCATCTGCGCGGGCCGTCCCCACAGAAGAAACACAATAGGACGGTCCTGCTCGTTCAGTACCCGGATCGCAGCGTCCGTAAACTGCTCCCACCCGATCCCGCGGTGTGAGTTGGCCTGATGTGCCCGGACGGTCAGCACCGTATTCAGGAGAAGAACTCCCTGACGCGCCCATTTTTCCAGATTCCCATTATCCGGAATGTAGCACCCAAGATCATCGTGGAGTTCCTGGTAAATATTTACAAGAGACGGAGGAATTTCCACATTCTCCCTCACGGAAAAGCACAGGCCCTGGGCCTGTCCGTCATTATGATAAGGATCCTGTCCCAGAATCACTACTTTCACCTGGCTTAAAGGCGTCAGATGAAAGGCATTGAATATTTCATCTGCAGGAGGAAATATTTTTCTTGTTCTGTACTCCTGCATAACTGTTTTATACAATTTCACATAATACGGCTGGTGGAATTCATCCTTCAGAGCCTCCAGCCACTCTCCTGACAAAGGAGCCATATCTTCACCTCTTTTATCTTCGAACGGAAACGCCTTTTTCGGCCAGATAATCCTTTACCTGGCTGATTTCCAGTTCTTTGTAATGGAATAAGGATGCCGCAAGAGCCGCGTCTGCTCCTCCGGCAGTCAAAGCGCCATAAAAATGCTCCAGAGTTCCCGCACCGCCCGAGGCGATTACCGGAATCGATACCGCATCCGCCACTGCCCTGGTAAGAGCAATATCATATCCCGCCTTCGTTCCGTCGCAGTCCATACTGGTAAGAAGAATTTCTCCGGCTCCTAGCCGCTCTGCCTTTACCGCCCATTCCAGAGCGTCAATTCCGGTATCCAGGCGGCCTCCATGTTTATAAATATTCCAGCCGCCGTCCTCTCTTCTTTTGGCGTCGATGGCTACTACCACACACTGGCTACCAAACTTTTCCGCTGCTTCCGTAATCAGTTCCGGCCGGTCGATGGCCGCCGAGTTTACGGAAATCTTATCCGCTCCCTCTCTGAGAAGCCTCTTAAAATCCTCAATCGTGCGGATGCCTCCTCCCACAGTGAAAGGAATGAACACATTGGCCGCCACCTGGCGCACCATTTCCACCACCGTATCTCTTCCCTCACAGGAAGCAGTGATATCCAGGAAAACAAGCTCGTCTGCTCCGGCTCCGTCATAGGCTTTTGCAATCTCCACAGGATCTCCCGCATCCTTCAGATCCACAAAATTTACGCCTTTTACAACTCTTCCCTTATTCACATCCAGGCAGGGAATAATTCTCTTTGTAAACATTTCAGACTCCCTCCCCATCCAGTTTTGCAAAATTCTCTAAAATCTTCAGTCCCCATCTGCTGCTCTTTTCCGGATGGAACTGGCAGGCAAACACATTGCCCTTTTCCACAGAAGCATGAATACATGTGCCGTACTCTGCAACCGCCTTCACAATCTCAGGCTCCTCTGCCTGAAGATAATAAGAGTGAACAAAATACACATAGGTATCTTCCGGTATTCCCCGGAACAGTTTTCCTTCATTTTGAAGGTGAAGGGAATTCCATCCCATATGAGGAATTTTCAGTCCCGGCGCAGAAGGGATCTTCAGGATTTTTCCCTTTAAAATTCCCAGGCCCTCCACGCCCGGGCTCTCCTCGCTGCTCTCAAAGAGAAGCTGGAGTCCCAGACAGATTCCAAGAAAAGGCTTTCCTTTCTTTATCATATCCCGAATTACAGGAACCAGTTCGAATTTGTGAAGATTCGCCATAGAATCTCCAAAGCTCCCGACACCGGGCAGAATCACTTTGTCGGCTTTCATGAGAATCTCCGGATCGCGGGAAACCACCGGTTCCTCTCCCAGATAAATCAGGGCTTTTTCCACACTTTTTATATTCCCTGCATCGTAATCAATAATACCAATCATCATTACACATCCTGTCTTTTTTCATGTAAACAAGTATACCCCAAAAAATGACAGATGCAAAGCAGTTTCTTCACATCTGTCGATTTTTCTCGGGAAATTTTCTCTTTTTCCGCCGGGTTTCTCCCGGATCCTCTGTCTTTTCCGCACTCTTAGTCAATCATTTTAATTTTCGTTTCCGCTATCCAGGGTAAACCAGAACTCTACTCCATTGTCGTAGTTCTGAACCCCGTACTCCTGATGATGACTTTCCATAATCGCTTTTACAATAGAAAGGCCAATGCCGCTTCCGCCGTACTCGCGGGTTCGGGCTTTGTCCACTTTGTAAAATTTGTTCCACAGATTCGGCAGGTCTGCCTCCGGAATCGGATTTCCTGTATTAAAGACGGAAATTCTCACCCGGTTCTTCTGAGGACGGATACAGATTTCAATTTCTTTTTCGCCTTCCAGATGGTTGAGCGCATTGCTGACGTAATTGGTGACTACCTCCTCAATCTTAAACTCATCCGCCCACACCGGAACCGGCTGATCTGCCGCGAAATTTACCTTTGCCTCCTTCTGCTGGATCATTATGTCCATGGACTGAAGAACTCCACTGATCAGACTCACGATGTCAAACCGCTCCATGGTCACTTCGTCCCGGCCCTCCTCCAGCTGATTCAGAGTCAGAAGATTTTTCACCAGTTTATTCATTTTTGCAGCCTCGTCCATAATTACGTCACAGTAGAACTCCCGGCTTTCCGGATCGTCCGAAATATTTTCCTTCAGTCCCTCTGCATATCCCTGTACAAGGGCGATAGGAGTTTTCAGCTCATGAGATACATTATTCAGGAACTCCCGGCGCATCTGATCGATTTTTATTTTGCTCTCAATATCCTTCTGAAGCTCATTATTTGCCGCTTTCAATTCCGAAATTGTTTTTTCCAGCTGTTCTGACATCCGGTTAAAGTTCTCCCCCAGAACATCGATCTCATTCCCCGCCCGACTCTTATACTTGGCGTCAAAGTCAAGATTACTCATCTTCTGCGAAAGAACGGTGAGCTCACTGATGGGTCTTGTGATCCGTTTTGTGAGTACCCAGATCGCCAGACCGCTGATGAGAATAATAGCGGCTCCCACGTAAAAATAGAAACTGTTGGAAATGGAAACGCTCTCGCGGATACTTTCCAGTGGAGTGCGGATCAGGAAATAAAACTGATCCTGGTCCCCTATCGTTCCCCAGCTTTCCACGTAGTCCATTCCTGCGAACCGGTCGCTTACCTGCTGGATTACATAGGTATCTGTCTCCTCAAGGATTTTCTCCCTGCCTTCCTTCTGATCCAGGTCATAGGCATATCCCACCAGGCGGTTTACCAGCATGCCGTTATTGCTGCCTACCGAGACAACCTCCTGTCCGTCCCAGGTAATTACTGTCCAGGAAAGATTCTTTTCAGAACTTGCTTTGTAAGTGCTGTCCGGTACCTCTGCCGTCCAGGTTCCGTCCGTATTTTCCCGGATATTCAGAGATTCCAGATTTTCTACTGCATTTTTCAGGGTCTCCGTTTTTTTGCTGATATAATACCGTTCCAGAAACAGTCCGTTTACAGCTGTGATTATACAGAGAGACAAAAGAAGAAGACCGATAAAAAGCGCCGCAATCTGCCTTCTCAGAGGATGAAATCTGTGGGCGGAATCTTTTTTCCGGTTTCGAATGATCCCTGTCATTTTTCATCTACCTCGAATTTATAGCCCATTCCCCAGACGGTCTTGATATATTCGCCTTTCTCCCCCATTTTGCTTCTCAGCTTCTTCACATGGGTGTCAATCGTGCGGGCGTCTCCGAAATAATCGTAATTCCATACGGAATTCAGGATTTTTTCGCGGGAAAGAGCAATTCCCTCATTTTCAAGGAAATATGTCAGAAGTTCAAACTCTTTAAAGCTTAACTCCATAGGTTTTCCGTCCACCGTAGCCTGGTGGGCGGCTTTATCTATAACAATTCCGCCGGCAGACAGAATATTTTCCGCCATATCCTGCCCTGTCCGCCGCAGGATTGCCTCCACCCGGGCTACAAGTATCTTTGGACTGAAGGGTTTGGAAATATATTCATCCACTCCAAGATCGAATCCCAGAAGCTCATCTCTCTCGTCTCCTCTGGCTGTCAGCATAATAATCGGCACTTTGGAGTTTTTCCTTATCTCACGGCACACTTCCCAGCCGTCCATCTTTGGCATCATTACATCCAGTATAATCAGGGCAATGTCTTTCTCCTTATAAAAAATGTCCATTGCCTCTTCCCCGTCTCCCGCCTCGAGCACCTGGAAATTTTTCTTTACCAGGAAGTCCTTTACCAGTTTTCTCATCCGGCTCTCATCGTCCACTACTAAAATTTTCAGGGTGTCCATATCTGTTTCCTCCCGTTTTCTCTTAGATTGTCTTGTCAATTATCATAGCAGAGATTTATGATAGAAATGTGAACATACAATTGGAATTCTTTTAAACATTCTGCTTTTTCCAGGACAGAGACATTTCCACTGTGGATATTTATATTCTGGATTATACTCAGTACATGGACGAACTTAAAGGCAAAGAATGGTGCAGCGGCAATGAAAACAGGCCGGAAGCCGGAAAGGGGATCGAAACCTGTGTTCCGATCCCCTTTCTCTCTTTTTACATCTTCTGACAGAATTCTCCAGAGTAGCTTATGGAAACAGCACAGTCTGCGTCAGTTCTGCAGATCCGCCTTTTATTCAGTGGCCTGAATTGCGTCGTAACCGGTTTCGTCTGTACGGATTTTGAGAACGGAACGTACTTCATAGGTAAAAATTTTTCCGTCCCCCACTTCTCCGGTATAAGCGGATTTTCGGATAGCATCCACTGCCTTCTTCTCCCACTCCTCCGAAGACACCACGATCTCAAATTTCAGTTTTGGCTGCATCTGCATATCGACCTGCATTCCTCTTACGATTTCTTTATATCCTCTCTGAATGCCGCATCCCATAACCTGAGACACGGTAATTCCGTTTACGCCAATCTCATTTAAAGCCTGTTTTACGTCCTCGAACTTTTCCTCTCTTACAATTGCATCTATTTTTATCATCATAATTCATACCCTCCTACTGATCCAGACCGTTAAAGCTCGGGTACGCGCTTTCTCCATGCTGAGAAATATCCAGCCCGATCTGTTCTTCTCTCTGATCCACCCGCAGAGGAGTAAATATCCTTACAACAGCCGCACAGATCAGCGTGCCTGCCACTGCAACAGCAATTGTTACCAGCATGCCGATCAGCTGTGCAGCAAAAAGATGAAAGTCTCCGAAAGCAAGGCCGTTCCAGCGGGCTGCGCTGTTCACAGACTGATCTGCAAAAATTCCTGTAGCCAGGCCTCCCCAGATGCCGCCAATTCCATGACATCCAAAAGCATCCAGAGCATCGTCTATTTTCAGCTTTTTCTTCACAAGAGCCACTCCGAAATAACAGATCGGGCTTACCAGAGCTCCGATTATAAAAGAGGCCCACATAGGCACAAATCCCGCCCCTGGAGTGATTGCCACAAGACCCACCACAAGGCCTGTGGACGCGCCCACAAGAGTTGTCTTTTTACTTTTTATCACATCAATCAGCATCCAGGACAAAAGAGCCGATGCCGAAGAAATCGCGGAAGTCATAAAAGCATGGGCCGCAAGTCCGTTCGCTTCCAGCGCGCTGCCTGCATTGAACCCGAACCATCCGAACCAGAGCATGGAGGCTCCCAAAACTACGAAAGGTATGTTATGTACCCGGTAAGTAGTAAATTCATATCCTCTCCTTCTTCCAAGAAGAATCGCCAGTGTCAGGGCGCTGATTCCTGAACTGATATGAACCACATTGCCTCCTGCAAAATCAACAGATCCGATCGCTGCCAGGAATCCTCCCTCTCCCCAGACCATGTGGGCCAGCGGATAATACACGATCAGCGACCAGAGGGCCACAAAAAGAAACAATGCCTTAAATTTCATTCTTCCCACAAGAGACCCCGTGATCAGAGCCGGGGTAATCATAGCAAACATCATCTGAAAAGCGCAGAATACCAGATGCGGAATCGTCTCTGCATAGGGTCCCGCCTCCATTCCCACACCGTTCAGTCCGAACCAGCGGAGATCTCCGATGATTCCCCCATGATTTCCTCCAAAAGAAAGGGAATAGCCAAACAAGGCCCACATCACCACAGAAAGGCCCATAATTGCCACGCAGGCCATCATTGTATTGCAGACGTTTTTCCTTCGTACCAGTCCGCCGTAAAAAAACGCAAGGCCGGGCGTCATAAAAAACACAAAGGCTGCACAGATAATCATAAAAGCGGTATTTCCTGTATCCATATCTCATCCTCCTCGTCTTTTTTATTGCTCCGGAACAAAAAAGAAAGGATGCCGGAGTACCTGACGTACTCTGACATCCTTGTCTGACTCAAATGTTAGCACATTAAAGTATAAAATTCAAGAGCATTTTTCTGTTTCCCTGTATTTTTATCCATACATCATTTTATGCCAGGGCTTTGCCCAGTGCTCTGCAGCTCTCCACTGCCTCGTCATCCGGCTCCTCCTGGCAGATCACGGAATCAGCCGCCAGCTGTGCGCCCGCCGCTTTGCAGTCCTCTTCCCAGTTCCGCATCCATTCACCGTCGCCCCAGCCATAGGAACCAAACAGCGCGATCTTCTTTCCGGAAAGCTTTTCTCTGCATTCCTGGAACATCGGTTCAAATTCATCTTCTTCCAGAACCTCATCGCCCATAGCCGGGCATCCAAATGCAATTCCATCGAAGCCGTCCATCTTATCAGCGGAAAATTCCGATGCAGTAAAAAGAGACACCTGGCATCCGGCCCCTTCCGCTCCGGTTTTTACCGCCTCCGCCATTGCTTCTGTGTTTCCGGTGGAACTCCAATATACAACTGCCACTTTACTCATATCCTGTTACCTTTTCCTTTCTGTAAAATATCTATGTCTGAAAGGCAGTTCCCCGCCTTTCCGGCATTCACCTGTCACTGCACCGCAACTGTCAGCTTACGGATGCTCCTTCCGCCGGCAAACAGCCTTCTGTAAATTTCCGTACATTTTTTCAGTTTCCGAAAAGTCTGCTGTGTTTCTTTTTCATTATCATATACCTTCCAGATTCCGGTGCATTTGTAATTCTGTCCTTTCTGTTCAATAAACCCTACAACATCGTGGAGAGGATATCCCAGAAAAAGCCCTACTTCATGGGGAAAATCCCTATATTGGGAAAATCTCGTTTTCAGATATCCGATGCAGGCTTCCGGTTCCGTATCCCCGTACCCGCACTGTTCCAAAAGTCTGCGGGCGCCTTCTCTTTTCAGATCCGCTTCCAGCTTCTTCCTTCGGTATACATAGAGCAGCGCTCGCGCATCGTTTGATTTCAGTACCTCAATGAAAACTCCTTTTTCATTCAGTATACCGTTTGCCCTGCGGATTTCCGCGTCCAGCCCCTCCATCTGCAGAGGTTTATAGCTGAACATATTAGCGGTTTTTAAGCCCGCCAGCGTAGGGGCACAATAAGCGATCACATCTGATTCCAACATTCCGGGCACCTCCTGATTCATACGTCTTTTTAAATTAGTTATAACTAACTTATGTTTTTTATTTAACGGATATGCGTCCATATCCGTTATGTAAAAAGTTCTCTTCTCAATAAACAGCTATATTCCTTCCGGACAAAGCTCCATGTTCTCCTCCGGAGCACGCTCTTCTTCTCCGGGAAGAAGGTTCTTCATGCTCTCCAGACTGATGATCAGTGTAGAAGTATTGTGAAGCAGGGCCGACAGCCCCGGCTGAAGCGCGCCAAAGGCTCCCAGCAGGATCAGGCCTCCGTTGACAGCCACAATCGTTTTAAAATTGCGGTCAATTCTCTTCATCAGGCCCCGGCTGATTTTTTTCAGTGTAACCAGCTGGAAAAGGTCTTCCGCGTCTATGGAAATATCCGCGATCTCTCTGGCAATTTCTGCTCCGTCGCTGACCGCAATTCCTGCGTCTGCCGCTGAAAGAGCCGGCGAATCGTTGATTCCATCGCCCACCATAAGCACTTTGCGTCCCTGCGCTTTTTCTTTTTCCACAAATCTTGCCTTATCCTCCGGGAGAACCTCTGAATAGTATTCGTCCACCCCTACTTTCTCAGCAATTGCCCGGGCGGTTCGTTCACTGTCTCCCGTCATCATCACAAGTTTGGAAAATCCTGCTTTCCGCAGACTGCGGATTACCTGGGGCGCTTCCTCTCTGAGGGGATCCTCAATGCAGATCACTGCAGCAAGCTCTCCCTCAATCCCCAGATACAGATGGGAATATTCCGGCGGAAGCTGGTCAAACAGTTCCTGTTTTCCTTCCGGAATCCTGCATTTCTCATCCTCAAAAATGAAATGATAGCTGCCGATTACCGTTTTCTTTTGATTTACTGTGGTGGAAATTCCATGGGCCACAATATATTCCACTTTGGAATGCATTTCTTCATGGGTAAGGCCTTTCCGTTTCGCCGCCTCTGTCACAGCCTTCGCCATAGAATGCGGGAAGTGTTCTTCCATGCAGGCTGCCAGCTTGAGGAGTTCATCCTCCGGCTCGCCGCTGAAGGAAATCACCTTCACCACCACTGGTCTTGCCTTGGTCAGAGTTCCTGTTTTATCAAAAACGATCGTATCGGCCTCCGCCACGGCTTCGAGGTACTTGCCGCCCTTTACCGTCATTCTGTGGCTGCCGGCTTCACGGATGGCAGAAAGCACGGACAAAGGCATGGCCAGTTTCAGTGCGCAGGAAAAATCCACCATCAGAACAGCCAGAGCCTTTGTCACATTTCTGGTCAGCAGATAGGTAAGGCCCGTCCCAAGAAGGGTATAAGGTACCAGTCTGTCAGCCAGATGTTCCGCCCGGCTTTCCACAGAAGATTTCAGCTTTTCCGTTTCCTCAATCATTGTAATAATTTTTTCAAATTTTGTGGATCCGGAGGTTTCCCTAACACGGAAAACAAGCTCTCCTTCTTCTACCACGGTTCCCGCATATACAGAACTTCCGTTCCGTTTGGGCGCCGGCTGGGATTCTCCTGTAAGAGAAGCCTGGTTCACCATCGCTTCTCCCTTTTCCACAGTCCCGTCAAAAGGAATAACATTTCCCATATGTACCTTTACAAGATCTCCCGGCCTGACCTCTCCGACATCTGCCAGAATCTCGGAATCTTCCGTCTGCAGCCAGACCTTTTCCACCTTCAGGGACATGCTCCTTGCCAGATCGTCTACAGATTTCTTGTGCGTCCAGTCCTCCAGAATTTCTCCGATACCCAGAAGGAACATAATCGAAGCCGCAGTATTCATATCTCCCCGCAGCACAGAAACGCCGATTGCGGTTCCGTCCAGAACAGGAACTTCAATTTTGCCGGCTGCAAGGGTACGAATCCCGTGCCAGATATATTTTATAGAATTTACGGCCGTCACCGCTGATCTGACCGGGGAAGGAAGAAACAACTTCTTGCCGAAGTGAATGAGAGCAGAATTCACCAGTTTGTCCCAGTATTCGCGGTTCAGTTTTCTCCCTGAATTCTGGAGATAAGCCTCCGGAACTTCTGTGCTTTTGTACGAAAAGCATTTTAAGGCTTTTATGATCTCTGTTCTGCTTCCCGAATAGCAGATAACTGCATTCCCGGTTCTTTCCGAAACTTTTGCCGAAGATACGCCGGAGCATTTTGTCAGATAGTATTGGAGCGTATCTGCTTCCAGAAACGTCATCCTCTTCTGACAGACATTTATCCTCATCCGTCCTCTGATCTCATGTTCAATTACAAATTTCATAATCTTTTTATTCTTCCCCGGCGGTCTCATCCTGCGGATCTGTTTCCGCAGCGTCCTCTTCCGTCTTTTCCGCTTCCTCCGCTGCCCGGTCCTCATTGATCTGCTGTGCCTCTGCATAAATATCGCCGGCATTCTCCTGTGCTTTTGCCACAAGATTCATTATACATTCTTTTCCTCTTAAAACAGCGGCTGTACACTGAGTGTAAAATTTCTTCGCATCCGTGCTTGTCAGCACACGGATTCCCGCGGTTCCAAACAATACTCCTGCAGCAAAAAGACCCGTTTTCTTCTTATCAAACATAACCAAACCTCCGTAATTCTGAAATAAATAAAATAAAGAAAGAAAATTGTTACTGATGCTTATAACCTGTGTAGATTGTCATAAACAGGCAGGCAATCATCGCCCAGGCCCAGAATCTGTGCTTTTTCACCTTTCACACCTCCTCTGTTTTCCATTATCCCCTATCTGCGGCAATTGCGGGATGCCTGTAAGGTTATTTATATTCCCTCTTTTTTTAATTGTCCAGAGTTTATTGCCTTGTTGAGGAATTTTCCCAATAAGACACCTCTACTACCTTTCTGTCTTTCAGCCGGCCGCTGGTTTTCAGACCTTTTTCAATTACGTCTGAAAGCCTTTCTTCCTCCAGAATAATACAGGTTTCATCGTCCAGGCTTACTTTACAGGTTACCGGCGATGTGTAGCCGTGACAGCAGATCCGAAATGACTGTCTGCCCTGCAGGGCTCCAATCTCCTCCAGAATATTCACCATCCGGTATATGGTCGCCATGCCGATATTGGGATCCTTTTTCACAGCCAGAAAATAAATTTCCTTACAACAGGTATATTTTCCACTGAGAATAATATCCAGCAGAAGTCTTCTCTGCTTCGTGATCCGGCAGCCCATTTTCCGCAGCTGCTGTATAATCTCTTCCCGCCGCATATCCATATTCTGGTACTGTTTCTGCACCTCTCTCCCGGAAATGCCGGTCTCTGCAAAGTTATCCTGCTGTCCTCTGTCCATTTTCATCTCTCCCGGTGGAAATACTGTACTGCAAAATCATATTAGTTAGTTTCTTTTAACTACTAAAGTTTACATCAGCTAACATATTTTGTCAAGCACTCCTGCGTAATTTTTCCATCCTTTTCAGTATTCATCCTCCGGAATCGCCATCTTCACATCATAAGTTCCCGTTCCCCTCGGGCAAAACCTCAGGTCGCCTCCGTGAGCCCGGGCAATCTGCCGGGCAAGTCGAAGACCCATGATGTGTACCTTCTCCGTCTGTGCGTCCATATTCTGAACAACGATTTCCGGAATTCCTTTCCCAGTGTCAAAGATCTCCCAGATAATCTGTGTGCCAGTGCGGCGCAGCCTTATTCTTACCTGGCAGCCATCCGGATTATGGCGGACACTGTTTCCGATCAAGTTGCGGAGCGCACGCTTCAGAAGGCCGGGATCTGCCGAAATACGGACTTTTTCCATCTCAGGACTTATCGAAAGTTCAATCTCTGTTTCTGTATTCTTTTCCTCCGTAATTTCCTCATTATAAATATCTGCCGCACATTCCCGCAGAAGCTGTGCCGGGGAACAGAGCGTTTTTTTCAGCGGCTGCGCCTGGTAGGCAAGCTTGGACGTCAGGTTCAGATCTTCAATAAGCTGGCGGATAATGAGACTTTGTCTGCATATAATATCTGCTGCCCTTTTCTCTTCTTCATCCAGGCTTCCGTCCTTTTTCAGTTTGTCCGCGTATCCCAGAATCAGAGCCAGAGGAGTGCGGATGTCATGGGAAACGCCGGAAATCCATTCCGTCCGCGCCTGATCTCTTTTCGAAAGCTTTTCCTTCTGCTCCTGAAGAATGGCGGAAGCCTGATTCAGCTGTTTTGCAAGATCTCCGGCCATTCCCTTTTCTTTTAAATTCAGAGGTTCCTGCTCCGAGAGCTTTTCAATTCCCTTTCCGATAGGCCTCAGGGCTTTATAAAACCGGTATCCCAGCAGGAGAACCAGGAACAGAATCAGAATTACATTCATCGTAAAAGCCATACTGAAATATCCTGGTATACTTCTGATATTGCTGAGGGGAAACATCTCACTGTATCTCACAACCGAGTTTTTGTCCAGTCCCACCACCAGAAGAAGGTCTCCGGAACGCCAGACTGTCACCGGATAATCGTTCAGGTACCATCTGCTAAATGCCGCCACATCCTGCAGACTGTAAGAACGGGCAAAATCATCCGGAAGTCTCCATTCCCATACCACGGTTCCCTCATCATCCAGGGCCATAATCCACTGGCACTCTATATCTTCCGCACGTTCTATACCCGTTTCCGTAATTTTCCACTGACCGTTTTCCTGATAAAGCTGTCCCCCGATTTCATCAACAGCAGCACGGTCAAACTTCTGCGGCTGATCCTTTTCCAGAGTTCTGTATCCCCAAAACAGGAAAACCGACATATTGCAGATCAGAATTCCCAGAATGATCACTCCTGCTGTAACAGAGTAGCGGAAAATTATTTTAAAAAGACTCTTCATAAGCTTCACCTCATATTAAAAGTATCTCTTCAGACATTCTCCTTGGCCAGGCGGTAGCCCAGCCCCCGGGCCGTCAGAAGCCAGCGCGGGTGGGAAGGATCCTCCTCCAGTTTTTCTCTGAGATGGCGTATATGAACCATCAGGGTATTTTCGTATCCATAATAGGAATCTCCCCACGCTGCGCTGCACAGGGCATCGAAAGTTACAATTTTCCCTCTGTTTTCATTCAGTTTCGTCAGAATTGCCAGCTCCTTAGCCGTGAGCGGAAGCTCCTTCCCCTGGCGGCGCGCGATACCGTAGTCGAACAGGACTTCGCAGTCCCCCAGCCGAAGGGTGGACTCCTGCTTTTCCTTTTCTTTGCCGAATTGGTAGGAGCGTTTTAAAATAGCGGTTATGCGGAGAACCAGTTCCGGGGGCAGGAAAGGTTTTGTAATATAGTCGTCCGCTCCAAGTCCCAGGCCAAAGAGCCTGTCCCTGTCCTCATCTCTGGCAGACAGAAACAGAATCGGTATCTGTGATTCTTCTCTCAGTTTCTGAAACAGACGAAATCCGTCTCCATCCGGCAGCATAACATCCAGAACCGCCATATCCGGTTTTTCTCTGTGAAATACCTCCAAAGCCTCTGCCACGCTCCCTGCAGCCGTAATATTTTCAAATCCGCTCTGCCTCAGAATTCCCGCAATCATCTCCCTGAGATCCTGATTATCGTCCACAAGCATAATTTTATACTGATGAATATCCATGGAAAAATCCTCCCTGCAATCTTTCATATTTTCGCCGCCATGCGGTTTTCCCGCATACTTTCTGATTTGTCTTCTATGCTGCCTATTATAGCTGTTCCTGAATCCCGTTCCAAGATTTCCTTTCAAAATTTAAGGTAAAAATAAGGTTTGATTAAGTCTCTGATAAGCTGGATGTTATATAGTATCACCTGTAAAGAAATATACAACCGATCATACTGAAGGAGGTATTACTTATGGGACCTGTGATTATTACAGAATCTCTTACCAAAAATTACAAGTCAAAAGTTGTCGTAAATCATCTGGATCTTCGTGTCCCCGGCGGAAGCATCTACGGTTTTCTCGGTCCGAACGGCGCCGGAAAATCCACCACTTTGAAAATGCTTCTGGGCCTGGTAAAACCGACGGCCGGAAGCATGACTATTCTGGGAAAAGAAGTAAACAGTAAAAACCGTTTAGGCATCCTCGCCGCAACCGGTTCTCTTATTGAATCACCCGCCTATTACGGCCATCTGAGCGGAAAAGAAAATCTGCAGATTATCTGCACACTGAAAAATCTCCCGGAATCGGAAATCCCCAGAGTTCTTCACATCGTGCGGATGAAAGAACAGCAAAATAAAAAAGTCAGCCAGTACTCCCTGGGAATGAAGCAGCGCCTGGGACTGGCCGCCGCTCTTTTAGGCAACCCGAAAATTCTTCTTCTGGACGAGCCCACCAACGGACTTGATCCGGCGGGTATTCAGGAAATGCGTGAACTGATCTGTTCTCTTCCAAAAGCCTTCGGAATTACAGTGCTGATTTCCAGCCATCTTCTTTCTGAAATAGATCAGATGGCTACTCACGTGGGAATCATCAATCAGGGGGAGCTGATCTTTCAGGACAGTCTGTCTGTTCTTCATGAGCACAGCCGGTCCCGGCTGTTTCTGCGTACATCCGATGATCAGACCGCTTTCCGTTATCTGAAGCACTCCGGGCTTCCGGCGGAGTGGAGAAACGGCGCCCTGACGCTCCGCACATCAGAAGACAACCGGGTCATGCAGGCAGTGTCCCTTCTGGTAAACTCCGGAATCGGTATTCTCCGGCTGGAAGAACACCAGATGAGTCTGGAGGACATCTTTCTTCATCTTACAGGAAAGCAGGTGAGCTTATGAATTCTGTATTTTGGCAGCAGATGCGTGCAGAAAAACTGAAGGCACGCCACAAAAAGGCAATTCTTGTTCCTCTGGGGTTTCTGGGGTTTCAGATTCTGTGGGCTGTCTGGCAGGTTTCTTCCCTTAAGCCTCAGGAACTTCCCGACGGCTATATGATGTTTCTCTATCAGCTTCCGCCGATGAATGCGATTATGCTTCCTCTGATGCTGTCCGTAATTGCAAGCAAAATCTGCGATATGGAGGTAAAAGGCGACACTCTGAAAATTCTTTTTACCCTTCAGAAACGAACCGGTTTTTTCGACTGCAAATACCTTACCTGCATCAAATATCTGCTTGTCTTTGTTGCGGGACAGGGCATCATGCTTCCGGCTCTGGGAACCATTTACCATTTCGGCAGCCTGAAGATATCGCTTTATCTTCTTTATCTTCTGGTTACTTTCACAGTAAGCGCCGTCATTCTCTGTATTCAGCAGTTTCTGTCCCTGATTTCGGAAAATCAGCTTCTTCCTCTGGGCATTGGGCTTGCGGGATGTTTTCTCGGTCTGTTCTCCATGTTTTTCCCCGCTCCTGCGGCCCGTTTGATTCTCTGGGGATACTACTCTGTTTTTTCCTGCGTGGGAATGAACTGGGATTCTGAAATCAACAAGATTCTTGGATATTATGAAATTCCATTCCCGACAGTTTCATTTCTTATGTTTCTGGCAGCAGGCGCACTCATTTACCTGATTTGCCGAACCGTTATTCAGAAAAAGGAGGTCTGACTATGCTGACTCGCTGTATTACGGCAGAAAGCAGGAAGCTTCGCCATTCACTGATTCTTCCTGCCTGCCTTCTGATTCCAATTATTCCCGCAATTATGGGAACCTTCAATTATGCGCAAAATCAGGGAATCTTAAAATCTGAATGGTATTCCCTGTGGACGCAGAACACCTTATTTTATGCCTGCTTTTTTTACGCTCCCCTGATTGGGCTTTACTGCTCCTATCTGTGGCGGCTGGAACATCGGCATAACAACTGGAATATGATTATGACCGTCCCGGTTCCTGTATCCTGCGTGTTCTTTGCCAAACTGACGATTACTCTGGCAATTACCCTGCTCACTCAGCTTTGGATGGGAGTCTTGTATCTCATATGCGGAAAGCTTGTGGGCCTGCCCGGATTCTGTCCGCCGGAAATTATCCTCTGGCTTCTCCGTGGAATTCTGGGCGCCGTGCCGATCTGCTCTCTGCAGCTGCTCCTTTCCATGAAAATCCGCAGTTTCTCTGTTCCCATCGGCATTGCTCTGGTTGGAAGCGTAACCGGGATGCTCATCATCAATAAAGACATGGGGCTTTTCTGGCCATACAGCCTGATGCTTCTCGGCATGAATTCAAATAAAACAGAGGACAGTCTGACAGGCAGCTTTTTTCCTTTCCTGGTTTCCGTCATTCTGTTTTCCATATTTTTCTGTTTAATATCTGTTTGGCTTATGAAGCGCCGGGATGTCAGGTCATAAGCCGGCTGGTCCGAAATTATTTCGTCACCAATTTGATTATTAGCTTTTTAAATCGTTAGCGTGAATACATTAGAGCCGGCTCATAATATTATCCTCAGAAAGCAAATATAAAAGTATGTGTTGCATCCATTGACAAATATTTTTATATGTGTTATCACGTTGTTGTCAGGAGGAACAACTGCATGAAAAGTTATTCATCACGGGAGGTCTTAAAAATGCTGAAAGCTGATGGATGGTACGAAGTGAATTGTGTAGGAAGTCATCACCAATTCAAACACCCAACCAAAAAGGGGCGTAGATGTAAGCCCATGAAAAAAGTAGAACGGTATTTTTATCCGGCTGTATTTACTTATGAACCTGAACAAGAAATTGCTGTTACTTTTCCAGATTTAGATGTTGCTACAAGTGGTGAAAATGAAGATGATGCCCTTATTTCTGCACGGGAATTACTTGGGTGTGTCCTTTATGGGCTGGAAGAAGATGGAGAACAAATTCCTGCGCCTACGCCGCTTTCTAAGGTTTACACACAGGAAAATGAACGTGCTGTACTTGTTGATGTGTATATGCCATCTATTCGTATGGCACAAGTAAACCGTTCTGTAAACCGTACTGTAACGCTTCCCGCATGGCTTAACGCCGCAGCGCTGGAACGGGGTGTGAATTTTTCACAAATTCTTCAAGACGCTTTAAAAAAAGAATTGCATTTAGGATAAAATAGTTAAGTGGGTGCTGTCGCACTATAAGAATTGTTCCTGAAATGGTAAGCAAGGTAATCAAAATATTGATTATCAAAAAACCGTGAAACCCTTGTATTTACAAGCGATTTCACGGTTTAAAAATATGGCACTCATGGAAATTAACTCGAAGAATTACCAAAGGATTCTCGAGTTTAAATTATCCAATCATGCCGGACGCTTATCTCCGTCCGATACCGATATTATCTCACAAAGCCCAAAAAATGACAAGGGAGAAAATTCAGATTATTATTGTGATAAAAAGAAGGTAGAAAATCTCCAGCAGCCATACCAAAGGATTTTTACTCCTGAGGAAACGCAAAAGATCATTATGGCCTATCAGTCTGGCAAGGCAAGCTATGAGTTGGGTGCCGAATTTAACTGCAGTAAGACGACCATTGTGAAACTCCTCAAGCAACAAGGAGTTCCCCTTCGCAAAAGTGGCCGGGCTCGAGCAAAAGTCGATAGCAAGAAAGTGATTAAAATGTATAAAGAAATGCATACGATTAAAGAGATCGCCAAGAGCCTGAACGTGGACAGCCAAGTCATTTCCAGATGCTTAAAGGAAAACGGAATCAAGCTCAGGAGCAGATGGGACTATCCAGAAAAATAAAAATGTTAGAATTACGGATGCCGGGTGGGATTATTCCTGCCCGGTACTTATATCTTAATCATAGTAAATGCTTTTTGGTTTTTGGGGCATGGTTTCATATGACTTAAGAATAGCTCTGAATACATTTCTATTGGCACCTTTGTAGGTAATATAGTCATAGACCCATTCGCCAAATTCACAAATCAATTCCCCTAGCAGTTCATGCATAAAAGCCCGAGTTGTGTAGCTGATACCGGTAAAATCTAACTCTATTGCGTCAATATAGTCGTTAATGTCAGCTTCAGCACAATTTTTGAGAAGGAAAAACGCAGGCATAAGCACCAGAGTCCTAACCTTCTTAGCTCCTTCTAGATTAACGGCACAATCGCCAAATAATTCTGCTAGAGGAATTGTAACTTTTTTCATGATACCTTAATTATAGCAATAAAATGCAACGTTGTTAAAAAATCATAATATTTCAAATGTATGTCAATGGCTAAATCTGCTTAAAATAGAGGTGTTCAGCCATACGTCAAGTGTGGTATACTCTACCTGAACCTTATTTTTTTACCCGTATATAACGCAACTCATAAGTATTTTACTTCATTACATATAATCTGATAAGTTACCTAAGTTCACAGTACAATGAGGGTATCATATCGGAAATGAGGTGTAGAATACTTGTCGGCTGAGAACTATATTATAGAGCGAATCGAGGAATTGTGTGAGAAAAAGCATATGAGCAGATATCGGCTCGCTCAGAAATCAGGAATTGCTCAGTCATCAATCTCTACGTTGCTGAACCGGAAAAGCGTACCCACAATCCAAACTTT
>DWYN01000107.1 GCA_019118645.1 Candidatus Blautia excrementipullorum | reverse complement strand
TTTAAGTTGGTTAAAATGAGTGCCAGATTTGCAGTTTTTGATTGTAGTCTATAGTAATTTGAGAGAAGATTCAATAGTCTGTTTAATCGTATCTTTTTATTTTTTCAATCTTTATCATCTGAATTTTATTTTCAGGAAATATTAAAGAATTTCGAGTTAGGAAGATGCCATCATATTTGTTGGCTATGTTTGTTGATGTCTTTGTTGTTATGTGACAAGAGAACAGATGTGTGCAGATTATGTTGAACTTTGTGTAGGGGATTGCTTTTTTAAAATTTGGCTTGACTTTTTTCATCTATTGTATTATAGTAAAAATATAAAAACAATAAAAAAGATAAAAATAAAAAGTGTTTTCTGGCCAGCGAGTCGGCAAAGGAAATACCCGGCACGGGTCTCCTTTGGTTTTCAGATTTAGTGACAGAGCGAAACAAAACATTCCCTCTTTTTTTCGTAAATGTGGTACAATACATAATAACAATAAAAAATCTCGTTTTTAAAACTTTTTATATTGATTCTTTCATATTGTTTTTGTAAAAATTCAAAGAAAGGGATAATAAATGCAGACATCATTTGCTCATAGTATTGAGGATGATCCACAAAAACGACAACTGGACGAACAGTGCAAGATTGTACTGTCCCACAAGCCGCTCCTTGCCCGTATACTGAAAAGGACAGTAGAAGAAGTGGCAGATATGGAGATTGACGAAATAATTGCTTCCATTGAGGGAAGCCCTTCTATTGGAAACGTCCCTTTCCTGGAAGGAGAGGAACGGATTGAAGGCAGTAATACAGAGTCAACATCCAGGAATGAAGGAACTATATATTACGACATTCGTTTTTATATCCTTGTCAACGAAGGAAAAACAAAAATTTTGTTTGATGTGGAGGCACAGAAAAACTATTACCCTGGTTATAAAATCGTGACAAGAGGGCTTGTTTACTGCGCCAGGATGATTTCCTCACAGATTAATCAGGAATTTGACCTGAAACATTACGATAATTTGAAAAAAGTTTATTCCATCTGGATCTGCTTCAATCCGCCAGATTATATCGGCAATGCCATTAGTCGGTACCATATCCAAAAAGAAGACCTTCTTACTGGTATCCCGGATGAGAAGGAGGCATATGATAAACTAGAAGTTGTCATGATTTGCCTGAGGGAGGACATGGATCAAAAAGATGACAAACTTATCGGGCTGCTGAATACGGTGTTTTCATCGGAAAAATCAAAAGAGGAGATTAAGGAAGAGCTGTCAGGCCAATACGGAATTCCAATGGAAGACGGTTTTGGGAAGGAGGTTGATTTGATGTGCAACTTATCAGAGATGTATGAAGAGCGTGGTATGGAGCGTGGCATGGAGATTGGAGAGCTCATCGGAAAAATCATGATGTGTAAAGAATTTGGTTTTTCTGATGAAGAAACAGCAGAAAAATTAAATATCTCTGTGAAGACACTAAGAGAGACATTGAAGAAAAGGGATCTTCAATTACAGAGATAACAAAGAGAAAAAGGGTACGGTTATGGGAGCATACCATTAGCCGTATCCTTTTTTTAATGATAAAATAATTAAGAGATACCGCTTATAAAGTAATAGGCCAATAATTCCAAAGTTATGATATAATTTTATTACATTTTGTGTTCAAAAGCGAGGTGGCGAGGAAGAAAAGATATTTCAGCGAAGAAACGATAAAAGAATTAATCTTGCAGAGAAAAGAGGGATGGATGAAATGATGTGGGAAAAAAGATTGATTTCCTGTATGATTGCAATGATAGTCGTGCTCACTATGGTTCTTTCTGTGCCTGGACTGAAGATAGAAGCAGCGGATACGGAAATTACTCATGCGGTTACCGGAGGAAATATAACGTTTGATATGTCCACGGGAACCATTACGGACTGTGATGAGAGTGTCACGGAGGCAGTTATTCCGGATACTATTGAAGGAGTTCCGGTGGTGGAAGTGGGAATCAGAGCATTTGGAAGTTGTATCAATTTGAGCAGTGTAGAGCTGCCGGATAGCGTGACAGTGATAGAAGCTTTTGCATTTGACAATTGCGGCAGTTTGAATAGTGTGAAGATGCCGAAAAATTTGGAAAAAATAGAGAGCTGGGCATTTTGGGGCTGTGGCAATCTGAGTAGCATAGAGATTCCGGACAAAACAAGAAAAATAGGGGAAGAGACATTTCAAAATTGTGTTGGTTTGGACAATATAGAGATTCCGGCAAGCGTGACAAGCATTGGAAATAGTGCGTTTGGATATTGCAGCGGTCTGCGCAGCATAAAGGTAGATAAAAATAATACGGCGTATTCCTCAGAAGATGGCGTGTTATTTGATAAAGAAAAAACCACGTTACTTTGTTATCCCATTGGGAAAAAGCAGACCGTGTATGAGATTCCGGAGGGCGTAACAAAGATAGAAGATACTGCATTTTGCAATTGTATCAGTTTGAGAGGCATAGGAATTCCGGAAAGTGTGACGGGGATAGATGAATATGCATTTCATATGTGTGACAGTTTGACAGATGTCTATTATGGCGGCAATAAAGAAGCGTGGCAAAACATTACGATCAAAGACTATAATGTCGCTTTAGAAACTGCTGCCATTCATTACAGCAGTACTTGTCCGGATGATGTTCCGCTGCCACCGCTGCCATCCGGTAATACTACCGTAACCGGAGATGATACCGAAGAAAACGACATGGAGTTGACGGTCGGCGGCGATGTGGAGTTTGAGGTTCCGATAATATTCCTCTGATCGGCGGCGGAGAGGTCTCGCTGGATTTTGGAGAAATCCCGGTGCAGTTTGAACGGGAAGGAAATGAGTTCCGGCTCGGCGTGGGAGTCGATAGTTTAGAGGATTTGGATGAAAATGGATGGGCAACCTTTAAAAAGTTCATAGAGACGCAGAAAGAATCTTATAGAAAAGGATGCAAGGCACTTTTGTCCAGCAAACACGGAACGGCTTCCATGGGAATGAAGGTGAAGCCGGATATCAGCTTCTTTGCTTATGCGGAAGGAACGATCACAGAAGATGGAATCCAGTCTTTTGGCGGAAAGTCTTTCATAGAGATTAAAGCGAAAGCGGAGCAGAAATGGCAGACTATGGTTGTTGTCGTTCCGGTTGTGGTGAAGTTCTCGGGAGAAGCCGGCGTGGCGGTGACAACTTCTCTTGGACTGGATTTGGACAACAGCAGTGTATATAGCTCAGGAGAAGTCGAATTGACGCTGCCAAAGCTGAAATTGTCCGGCGGCGTCGGCGTTGCATATATTGCGGATGTGTCCGTATATGGTTCCGGAAAAAATGTTTTGACAGCCGAGATGGAAGCGCCGGGAAATGGCGCTCCGAAGGGAAAATTCACCGGTACGCTGTCAGGAGAACTTGGTGTCAGCGCCACTGCATTGTGCTTTTCCTATGAGAAAGCGTTGCTGGAGGATGATTGGGAATATTATTCATCAGAGAATGCAAAAGCCAGATCAAAAAGTGCCCCATATAGCTTGCCTGATGAAGGCCAGTGGGAGATAAAGCGGACAGACAGTTCCGCCTGGAACGGAAAGATGTCTTCTCAGAAGAAAAGCAGGGCGAGAGCGGCAAACACTGACGGTGTGGAAGCAACTTCAGAATCAGCGGTGCAGGTCCTGCAATCGGATATATATGCCAGTGCGAAACCGACACTATTGCAGACAGACAGTGGGAAAAAGGTATTGATTTATACGGCGGATCTTTCAGGCAGAACCACAGGGAATCATACGGCAGTGGTCTATTCCGTATATGATGAGAATACTGCAACTTGGTCTGATCCGGTACAGGTGGACGATGATGAAACCGCTGATTTTGATGCAGTGGCGGCTGTGAATGGCGAAAATGTTTATATTGCCTGGTCTGACGCAAAGAGAACCTTTACAGAGACGGAAGATGAGCCACAAACTGAGAATTCTATGAAAGAAATGGCAAGTGCCTGCGAGATTACTGTGGCAAGATTGAACCTGGAGGGAACCGCGGGAGAAAAGGTGGCCATTTATCAGTTAACGAATAATGACTACGCAGATTTGAAACCGGCTGTTACGGTAAATAACCATGTCCCATATATTGCATGGTATGAGAACCAAAACAATGATATTTTGGAAGGAACAGGCACGAACATTGTCCATGTGGCTGCTTTGGAGGAAAATGCTTTTGTACCGCGGCCATCTTATGAGGTGAATGCTCCTGTACAGTCAGTGGCAATAGGGTCCATGGGGAATGATATAATGGCCGCGTGGGAATGTTCTTCCGGAACAGAAGAAAATTTGGAGACTACCATCTCGGTGATGGATATGCAGGGAACGGTGACGGAAGTGGCCAGTCGTTCGCAGAATCAAAAGCCATCGTTTGCCCGGATCAATGAACAAAATGTTCTTCTTTGGTATGCCGAAGATGCCGATGGCGCAGCTTCTTTACAATATGCGGACGTTCCCGGTGGGGAGATTCATACATATTTGGGAGATGCAGTGATTACTTCCGATTATAACGTGATAGAGGGAAATGATTGTGAGCTGGTTGTATGCGCATCCAATAAACCTGAAGAAGACACGGATGGAAGTAACCTTTATGCCTATGTGATGAGAAACGGTCAGATCAGTGAGCCGGTAACTTTGACAAATGTGAAAGGCTATGCGGCGAATCCGTCGGGCATCTGGAATGAAACAGATTTTGAATTTTTATTTACCAGGACAGATGCTGCCTTCAACGGTGAACTGGGCATGGAGACAACGACAAATCTGTGCATTTCTTCTGTCCTCCCTCAGAGTAAACTGGAGATGGGAGCGATAGAATATACCGAGGAAGATATGATGCCGGGAGATACTGCAGTGCTGACGGTTCCGGTGACCAATGATGGTTTGGAAAGCACAGGTACAAATGACAAAGTGCAGATTGTATGTGGAACAGAAGTGATCAGAGAAGCTGTATTGAGTCAGAAAATGGAACCGGGACAGACGGAACAGGTAGAAATTACTGCTGATATGCCTGAGAATTTACCGGAAAATGCAGAGTTAACGGTGCAGACTATTTCTGAGGAAGGTGGAAGCGATGATACACAGCAGATCACAGCGGGGGGTGCGGAACTGAACCTGACTGTAGAACAGCCGGACATGGATACATTTTCTGTGATTGTTTCCAATACGAGCGGTTATGATACCACAGCTTCCTTATCAATAAAAAATGAAACAGGTGAGCCTATCAAAACAGAAGAGTTGGATAAAATTGCCGCTGGCGAGCAGGCAACCCGGGACTTTACAAGAGAAGAACTGGCAGCTTTGGGCAGTGATACCCTTGAGATTGAGGTTACGAATGAAAAACAGGATTTGCTGCCGTTTAACAATACCGCTTCCGTTTATGTGGGAGAAGACACTTTGAAAACTCTGGATCATCTGGTGGCTTCGAAGACGAAAGTAGAGTATAAAAAAGGTGAGGTTTTGAATCTGAATGATCTGCAAATAAGAGCCGTGTATACAGATGGAAGCGAAGCGATCGTTACGGATTACACCACAAATGTATCGGATATCGATATGACGGTTACGGGAGAAAAGGAGCTGGTCATCACTTACGAGGAGGTTTACCGGACAAGAAAGGTAAATATGCCGATTACCGTGATGAATGTTTCCGAGGATAAGCCGGAAGAACCAGACACTCCGGGAAACGGACCTCAGACAGAACCAGATAAGGGAAATAATCAGACAATTCCGGGAGCTTCTTCGGGACAAAATATTGTGCAGACAGAAAAAACGTATAGACCAATAAAGATTACAGCTATGCGTCTCCAGGCCCTCTCCAACAAAATCGCCGCGGGTAAACGTATCAAGCTGACTGCCAACATCTTCCCGGTAAATGCATCCGATCAGCGCTTGATCTGGTCTTCCAGCAATCCGAAGGTGGCAACCGTCAATCAATCCGGCATAGTGACCATGAAGAAAAAGACCGGCGGCAAATCTGTCATTATTACTGCGAGAGCCGCCGATGGCAGCGGAGCTACTGCTGCTTTCCGTATCAAATCAATGAAAGGCGTTGTGAAGAAGGTCATCATAGCGGGAGCTAAGAAACGGACGGTGAAAGCGGGACAAAAACTGAAGCTGAAAGCGAAAGTGACGGCCGCCAAAGGCGCCAACAAGAAACTGATCTGGACCAGCAGCAATACGAAATATGCCACCGTATCCGCGTCCGGCAAGGTGAAGACAAAGAAGCCTGGAAAAGGCAAAAAAGTAAAGATCACGGCCATGGCGACGGATGGAAGCAACAAGAAGATGACAGTGACCATTAAAATAAAATAAATAAGTGGGAACGGAAA